>JAOUMB010000026.1 GCA_029881725.1 Nitrospirota bacterium
AAACACCGCCGCCAGCCACTCGGAGGCGCCGTTCAACACCTGGGGCTGATCCTCGAACCCCGGAGCGGACAGAATATGCCCCTGCACCTGGACGATACGCGCCACCCGGTCCAGCTCGGCCACCCCTCCCAGATGGGCGGCCAGCGCCGCAACCGCATTGAGGGCGCACAGGCGCGCGGCCTCGGCGCCCTCCTCGATGGTGCGCTCCTGCCCCACCCGTCCGGTGCAGGCCAGCTGACCGTCCACCAGCGGCAGCATGCCGCTGGTAAACAGCAGCCCGTCGGCCACCAGCACCGGCAGATAGGCCCCCAACGGCACCGGGCACGGCGGCAGGACAACCCCCATGTCGGCCAGACGCTGCTTGACCCCGCTCATCGGATCACTCCCCCAGTCCTTCCAGGGCCTCTTCCAGTTGCCCGCGCACCTCGGTGGCCACGTCCGCATCCGCCTCCAGGTCGATCAGGTCGTCCTCGGCCACGGTAATGAACACCCGGCTGCCACCCCGGGACAGGGCAATCAGAAACCTGTCGTCGGTGGCGCGGGAGGGAATCACCGTCTGCACCCGCGGATCCAGTTCCGCCAGCATGCTCAAAAACGCCGCCTTGCCCGCTTCGATCTCGTCCACGATGATGCGCCTCGTGTGGAAAACAAAAAGTGTGTCGCGCGCAGAGTCTAGCCGCTTCCCGCCGCCCGGCACAAGCGCCGGAGAAGGTTACTGCGAGGCCGCTTCCGCACCGTCTGGTTCCGTGTTAGAGTGGCTCCATTGAACAGTTTTTCCGGTCGCGCGCGGCGACCATTCCGCGGTCGGCCGCCGGGACGAAAGGATCTTCCCATGGCGATTGTCCAGGTCCGGATTCAGGGATTGATGGTGGATCCCTACAATCAGGCATATATCGTGGTGCTTCGCCCCGACGAGGAGGGCAGCGACGAAGAGTTGCTGCCGATCTGGGTCGGCAAGCCGGAGGCCAACGCCATCGGTCTGGCGCTGGAACACGTGGAAACCCCGCGCCCCATGACCCACGACCTGCTGCGGGACGTGATCGAAACCCTGGGTGCCCGGGTGCTCAGCGTGGTGGTCACCGATCTGGTGGAAAACACCTTCTTTGCAAAAATTCACCTGCTGCACGGGGACGGCGAGGTCACCGTGGACGCCCGGCCGTCGGACGCCATCGCCCTGGCCCTGCGCACCGAATGCCCGGTGTTCGTGGAGAGCGGCGTGCTCACCCGCAACCGCACCGGCGAGATCGAGCAGTGGCTGGAAAACCTGAAGCCGGAAGACTTCGGCAATATGGACTGAGCCCGGAGGGCGTGTGACGCACGGCCCCGGAAGGACGGGGACGCGTCAGCCGGCGGATTCCCGGTTGGCCTTTTTCCTGCGCTGCTCGTCCTTCTGGGCACGGGAAACCAGCGTGCCCAGCGTAATCACAAACAGCACCACCATGCCGATGGAAATGATCCCGTCGTCCATGGGGTAGATCACGTCGTCATAAATGGCGGTGACGATGATCCCGGCAAAAAACAGCAGCAACAGGGCGGTATGGATTGGATACTTCACCGGCCGCGCCTCCACATCACGAATATTCCCGGTAGACGTAGAACACCAGGGAGAAAATAAAGAACGCCGTGGCCAGGATCCAGATGATCAAGGCCCGCCTGGCTTCTTTTTTCTGTTGCTCCGGAGAGATCTTTTTGGGCATGTTAGGTCACGTACACATTATGTTTGTTGCCGGAGTTGCCATTGTAAGCATGCCCCGCCGGCACATCAAGCCGGGCCGCCCGCCAGGGCGCCCTCGAATTAGGAACCGACGACCAATGACACTTACCACCCGCACCCGCATGCCGCGCATGGCGGCGATTGCCGCCGCCGCGATGTTGACCCTGTCCGCAGCCGCCTGCAGCAAATCCGACGCCCCTCCCGCCGGGGCCGCTGGTGCCCGAGCCATCCCGGCCAACGGGCAGGCCCTGTTCGAGACCCACTGCCAACGCTGCCACGGGGAACGCGCCACTGGTACCAATCAGGGGCCGCCGTTGGTGCACAAGGTCTATGAGCCGGGTCACCACCCGGACGTGGCCTTCTACCGCGCCGCCGCCAACGGGGTACGCGCCCACCACTGGAAATTCGGGGATATGCCGCAGATCGGTGGAGCCAACACCGAGGAGGTGACCGCCATCATCGCCTATGTGCGCGGATTGCAGCGGGAAGCGGGGATTTTTTAACGCGCCCGGGAACGGCCCTCAGGCCAGTTCCTCGGTGGCGCGGAACTCCACCTCGGGCCACGCTTCCTCGATGCGCTTCAGGGACCAGACACTGTCCGCCAGATAGGTAAGCTTGCCTTCCCCGTCCTCGGTCAGGTTGTTCTTGTTGCGCTCGATGAAGCGAGCCAGCTCCTTCGGCTCCGCATGCACCCAGCGGGCGGTGCCGTAGCTGACCGCTTCAAACAGCCCTTCCACGCCATACTCTTCCTTCAGGCGGGACAGGATCACGTCGAACTGCAGCGCCCCCACCGCGCCCAGAATGTAACCGCCCCCGGCGATTGGCGTGAACAACTGCACCGCCCCCTCCTCGGACAGCTGCGCCAGCCCCTTGCCCAGCGCCTTGGCCTTCATCGGGTTGGTCAGCACAAAGCGGCGGAACAGTTCCGGGGCAAAATGGGGGATGCCGGTGAATTTGAGCGGCTCCTTGCGGGTGAAGGTGTCGCCGATCTTCATGGTGCCGTGATTGTAGATGCCGACGATATCCCCCGGCCACGCCTCCTCCACGGTTTCCCGCTCCTGGGCCAGAAACACGGTGGCGTTGTTGATCGCCACATCGCGCCCCAACCGGTGGTGGCGCAGCTTCATGCCCCGCTCGTAGCGTCCGGAGCAAATGCGCACGAAGGCGATGCGGTCCCGGTGCATCTTGTCCATATTCGCCTGAATCTTGAACACGAAGCCGGAAAATTCCGGCTCGGTGGGCGCCACAGTGCGCTCCACCGCCTCCCGCTCTGACGGGGCCGGGGCATTCTTCACGAAGAAGGAAAGCATCTCCCGCACGCCGAAATTCTGAATCGCACTGCCCCAGAACACCGGGGTCTGCAGCCCTTCACGATAGGCCTCCAGATCGAACGGCTCGGTGGCGCCGGTCACCAGTTCCGCCTCCTCGCGCAACAGGGTGGCCTCGTCGCCGCCAATCAGGTCCGCCAGTTTCGGGTCATCCAGGGCAATGGCGACGTCCTGTTGCACCCGGCCGTCTCCGGCCCGCTTCCACAGATGCAGCGTGTTGGTCAGCAGGTTGTAAGTGCCCTTGAAGCGCTGCCCGGTACCGACCGGCCAGGTGATCGGGGCGCAGTGAATCCCCAGGCGGGACTCCACCTCCTCCAACAGTTCCAGCGGCTCCTTGCCCTCGCGGTCCAACTTGTTGATTAAGGTCATCACCGGGGTGTTGCGCATGCGGCACACCTGCATCAACTTGTCGGTGCGCTCCTCCACCCCCTTGGCCACGTCGATCACCATCAACACGCTGTCCACGGCGGTCAGCACCCGGTAGGTATCCTCGGAAAAATCCTCGTGGCCCGGCGTATCCAGCAGATTCACCGCACAGCCGCCAAAATCGAAGCGCATCACCGAACTGGTGACCGAGATGCCGCGTTCCTGCTCCACCTTCATCCAGTCGGAACGGGCGTGGCGCAGGGCTTTGCGGGCCTTCACCTCACCGGCGAGCTGAATCGCGCCCCCGGCCAGCAGCAGCTTTTCGGTGAGCGTGGTTTTACCGGCGTCGGGGTGGCTGATGATGGCAAAGGTGCGCCGCTTGGCCACCTCGCGCGCCATCTGTTCGGTGGTCGGCTGGGTCATTGCTGGTGAAACCGGATGTCCGGGGGTATCGTTATCGGGCGGCGGGCCACCACGGCCCGCCTCACGGAACTTGTTATAGCCGTGTATTATATCCGACTTCCCCCGTTCCCGGGGGGAGACTTGGGAAGAGCATGCCGTGTCCGCACCACCACTGATCCTCTATCACGACGACTGCATCGACGGCTTCGGCGCCGCCTGGGCCGCCTGGCGCCGGTTTGGCGATGCCGCCGAGTACCGCCCGGTAACCCACGGCAACCCGCCCCCCGACGTGACCGGCAAGGCGGTCACCATCCTCGACTTTTCCTACCGGCGCGACGTGTTGCTGGACATGGCCGAACGGGCCGCCTCGCTGCGGGTGGTGGACCACCACAAGACCGCCCAGGAAAATCTGGCCGGACTCGATTTCTGCACCTTCGACATGACCCGCTCCGGCGCCGTTCTGGCCTGGCGGCACTTTCACCCGGACACCGACCTGCCCGAACTGCTGGCCTATGTGCAGGACAAGGATCTGTGGACCTGGAAACTGCCCGATTCGCGGGAGATCACCTGCGCCCTGCGCGGCTACCCGTTCGAGTTTTCCCGCTGGTCGGAGTGGGCCGACCACTGGCCCACGGCCAAACCGGCACTGGCCACCGAGGGGGATGCCATCCTGCGCTATCAGCAGGGCGTGGTGGACGTTGTGGTGAGCACCGCCACCGAAATCGTACTCGACGGGCACAAGGTGCTGTGCGCCAACACCCCGACCCTGCAGTCGGAAGTGGCGGGCCAACTGGCCGAGAGGCGCCCCTTCGGCGTGGCCTGGTACGAGGCGGACGGCAGACGGTACTACTCACTGCGCTCCCGCGATGGCGGCATCGACGTGTCCGAGGTGGCGCAACGCTTTGGCGGCGGCGGCCATCCGCGCGCCTCCGGGTTTTCGGTGCCAGCCACCCCCCTGGACCTGTCCGCTCCGCCCGTCCCTTAAGTTTTCCGGAAGGTCAGCCGCGCGCCGCCAGCCACGCGCGAGCGGCGGCAATGCGCGCCAGCGAGCGCTCACGCCCCAGCAGCGCCAGCACGTCATAAATGCCCGGCGACACCGCCCGGCCAGTGACCGCCGCGCGCACCGGACCCGCCAGTTTGCCCAGCTTCAGTTCGGTGGCCTCCATCAGGTCCACAAACGCCGCCTCGATGGTCTGCGGGTCGAATACCTCCAGGGTGGCCAGCTTGTCGGCCACCTGCTCCAGCACCGGGTCCGGCTCTCCCTTGAAGGCCTTTGCAGTGCCCTCCGCGTCGATCTCCACCCCGTCCGTATAGAACGGCGCGATCATCGCCGCCAGTTCGGTCACCGTGCGGCACCGCTCCACGCACGCCCCGTACAGATGGCGGCGCCATGGGTCGGTGATATCAACAGGAATGGCGATTCCCTCGGCCGCCAGCCGCGCCTCGGCGCGCGCCATCACCGGCAGCGGGTCGGCGGTCTTCATATGCTGGCCGTTGATCCAGTACAGCTTGTCCCGGTCGAACACCGCCGCGCTCTTGCCCACTGCGTCCAGGCTGAACTTTTCGATCAGTTCGTCCACGGTGAACACCTCCTGATCGCCGTGGGACCAGCCCAGCCGCGCCAGATAGTTGACCATGGCCGACGGCAGCAGCCCCTCCTCCCGGTAGTCGGCGACGCTGGCGGCGCCGTCGCGCTTGGAAAGCTTTTTCTTGTCCGGCCCCAGAATCATCGGCAGGTGCGCGAACTTGGGCAGTTCGTACCCCAGTGCCTGATACATCACCGCCTGCCGCGGCGTGTTGTTCAGGTGGTCGTCCCCGCGAATCACGTGAGTGATGCGCATGTCGGCATCGTCCATCACCACGCAGAAGTTATAGGTTGGCGTGCCGTCGGAACGGGCGATGATCAGGTCATCCAACTGGCTGTTCTCGAACACCACCCGCCCGCGAATCAGGTCGTCCACCGCGGTCTGCCCTTCGGTGGGGGCGGCAAAGCGGATGGTGTGCGGCTGGTCCGGGTGGTCGGTGCGCTCCCGGCAGCGACGATCGTAACGCGGCGGGCGCTTTTCGGCCATGGCCTTCTCGCGCATGGCCTCCAGTTCCTCCTGGGTGCAGTAACACCGGTAGGCGGTGCCGTCGGCCAGCAATTTGTCCACCCCCTGCCGGTAAAGGGCGTACCGTTCCGTCTGATAAAACGGGCCCTCGTCCCAGTCCAGCCCCAGCCAGCGCATGCCGTCCAGGATCAGTTCGATGGCCTCCGGGGTGGAGCGCTCCCGATCCGTGTCTTCGATGCGCAGGATGAATTTTCCCTGATGATGACGGGCGAACAGCCAGCAGAACAGGGCGGTGCGCACCCCTCCCACATGCAAAAATCCGGTGGGGCTGGGGGCGAATCGGACACGGACTTCAGACATGGCGGGTAATATTTCTTTTTTCGGGTTGGCGGGATGAAATCGCCCCGGCGGCCTTCCATCCGGCGGCGGGAGCGCAAATTATCCGCGCAAAAAGCCCACGAAGTAAAGCCGCCATCGGTTGACAGCGGCGGGTGGAGAACGGTATAAATTGCCGCTTTCCGGCTGAACCGCTACTTGTGACGGGTGTTACCATCTCAAAACGAGGGGCAGATGTTCAAAGCGGGCTCGGGATGGCGATGCGTATCGGCATTGAGCTCGTGGTGGCCACCTTTATCGGTGCCGGCCTGGGGATGTTGGCCGACAAAAAACTCGGCACCACCCCGTGGCTGACACTGGTGGGCTTCATCATCGGCAGCGCAGCGGGAATCCGCAACGTGATGCGCCTAGCCAATCAGATGGGTCAGCCGGTGGCGGCGCCGGAAAAAGAGGGTAAGGCGGACGAATCCCCCGACGGAAGCGACCGCAGGGACTAGGGAAACGGAAGATCGACGTGAGCGAACCTGTACACGGCAGCACCGGACACGCGGAGGGGGGCATGCCCAACCCGATGCACCACTTCGAGCTGCACAACGTGGTGGACCTCCACCTGGGCGGCCTGGATATTTCCATCAGCCAGGGGGTGATCTGGATGTGGATTACCGTGGCCCTGGTGTCCGCCCTGTTCATCATCGCCTCCCGCGCCCCCAAAATGATCCCCTCCGGCGTGCAGAACCTGGTGGAGTGGGGCATCGAGTTCGTGCGCGACATCGCCGTGGACAACATGGGGGCCGAGGGCAAAAAATACGTCCCGTTCCTGACCGCGCTGTTTTTCTTCGTGCTGTTCTGCAACCTGCTGGGCATGATCCCCGGCTCGTTTACCGTCACCAGCCAGCTGTTCGTCACCGGCCTGCTGGCCGTGGCCGTTTACCTGATGAGCCTGCTGGTGGGGTTTGGCAAGCACGGCTTCGGCTTTTTGAAAATTCTTGTCCCCGGCGGCACGCCCGGGTGGCTGATCCCACTCATGATCCCCATCGAGATCATCAGCCAGATCGCCCGCCCCGTGTCGCTCGCCGTACGTCTGTTCGCCAACATGACCGCGGGCCACACCATTCTGGCCGTGATGTTCGGACTGGTCATCACCATCCCGGCATGGGCCGCATGGGTGCCGTTCCTGTTCAGCGTGGCGATCAACGTGCTGGAGGTATTCATCGCCTTCATTCAGGCCTACATCTTCGTAATGCTCAGCTGTGTTTACCTGGGGGATGCGGAACACCCGGCCCACTAGGGGACGGAACTTTGGATTTTTGGTTTTTTGTGGATTCTGCCGGTTGACGGCAAATTGAAGGAGGAAGGCTAGTGGACGCCAGTGCAGCAGCTCTGATTGGTATGGGTATGGCCGCCGCGGGCGTGGCCGGGTCCGGCGTGGGCATCGGTTACGTGTTCGGCAAGATGATCGAGGCGGTTGCCCGCCAGCCGGGAGCCGAACCCCGTGTCGGCAAGTACCTGTGGATCGGCTTCGCCCTCACCGAGGCGGTCGCCCTGTACGCCCTGGTGGTCGTGTTCCTGATCTTCGGCAAGGCCTAAGCCCCCAAACATAAGGCGGAGGCGACCATGCCGCAGTTCGACGCACAATTTCTGACGCCCACCCTGTTCTGGTCGGCGGTCTCGTTCCTGTTCCTGCTCGGCATCCTGTGGAAGTTTGCCCTGCCCGGCCTGACCGAGATCATGGAGAGCCGCCAGCAGCGCATTCGCGAGGATCTGGAGTCTGCCCAAAAGCAGCGCCAGGACGCGGAGAAGCTGAAGGCGGAGCACGAGGCCAACCTGAAGGCCGCCAAGGCCCAGGCCGACGAGGTGCTGGCCAAGGCCCAGGAAAAGGCCGCCCAGCTTCTGGCCGCCAACGAGAACCGCATGAAGGAGGAGGCGGACCGCATCACCGCCGATGCCCAGCGGGCCATTTCTCAGGAGCGCGCCAAGGCCCTCACCGATCTGCGCGCCCTGGCCGCCGATCTGGCCGTCTCGGCCGCGGGCAAGTTCGTGGCCAAGGCCCTGGACGAGAAAACCCAGCTCAAGCTGGTGGACGAGTCCCTGGCCGAGCTCGAATCCCGCTACCGCCAGTAGCCGTGTCAAGGGCGGCCCGCAGCCCACTGCGGGCCGCCCTTGACACGACTCCCGGCATCTGACTAAACTCACCCTGTATGCCGGGTTCCCCCTTCCGTAAAAGGGTGAACAACCCCGCGCCACCCGGTGCGGGCCGGGACCTCCCCACCAGTTCCGTTTTTTCCGGTGTTCGTTCCGTTCTTGCTCCGCAAGGGACAATTCACATAAGGACTGCGCACGGGCCCTTCGCACCACCCGGCACAACTCATCTTTCCGCATCGCGGCGCCCGACGCCCCCCCTTCCCAGAATAAAAAAGGCCCATCTCATGGCAGACAAAGGCAAACCGGCCCCCGAAGCCGAATCCCTCAACCTTACCGAACTCAAGCAGCTCGGCATGGAGGGAATGGCCGAATTCGCCGAAAAACTCGGCGTCACCAACATCGGCGGAATGCGCAAGCAGGATCTGATCTTCGCCATCCTCCAGGCGCACACCGCCAACGGCGGCCAGATTTTCGGCTCCGGCGTGCTGGAAACCCTTCAGGACGGCTTCGGCTTCCTGCGCTCCCCGGACTACAACTACCTGGCCGGACCGGACGATATCTATGTCTCCCCCAGCCAGATCCGGCGCTTCAACCTGCGCACCGGCGACACGGTTTCCGGACAGATCCGCCAGCCCAAGGAAGGTGAACGCTACTTCGCCCTGCTGAAGGTTTCGGAAATCAACTTCGACGCTCCGGAAAAGGCACACCGCAAGGTCCTGTTCGACAACCTGACGCCCCTTTATCCGGAGGAGCACATCAAGACCGAGTACGAGACCAAGGAATACTGCACCCGCGTGCTCGATCTGGTCACCCCCATCGGCAAGGGCCAGCGCGGCCTGATCGTGGCGCCGCCACGTACCGGTAAAACCGTGTTTCTGCAGAACATCGCCAAAGGCATTCTCACCAACCACCCGGAGGTCTACCTGATCGTCCTGCTCATCGACGAGCGGCCGGAGGAGGTGACCGACATGCAGCGTCAGGTGAAGGCCGAAGTCATGGCCTCCACCTTCGACGAGCCCGCCGAGCGCCACATCCAGGTGGCGGAAATGGTGCTGGAAAAGGCCAAGCGCCTGGTGGAGCACGGCCACGACGTGGCCATCCTGCTCGACTCCATCACCCGTCTGGCCCGCGCCTACAACGCGGTAATGCCGTCCTCCGGCAAGATCCTCTCCGGCGGTCTGGACTCCAACGCCCTGCATCGCCCCAAGCGCTTCTTCGGCTCCGCCCGCAACATCGAGGGCGGCGGCAGCCTCACCATCATGGCCACCGCCCTGGTGGATACCGGCAGCCGCATGGACGAGGTGATCTTCGAGGAGTTCAAGGGCACCGGCAACATGGAGGTCCACCTGGACCGCCGCCTGGCCGACAAACGTGTGTTCCCGGCCATCGACATCGCCACCTCCGGCACCCGCAAGGAGGAACTGCTCATCCCGGCGGAAGACCTCAACAAGCTGTGGATCCTGCGCAAGGTGCTGTCCCCCAAGGACACCGTCGAGAACATGGAATTCCTCCTCGACAAGCTCATGCGCACCAAGGACAACCGCGAATTCCTCGACAACATGAACCGCTAACGGGCACGGCCCGCTACGGGATTCGAAGGGATCGCCCGTTTAGTTTGTCTGAAGGGCCGCCACCCTGCGGATAACGCGGGAGTCCCCGCGTAGGCCGGATCGTCATAAAAACATCGCAAAGCGAAGTGGCGTTGCCCGTGGCGTTCTTCGTTCCGCACCGGATTATCGACCGCGCTACCCTGCCCTTCAGCCATTACCGCCGTGCGCGGAGCACCCGTGCGCGTTGCACCCACTTGACCGGCGGGGGTGGGCCTCCTACCCTCCCCCCATGCACACTCCGCACGCCGTATTCCTTTCCGACGCCCACCTGGCGTTTCCCGAAGACGCCAATTACCGGCGAGTGGCCCAATTCCTGGACCGTTTGAGCGGCCTGCCCGACCTGTTCATCCTTGGGGATTTCTTCGCCTTCTGGATGGGTTTCTCGAGCGTTCCCGCGCGCTATCAGCCCATTGTGGAGCGGTTGCAGCGACTGACCCGGGGCGGCACCCGGCTGCACTACCTGGAAGGCAACCACGACATCGACATGGCCCCGTACTTTGCCCGCCGACTGGGTGCCGCGGTCTACCCGGAACAGGCCGAGGTTACCGTCGGCAGCCGCCGCCTGTACCTGGCCCACGGTGATCTGGTGGACGAAACCGACGGGGGATACCGGTTCCTGCGCGGCGCGTTGCGCTCCCTTCCCCTGCGCGTGGCCTCCCGCACCGTACATCCAGAAACGGTGCTGCGCATCGCCCGCCCGTTTGCCGAGGACAAGCACTACACCGAGGACTACGCCTCCCACCTGCCGCCCCGGTTTGCGGAATTTTCCCGCGCCCGCTGGGCGGAAGGCTTCGACGGCGTGGTTCTGGGCCACTGCCACCACCCGGAAATGCTGGAGGAAACCGTGGGCGGACGCCCCTGTTTCTATGCCAATCTGGGCGACTGGATCCGCCATTTCACCTGGCTGGGCTGCGAGAATGGCCACTTTACCCTGCACCGGGAGCCGGCCTGAAAATCCCCACCTGTGGACAACTGGCATTTAAGCCAAGAGGGTGGTAGAATACCCGGTTCTCACGGGTCCCCCATGTGTTGGCCAGGATCCGTGCCCTCTTTTTTCTCTTTTGGAGAGCGCGCGCGCCATGAAGGAAGGTATTCACCCCGACTATCAGGAAGCCAAGGCCCACTGTGCCTGTGGCAACGAATTCGCCACCCGTTCGACCACCGCGTCGATCCAGGTGGAAATTTGTTCCAACTGCCATCCGTTCTACACCGGTACCCAGAAGATCATGGATACCGAGGGACGTGTGGAGCGCTTCAAGAAGCGCTACCAGAAACAGTAATCGCTCTCCCCTGCGGAGCGTCCCGGTGACCGCCGGCGTCAAGGGCAGCCTGTCCGGGGGCTTGATGGACAAGCTCCTGAACATTGCCGAAAAACACCGCGAACTCACCGACCGCCTGGCCGATCCGGTGGTAGCCGCCGACCCCGGCCGTTACCGCGAATACGCCCGGGAGGCGGCGGAGATCGAGGATGTGGTGCAGGCGTTTGCCGAGTACGAGGACATTCTCCGCCAGATGGGCGATGCGGCTGAACTGAAGGCCGCAGACGACGCGGAAATGCGCGAACTGGCCGCCCTCGAATACGAGGAACTGGCAGCGCGCGAAGCCGACGCCGCCGACGGCCTCAAGCGCCTGCTGATCCCCAAGGATCCCCACGATCACGCCAACGTTTTTCTGGAGCTGCGCGGGGGCGCGGGGGGTGACGAAGCCGCCATCTTCGCCGGCGACCTGCTGCGCGCCTATAGCCGCTATGCCGAAACCCACGGCTGGAAGCTGATGGAGGTGAGCAGTAACGAGGGGGAAATGGGCGGCTACAAGGAAGTGGTGGTGCAGGTCACCGGCAGGGGCGCCTACGGACGCCTCAAGTACGAAGCCGGCGTGCACCGGGTACAGCGAGTGCCCGCCACCGAGGCCCAGGGGCGCATCCACACCTCCACCTGCACCGTCGCGGTGCTGCCCGAGGTCAAGGAGTCCGAGGTCGAAATCAACCCCGCCGACCTGCGCATCGACGTCTACCGCGCTTCCGGCGCGGGCGGCCAGCACATCAACAAAACCAGTTCCGCCGTGCGCGTCACCCACATCCCCACCGGGGTCGTGGTGCAGTGCCAGGATGAGCGCTCCCAGCACAAGAACAAGGACCGGGCCATGTCCATTCTGCGTTCCCGCCTGGTGCAGGCGCAGGAAGAGAAGCGCGCGGCGGAGCAGACCGAGGCGCGCCGGAGCATGGTGGGCAGCGGCGATCGCAGCGAGAAGGTCCGCACCTACAACTACCCCCAGAACCGGGTTACCGATCACCGCATCGGCCTTACCCTGCACAAGCTCGATCAACTGATGGAGGGGAACGGCTTCGACGACATCATCGACGCCCTCACCGCCCACGATCAGGCCGCCTATCTGGGGGAACTGTAAGCTGTGCCCACACCGAGCCCGCAACCGGCGCGCACCGTGCGTGCGGCCCTGGATCGCGCCACCTCCGAGTTGACCGCCACCGGCGTGCCCGACGCCCGCTACGACGCGGAACAACTGCTGGCCAAGGCGCTGAACGAGGGCATGCTCCTCCTGCGCACCCAACCGGAACGCCCGCTGAGCGTGGACGAGGCGACCCGTTTCGACACCCTCATCCGCCACCGCGCCCGCCGGGAGCCGCTGCAACACCTGCTTGGCAACCAGCCGTTCCGCTCCCTCATCCTGAAAGTGACGCCGGCCACCCTGATCCCGCGCCCGGAAACCGAGGAACTGGTGGACCGCGCCCTGAAGGTGCTGGAAACCGCCCCCGACGCCCCCCGGGTGCTCGATCTGGGCACCGGTACCGGCTGCATCGCCCTGGCCATCGCCACCGAACACCCGGCCAGCCGGGTGACCGCGGTGGAACTGTCCGACACCGCGCTGGGGGTGGCCAAGGCCAACACCGACCACTACGGATTGACCGGGCGGGTGCACCTGCTGCACGGCGACCTGTACGCCCCCCTGCCCACCGCGGACCGGTTTGACCTGATCATCTCCAACCCCCCCTACCTGACCCCCGGTGAATGGCGGGAAGCGCAGCCCGAAGTGCGCGACTTCGAACCGCGCTGGGCACTGGTGGGCGGCGAAGACGGTCTCTCCGCCTACCGGCGCATCTTTTCCGGCGCCCCGGCCCGGTTGACCGAAGGGGGATCGGTGCTGGTGGAGATCGGCTGGTCCCAGGGGGAGGCCGTGGCCGCCATCGCCCGGACGGCCGGATTCCGGCAGGTGGATGTCTTTCAGGATCTGGCCGGACGCGACCGCATGGTGCTGGCCACCAATTTAATCAACGGGAAGGGGTAACGGATGGAGGCATTCCGCATCCGCGGCGGCAACACAATTTCCGGCGAGGTGCAGGCCGATGGCGCGAAAAACGCCGCCCTGCCCCTGCTGGCCGCCACCCTGCTGACCGGGCAGCCTTGCACCATCGGGCGCGTTCCCGATCTGGCCGACGTGCGCACCATGCGCTCGCTGCTCACCGCGCTGGGCACCACCGTGGAGGCCAATGGCGCCACCGTGGCCCTGCAGACCCCGAACATCACCTCCACCGAGGCGCCCTACGATCTGGTGAAAACCATGCGCGCCTCCATCCTGGTCCTGGGGCCGCTGCTGGCCCGCACCGGCGAGGCGCGGGTGTCCCTGCCCGGCGGCTGCGCCATCGGCGCCCGTCCCATCAGCCTGCACCTGGAGGGGCTGGCGCGCATGGGGGCGGAGATCAAAATCGAGCACGGCTACGTGGTGGCCAAGGCCAAAAAACTGACCGGCTGCCGCCTGTACCTGGATTTCCCCACCGTCACCGGCACCATGAACCTGATGATGGCCGCCACCCTGGCCGACGGCGTGATGATTATCGAAAACGCCGCCTGCGAGCCGGAAGTAAAGGACCTGGCGGATTTTTTGATCCGGATGGGCGCGCGGATCGACGGCGCGGGCACCGACCGCCTGGTGATCGAGGGGGTTCCCGCCCTGTCCGGCGCCCACCATGCTATGATCCCGGACCGGATCGAGGTGGGCACCCTGATGCTGGCCGCGGCCATCACCCGGGGGGACGTGACCGTCACCGGTTTGCACCCGGCGCATCTGGAAGCGCTGATCCAGAAGCTGCGTGAGGCGGGCGCCACGGTGGACGTCACCGGCGACAGCATCCGCACCCGGGCTTCGGGAAAGCTGCACGCAGTGAGCATCCGCACCCTGCCGCACCCCGGTTTTCCCACCGACCTGCAGGCCCAGTTCATGGCCCTGATGACCGTGACGGAAGGGATGGGCATCGTGACCGAAACCATTTTCGAAAGCCGCTTCACCCACGTGGCCGAGTACGCCCGCATGGGTGCGAACATCCGCCTGGAGGGCCAGAACGCCATCGTCACCGGCATGGACGGCCTGTCCGGCGCCGAGGTCATGGCCACCGACCTGCGCGCCTCCGCCGGGCTGGTGCTGGCCGGGCTGGTGGCCGATGGCGAAACCCTGGTGCGGCGCATCTACCACCTGGACCGGGGTTACGAGAAACTGGAACAGAAATTGGGCAGCCTCGGAGCCGACGTGGCCCGGGTGACCATGGCCGGATAGATGAATACCCAAACACCAATCACCGTGGCCCTGGCCAAGGGCAAGCTGCTGGACGACACCCTGCCGCTGTTTGTGGCCGCCGGGCTCGACCCCAGGGGGCTGGACGACCCCGGTCGCAAGCTGTTGTTTGAATCGCCCAACGGGGACCGCTTTCTGGTGGTGCGCGCCGCCGACGTGCCGGTCTATGTGGAACACGGCGGCGCCGACATGGGCGTGGCCGGTCTCGACGTGCTGGCGGAATACCCGGACGAACTGTACCAGCCGGTGGACATGCGGGTTGGCTATTGCCGCATGAGTGTGGCCGCCCAGAAGGGCGTCGGGCTCGACGACCGCCCCGGAACCCGGGTGCGGGTGGCCACCAAGTATCCGCGGGTGGCCGAGGCCCATTTCCTGTCCAAGGGGCTGGCGGTGGACATCATCAAGCTGTACGGCTCCATGGAGCTGGCGCCGCTGGTGGGCATGGCCGACTGCATTGTCGACCTGGTCTCCACCGGGCGCACCCTGAAGGAAAACGGTCTGGTGGAGGTGGAAACCATCTGGGAATCCACCGCCCGGCTGGTGGTCAACCGGGCCAGCATGAAGCTCAAACACGCCCGCCTCGCCCCGCTTCTGGCAGCGTTGCAACGGGCGGCGGACGAACAGGGGAGCAGGTCATGAAGGTGGTGCGCGCGGGCACTCCCGAGTGCGACCGGCAACTGGAACTGCTGGCGGCGCGGGGTGAAACCGAGGACTCCGGCGTCGCCCGGGTGGTGCGCGACATTCTGGCGCAGGTCGCCGCCCGGGGCGATGCGGCGGTGTGCGAATACACCGAGCGCTTCGACCGCATGCAGGTGACCCCGGAGCAACTGGCCTTTACCGCCGACGACACCCGGCAGGCCTACGCCGCCGCCGATCCCAAGGTGGTGGACGCCCTCAAATATTCCGCCGGCCGCATCCGCTCCTTCCACGAAAAACAGGTGCGCAACGGCTACCGCTACGACGCCGCTCCCGGCGTGAGCCTGGGGCAGATCATCCGCCCGCTGGCCGCCGCCGGCATCTACGTGCCGGGTGGCAAGGCGGCCTACCCGTCCACCGTGCTGATGAACGCCATTCCGGCCAAGGTGGCCGGGGTGCCCAGGGTGGTCATGGTGACTCCCACCCCCGGCGGCGAGATGAGCCCCTACCTGCTGGTGGCCGCGGATCTGGCCGGGGTGGATCTGGCGTTCCGCGTGGGGGGCGCCCATGCGGTGGCCGCCCTGGCCTACGGCACCGATACCATCCCCCGGGTGGACACCATCGTCGGCCCCGGCAACATCTACGTGGCCACCGCCAAAAAGCTGGTGTTCGGGCAGGTAAACATCGACATGATCGCCGGGCCGTCCGAGATTCTGGTGATCGCCGACGAGTCCTCCCACCCCGGCTTTGTGGCCGCCGACCTGCTCAGTCAGGCGGAACACGACGAGCTGGCCAGCGCCATTCTGGTGACCCCTTCCGAGGCCGTCGCCCATGCGGTGGCGGCGCAGGTGGAGGCCCAGCTGGCGGTGCTGCCGCGCGCCGAAATCGCCCGTCAGTCGGTAGCCCGCTTCGGCACCGTGATCGTGACCCGGGACCTGTCCCAGGCAGCGGAAATCGCCAACCGGGTGGCCCCGGAACACCTGGAGCTGGCCCTGGCCGACCCGGAGGCGCTGTTGCCGTCCATCCACAATGCGGGCGCGGTATTTTTGGGGCACTACACCCCGGAGGCCATTGGCGACTACGTGGCCGGGCCGGACCATGTGCTCCCCACCGGCGGCACCGCGCGCTTTTCATCGCCCCTCAACGTGGACGATTTCATCAAGAAGACCAGCGTCATCCGGTACGGCCGGCAGGCGTTCATGGACGCCGCCGACACCTGCAAGACCCTGTCCGATGTGGAAGGGCTCACCGCCCACAGCCATTCGGTTACCATTCGTGTGGAAACCCCAGAGGGGGAACTGCCGCCGGGTTGACCGGCCGGTCCATTGGAACCACCGCCCGCTTGACCGGGCGGTATGGGAGAGACACCGTGACTGCATCCAGCCGCACCGCCACCGTCAAGCGCGCCACCAAAGAGACCGACATCGCCCTGACCCTGGGGCTGGACGGCCCGGCCGGAGGCGAAAGCCGCACCGGTCTGCCGTTTTTCGACCACATGCTGGACCACGTGCGCAAACACGGCCTGTTTCACCTAGACGTGCAGTGCACGGGCGATCTGGAAATCGACGAGCACCACACGGTGGAAGACATCGCCATCGTGCTGGGGCAGGCGTTGAACGCTTCCCTGACCGACAAGCGCGGCATCCTGCGCTTCGGCCACGCCCGCGTGCCCATGGACGAGGCCCTGGCCGACGTGACCGTGGACCTGTCCGGCCGCGCCCATTTCATCTGGAAAGCCGACTTCCCCCACGGCTATCAGGTGGGCACCATGAACGGCGCCATCTTCAAGCACTTCTTTGAAACCCTGGCCTCGGCGGCCAAAATGAACCTGCACGTGGTGGTCCCCTACGGGGAGAACACCCACCACATTCTGGAAGCCATTTTCAAGGCCTTCGGCCGGGCGCTGGACACCGCCACCCGCAAGGACGACCGCCGCGACGACGTGCCCTCGACCAAAGGGACCCTATAGGAACATGACCCCGCCACGCATTGCCATCATCGACTACGGCCGGGGCAATCTGCGCTCGGTCCAGAAGGGTTTTGGAAAGGTCGGGTACGAGGCCCGGGTGACCCGCGACCCGGACGTCATTGCCGACGCCACCCACGTGGTGCTGCCCGGGGTGGGCGCATTCGCCGATTGCATGGCCAACCTGGAGGATTTTGGACTGATCGGTCCAATCCATTCGACGGTGGAAAGCGGCAAGCCGTTTCTGGGCATCTGTGTGGGCATGCAACTGCTGTTTACCGAAGGGGAGGAGTTCGGCACCCACAAGGGGCTCGACATTCTGCCCGGCCGGGTGGTGGCCTTCCCCCAGGGCATGACCGTGGGCGAAGGGGAGCATGTGGAACGGCTGAAAGTGCCGCACATGGGGTGGAACCGGCTGCACGTCACCCGGCAATCCCCCCTGTTCCGGGATATCCACGAGGGGGAGTGGTGCTACTTCGTCCACTCCTACCATGCGGTGCCGGAGGACCTGTCGGTGGTGGCGGCCACCAGCCAGTATGGGGTGCTGTTTACCGCCTCGGTGTGGAACGACAACGTGGTGGCCACCCAGTTCCACCCGGAAAAAAGCGACAAGGCGGGCCTGTCCATGCTCAAGGCCTTCGCCGAGTGGCAGTGCTAGAAGGTGTTTGACTGTGTTTGACGTAATCCCGGCCATTGATCTCAAGGAAGGCCAGTGCGTGCGACTCAAGCAGGGGCGCATGGACGATGCCACCGTATACGATGCCGACCCGGTGGCCCAGGCCAAACGATGGGCCGCATACGGCGCCCGCTGGCTGCACGTGGTGGACCTGGACGGCGCCTTTGCCGGCGTGCCCAAAAACCTGCCCGCCATCATCGCCATCCTGAGCGCGGTGGACATGAAGGTGGAAGTGGGTGGCGGCATCCGCGACATGGAGCGGGTGCGGGCCTACCTGAACGCCGGAGTGGGCCGGGTGATTCTGGGCAGCGCCGCGGTGCGCCACCCGGACCTGGTCACCGAAGCCGCCGCCGAGTTCCCCGGCCGTATCGTGGTGGGCATCGACGCCTCGAACGGCAAGGTGGCGGTGCAGGGGTGGGCCGAGGTCACCGATGTGGACGCCACCGAACTGGCCGCCGACATGGCCGGGCGCGGCGCGGCGGCCATCATCTATACGGACATCGGCCGCGACGGCATGCAGACCGGCACCAATGTGGAGGCCACCCGCAAGGTGGCCCAGGCCGCGGGCATTCCGGTCATCGCCTCCGGCGGCGTGTCCACCCTGGAGCACGTCCGGGAACTGCTGGCGGTGCAGTCCGACGGGGTTTCCGGCGTGGTCACCGGGCGCGCCATCTACGAGGGCACCCTGGACCTGGCCGCCGCCCTCAAGCTGGCGGCCGGTTAAATGCTGGCACGCCGCATCATCCCCTGCCTGGACGTGAAGGACGGCCGCGTGGTGAAAGGGGTTTCCTTTGTGGACCTGGTGGACGCGGGCGACCCGGTGCAGATCGCCGCCGCCTACGACGAAGCCGGGGCCGACGAAGTAACCTTTCTGGATATCGCCGCCAGCCACGAGGGGCGCGATACCATTCTGGACGTGGTGCGCCACACCGCCGAGCAGGTGTTCATTCCGCTCACCGTGGGCGGCGGCGTGCGCGAGGTGGCCGATATCCGCCGCCTGCTCCAGGCCGGAGCCGACAAGGTGGGCATCAACACCGCCGCGGTGGAAAACCCGGAATTCGTGCGCGAGGCCTCCCGCGCCTTCGGCAGCCAGTGCATCGTGGTGGCGGTGGACGCCAAGCGCAGGAACCCGGAAAACCCGGCCGACGGGTGGGAGGTTTACACCCACGGGGGCCGCAAGGCGCGCGGCATCGACGCCATCGAGTGGGTGCAGCGCATGGAAGCCATGGGGGCCGGTGAAATCCTGCTCACCAGCATGGACCAGGACGGCCAGAAAACCGGCTACGACAATGCCCTCAACCGGGCCGCCTCCAACGTGCTGTCCATCCCGCTCATCGCCTCCGGCGGCGTGGGCGAGCTGTCCCACCTGTACGACGGACTGGTGGACGGTGCCGCGGACGCGGTGCTGGCCGCGTCCATCTTCCACTTCGGCACCTTCACCATCGCCGAAACCAAGGAATATCTGGCCGGTCGCGGCGTGCGGGTGCGCACATGAACACGCTGGACCAATCGGTCAAATGGAACGCGGACGGGCTGGTCCCGGCCATCGTTCAGGACGCCGCCGACGGCCGGGTGCTGATGCTGGCGTGGATGAACGCGGAAAGCCTGAAGCTCACCCTGTCCACCGGTTATACCCATTTCTGGTCCCGCTCCCGCCGGCAGTTGTGGAAAAAGGGCGAGACCTCCGGCAACCTGCAACAGGTGCGGGAACTGCGGCTTGACTGCGACGGGGACACGCTGGTGGCAATCGTCGATCAGAGCGGTCCCGCCTGTCATACGGACAGCCCCACCTGTTTTTTCCAGTTGGCGGACGCGCACGGCACCCTCACGGAATCGCCGCAGCCGCAGGGCCTTGGCCCGGTACTGGAGCAGGTCTATCAGGTGATTCTGGCGCGCAAGGTGGCTGCCGACCCGGAGTCGTCCTACGTGGCCAAACTGTTCGCCAAGGGCACCGATGCCATTCTGAAAAAAATTGCCGAGGAGTCCGGCGAGGTGCTGCTGGCCGCCAAGGGGGGCCAGCCGGAGGAGCTGACCTACGAGGCGGCGGATCTGATCTTTCACCTGCTGGTGGCGCTGGCCAACGGCGGAGTGACGCCGCATGATGTATCGGCGGAGCTGGCGCGCCGCTTCGGCATGTCGGGCATCGACGAAAAGGCGTCCCGCAAGGGCAAATAAACCCCGTGGCAACGGAGTGAGGCCATGAAGGACTGTCTGTTCTGCAAGATCGTGCGCGGGGAGATCCCGGCCAACAAGGTTCACGAGGACGAGCGGGCCATCGCCTTCGAGGACATCGGCCCGCAGGCCCCCACCCACACCCTGGTGATCCCCAAGGAGCACCTGAGCGACCAGCGCGGCATCGACGAGAGCCGCGCCGAACTGATGGGGCACCTGATCCGCGTGGCCAACCAGGTGGCGGACAAGAAAGGCCTGAAAAGCTTTCGCACCGTAATCAATACCGGCGCCCAGGCGGGGCAGACGGTGTTCCACCTGCACGTCCACCTGCTGGGCGGCCGCCCCATGAACTGGCCCCCCGGCTGATTTTTTATATCCACAGAGGTTGGCGGGAGTGAGCCTCCGGCCGTGAGCCACCCTACCTCATCCCGGCGGGCCAGACGAGGGCCGGTCGCCCCGCCCCAAGTCGGCCATCTGTCCGCCGTACCACCGAAAGAGCCCCTCCGGCGTCCTCCCCGGACCCACACGGCCCTCCGGGAGGCTCATGGCCACGTGCGTCGTGGAGTGGCCGCCGCTGAGAAGGTCATCTCCGGCAACCTCCTCGGACCCACACGGCCCTCCGGGAGGCTCATGGCCACGTGCGTCGTGGAGTGGCCGCCGCCAGGAAGGTCACCTCCGGTCACCTCCTCGGACCCACACGGCCCTCCGGGAGGCTCATGGCCATGTGCGTCGTGGAGTGGCCGCCACCAGGAAGGTCACCTCCGGTCACCTCCTCGGACCCACCCCTCCGGGATGCTCATGGCCATGTGCGTCGTGGAGTGGCCGCCGCCAGGAAGGTCATCTCCGGTCACCTCCTCGGAGTTAAAAATTTGACCGACCAAAATGGTCGGGTTATGCTTAGTCCGACCATTATGGTCGCCAATAGAGACCGAGCCCGGAGCGTGCTTGTGGCGCCGGGGTATTTGGAGGATTTTTCAAGCGTGACCACTGAAACGACCGAAACTTCGTTTTTGACCATTGATCCGTCCGCCTCGGCGGCCATCAAGGCGTTGTTCAAGCGGCAGGGCAAGGAGGGGTGTGCGTTCCGCGTGGGCATCGTGGGGGGCGGCTGCTCCGGGTTGCAGTATGTGTTTTCCGTGGCCGAAAAACCGGCCCTGGACGATCAGGTGGTGCAGGCCGACGGGGTAACCGTGGTGGTTGATCCCAAAAGTGCCGTGTTCGTGGCCGGTTCCTCGCTGCAGTACGAGCGGAGCATGATGAAGGAGGGCTTTGTGGTGAAGAACCCGAACGCCGACCAGAGCTGCTCCTGCGGCGAATCGTTCAACGCCTGACGCACGGTTTACCGGATCCATGAAGGAAATCAAAGTCAAGTGTCTCAGTTGCGGCTCCCTGGAGCGCGGCGATTTCTGCGGCGGCTGCCACACCATTCTGCCCATTGGCAAGGAGGAGGTGGATTTTTTCAGCATGTTCGGCTTCGAATCGCGCCCGGCGCTGGATGCCATGGCGCTCAAGGAGCGTTTTCTGGAACTGTCCCACAAACTGCACCCGGACCGCCACAACGCGGAGCAGGGGGACCAGCGCCTCAACGTGCTGACCCTTTCCGCCCAGCTCAATCAGGGCTACCGCACCCTGCTCGACACCAAGGAGCGCCTGCGCTACCTGGTGGGCAAGCAGACCAACCAGGAGCCGCTGGAGGCCAAGCAGGTGCCGCCGGAGATGATGGAACTGTTCTTCGAGGTGCACGACCTGATGGAGGAGACGGACACCTACCTGAAGAACAGGAAGCCAGCCGCCAGCCGGATCGTGGCGGCCCTTTCCATGGCGGACAGCGGACGCACCGAACTGCTGGACCGCATCAACACCCTGCGCCGCCGGGGCCAGCAGAAGGTGGCCGATGTGGAGGCCGAAATCAACCAGTTGGACAAACGCTGGGACGACGACGGCGAGCGTCCGGCGATTCTGGAGCGGTGCGCCCGGCTGGCCGACGTGCTGTCCTACATGGGACGCCTGACCCGCTCCCTGGACGAAAAAGAGCTGAAGCTCGAACTATAGAACCCAAACCGCTGCCGGCGGGTGTTTGTTCATAACGCCCCGCCGCACGGAAGATACAGAGACACAGGGAACTCCCTGCCATGAGCAAGATAATCGGAATTGATCTCGGCACCACCAACAGCGTGGTGAGCGTGATCGACATGGGCGTGCCGGTGGTGATTCCGGACGCGGAGGGCAAACGCCTGACCCCCTCGGTGGTGAGCTACGCGGACCCGGAAAAGCCCCTGGTGGGTGACCCGGCGGTGCGCCAGGCGGCGCTGCACCCGGCGGACACCATCAGTTCGGTCAAGCGCTACATCGGACGGCGCGGCGACGAGATTGCCGAGGACGAACTGCCGCGCACCTACACCGTCATCGGCACGGGCGACCAGACCGCCGCCGTGGTGGCCGCGGGCAGGGCCCTCAAGCCGGAAGAGGTGTCGTCGGAAATATTGAAAAAGCTCAAGGCCGACGCGGAGCGGTACCTGGAGGAGCCGGTATCCCAGGCGGTGATTACCGTGCCCGCCTACTTCAACGACGCCCAGCGGGCCGCCACCAAGCGCGCCGGGGAACTGGCCGGGCTGGAGGTGGAGCGTATCGTCAACGAGCCCACCGCCGCCTGTCTGGCTTACGGCCTGGACCGCACCGAAAACGCCACGGTGGCGGTCTACGACCTGGGGGGCGGCACCTTCGACATCTCCATCGTGGAGATCACCAACAAAGTTTTCCGGGTGCTCTCCACCACCGGCAACACCCGCCTGGGGGGGGACGACTTTGACCGCGCCATCATGGACTGGCTGCAATTGCAATGTCCGGATGTGGCCCTGGACGGCGACCTGGTGGCCATGGCGCGCCTCAAGGAGGCGGCCGAAAAGGCCAAGATCGCCCTTTCCGACGCGGACCAGACCGACATCGACATTCCGTTTCTGAAGGGCGACTTCAGCCTCTCGGTGGTGCTCACCCGGGGCACCTTTGAAAGCCTCATCGCCGCCCGCGTGGACGAAACCCGCGCCGCCTGCCTGCAGGCCCTGCACGATGCGGGACTGAAACCGGCGCAGGTGCATGCGGTGATCCTGGTGGGCGGCTCCACCCGCATCCCGCTGGTGCGGCACCTGGTGAGCAAGGTGTTCGGGCGGGAACCGGATACCTCGGTGAACCCGGACGAGGCGGTGGCGCTGGGGGCGGGCATTCAGGCCAGCATCCTCCAGGGCGGCGTGTCCGATACCCTGCTGCTGGACGTCACCCCCCTGTCGTTGGGTATCGAAACCTTCGGCGGGCTGATGAACGTGATCATCGCCCGCAACACCACCATTCCCACCAAGGCGGGGGAACTGTTCACCACCGCGGTGGACGACCAGACCGCGGTGAACATTCACGTGCTGCAGGGGGAGCGCGAAATGGCGGCGGACAACTGGACCCTGGGGCGCTACACCCTGCCGGTGACCCCGGCCCCGGCGGGCAGCCACCGGGTGGGGGTGCAGTTCACCATCGACGCCGACGGCATCCTGCACGTGCTGGCCCGCGACACCAATGCGGGAAAGGAAATCAAAGCCGAAGTGAAGGCGGTGGCCGACGTGTCCGACTCGGAAGTGGAGGCAATGGTGCGCGCCTCCGTATCCCACGCCCAGCAGGACATCCTCAAGCGGCAGTTGGTGGAGGCGCAGATCTCCGGCGACGAAATGCTGCGCGCCACCCAGTCGGCGCTGGAGAAGTATGGCGACCAGTTGCAGTCCCACGAGCGCACCGCCATCGAGAAGGCATGGCAGGCGGTGCGGCAGGCCATCGACAACGACGACCTGAGCAGCCTGAAGGCGGGCAAACAGCAACTGGACGAAGCCACCCAGCGGCTGGCGGACATCATGTTCGGGGCGGCGGTCAAGGACCGCGCCGAGGCCGGGGCGGAGGGCTGAGCCCGCCCAAGCGGGCTACTCGAATCCCGGCGGCAGTTTGCCCAGCGGGGGTTCCGGAAACTCGGGGGACGGCTGTTCCCTCTCCGGCGCCACCCGGTCCGTATCCATCACCAGCAGCGTGCAGGCCATCACGATCACCGGCACGCTGAGCAGGTTCACGAACGGGATAAACGACACCGCCACCACCCACAGGGACAGGCCGAAGATCCCGCCCGCGTTGCGGGTCACGAATTCCCGCTTCTGACGCAGGGGCATCTCCCGGCGCGCCATGGGGATATCCAGCAGCCCCACGGTCAGCACGAAGCCGGACAGAAACAGAAACAGCACGTGCCCCACGCCGGGGAAGAAATTCAGCGGCACCAGCGCCGCTTCGATGGCCAGCAGCACCAGCGCGGTCTTGCCCCCCTCGATCAACGAGCGCGTCAAACCCATGCTCTGGTTGACCGGCGCCAGGCCGGGCCGGGCGGCGTTTTCGGTGGCCGCCGACAGCCGGTCGTGGAACGGCGCCGCCACCACCACGGCGCCGACGATGGTCCCCAGGTAGGCCAGCGCCCCCGCCAGCACCACCGCCAGGAACATGCCGAACCCGGTCAGCAGCGGATCCCACCAGGTGTCCACGAAGCGGGCCACATAGATGTCCACTTGCCCGGTGAACCAGATGGTGAGCAGCGACCAGCCGCCCAGAAACAGGATCAGGTTGATGGTCCACGGGGCCAGCATCAGCATCAGCAGCAGACGGCGGCGCACCCGGAACAGGTTCAGGGCGCGCCCCATGGCCCCCAGGCCGCGAATGGGTGAGGTGATGTTCATCGGGGCGCTACTGTACCGCCTCCGACTGTTCCAGTGCCAGCAGGCGCCGTTTCAGGTCCAGCCCGCCGGTGAAGCCGCCCAGCCCGCCGCCCGCCGCCACCACCCGGTGGCACGGCACCAGCAGCGGCACCGGGTTGGCTCCCAGCGCCTGCCCCACCGCCCGCGCCGCGCCGGGGGAGCCCACCGCTTCCGCCACCTGGGCATAGGTTCGGGTCTGGCCACGGGGAATCTGCGCCGCCGCGCACCACACGGCCATCTGGAATGGGGTACCGTCAATATCCAGTGGCACGCCGGACAGGTCCGCATGGGCCCCGTTCAGCCAGGCCACGATCAGCTTGCCACCGGGAAACGCATGTGGAAACACGTGGCTGAGCGGTTTTCCGGGAAACACCTCGCGCGCCCAGCGGGGCCCGGCGCCCAGTTCCACCCGGCACACCCCGCGCGGGGTGGCGGCCAGCCCCACCGGCCCCAGAGGGGAGATCACAAAGCTCCACGAAAGGCCCGGCGGCAGGGGGATCACCGGTATACTGCCGCCCATGCCGTCTTCCCGCCGCATCGGATTTTCGCTGGCTGTCTGGATCATGCTGGCCTCCTGTACGCCGTCCACTCCCCAAATCGTACACCGATCCGAACTGCATATGGGAACCACAATCACCCTGACCGTGGTGGCCACCAGCGAAACCGTCGCCAACACGGCCCTGAATGCGGGATTTGCCACCGTGGCGGAAATGGAGCGGCTGTTTTCCAGCTACCGGCAGGACAGCGTCCTGGCGCAGGTCAACCGGGCCGCCGGTGGGGAGCCGGTGAGCGTGCCGGGCGATTTCGTGACGCTGGCCCTGCTCGCGCGCAAGGCCACCGAGGTGTCCGAAGGGGCCTTCAACCCGCTGGTGGGTCCGGCGGTCAGGCTGTGGGGCATCCCGGAAAACCCCCGGGTGCCGGACGAGGCGGAACTGACCGCCCTGCGGCCGCTGGTGAGCGATCCCCAAGGGTTGGCCATCGACGAATTCAGCCACCGGGTGCGCCTGCGGGAACCCGGCATGGCGCTGGGTTACGGCGGCATCGCCAAGGGGTTTACCGCCGACAAGGTGACGGAGGTGCTGCAAGGGCACGGCATTGCCGGCGGCATCGTGGCCATTGCGGGGGACATCCGCGTGTTCGGCACGCACCCGGACGGCACCCCCTGGCGCGTCGGCGTGCGCCCACCCCGGGAAGGTGAAGGAAGCGGCCCGCTGGCCACGCTGGAAATGACCGGCGGCGCGGTGTCCACCAGCGGCGATTACGAACGCTTTTTCGAACTGGACGGGGTGCGCTATCACCACATCCTGGACCCGCGCACCCTGTGGCCCGCGAAGGCCGGGACGGTGAGCGTGACCGTCACCGCCCACTCCGGGGCCCTGGCCGACGCGCTGGCCACCGCACTGTTCGTGATGGGGCCGGTGGAGGGGCTGGCGCTGGCGGAGCGGATGCCGCGCGTGGAGGCCCTGTTCGTGGACACGACGGGCACACAGAGCGCCACCTCCGGCTGGCCCGGCACGGAGTTCCTTCGGGAACCCCCGGCGAACGGCCTCAGGGATTGAGAATTTTGGAGTGACTCTTGAACTGCGGCCGGATGTCGCGGCCGCACACCTCGGAGAGGATCTTGCCCACCGCCTCGGTAAAGTCGTACATGGGACGCGTGGTGAGCGTCTTGTACAGGGTGGTGTCGTCCACGTAGATCTCCAGGATCGACTTTTCCGCATTGTAGTGGTGCGGGATCAGGTTGCCCGGATTGAACGGCGCGAACTGTTCGTCCTGATGCAGGCGGTCGATAATCCGGTCCCACAGCACCTCGAAGCTGCCCAGGTCCAGGTTCTCGTAAAACCGGCCGATCATCTGCTGCACCTGCTCCACCATCCCGTCGTGCAGATGGGTATAGATGTCGATGTACCGCTCCAGCGAGGTATTGCGGATAATGTTGGTGGAATAGAAGGCGTCGTAGGCCGGGGACCGGTAGCGGTTCACGTACTGGATTTCCTCCGCGTGGGACAGCTCGATGTCGCCGTCCGGGTCAATCTCGGCCTCCAGCAGTTCCCCGTCGAACACCACCAGCGGAAACACCAGATAAAAGCGTTTTTCGTCGCGGGCGATCTTCCGGTTGCGGTAGAAGTCCAGTTCCGAGGTCTGGGCCTTCATCACGCCAAAAATGGCGTTATAGACGTTGTTGCTGGCGATCACCCGGAAGAACGGGCTGGTCTGGCCGGTTTTTTTCTCCTCGGACACCTCGGAGAAGGTGTAGGCCTTGCGGGGGAACTGGAACAGGTCCAGCTGATCCCGCTCGCCCATGCCGGCGAGCAGCGCGGTGGGGGACAGGTAACGGTCCACCTCCTCGATCTCGTTGTGGTAGTAGAGCGGAGCGGTGTGCATGTTGATGTCGCCCAGGTAGCCCCCCTTGGTGTAGAACACCCAGCGGTTCTTGGCGCTCTTCTTGGCTTCGATCACCACCACGGTGATGTAGGCGGTGGCTTCGCGCACCTCGGTGATGCGGTAGGCGACCAGATCGATCTCCTTGCCCTTGTGGTCGTCCTTGTCCACATAGAACTTGTTGGGGACGATCATCCACCCCTTGGATTCGAACATCTTGCCGATCTGATGCTCGAAGATATGCCCGGTCTTGGTAAGGGCGCGTTTTATTTTGTCCAGATCCGAGGTGCTCATCCGCCCTGTGGCCGCCGCCGTGCAGCGGCCTTTTCTCCCAAATCAACCCTGCCAGTTTGTGCCCGTGTCCCCCGGGCCGGGAAGGGGCCGCCGCGTCACCCCGCCCCGACGGGGTACCCCCAGCGGAAAATTTCCCTCTAAAATTACTCTGTGAACCCCGGATTGTCCAAGCACTTTGCACGAATTTCCCTCCTTGGCGGGGGGTTGGCGCTGTTTTTTGCATCGCCGTTGCCGGGTGCGGTTGCGCCCAAAGCGCCTCCTGCGGCCCCCGATCCAGGCTGGCGGGTGGAGCGCGTGGCGGGCGGCTTCCCCCCCGGCCACCAGGACGGAACGGGGCCGGAGGCCCGCTTCAAGTGGCCCACCGATGTGGCCATCGCGGACGATTTCACCGCCTGGGTGGCCGATTTTGGCAACAACTGCATCCGCCGCATCGGGGCCGACGGCCGGGTGAGCACCGTGGCGGGCGACGGGCAGGCCGGGTTCGCCGACGGAACCGGCAGCGCGGCCCGCTTCGACGGTCCCAACGGCATCGCCCTGGGCCGGGACGGCAACCTGTACGTGGCCGACGCGGGCAATGCCCGCATCCGCAAAATGACCCCCGGCGGCAGCGTCACCACGGTGGCCGGCGACGGCACCCGGGGCCACCGGGACGGCCCGGCGGGATTTGCGCGTTTCAATTACCCCACCGGCATCGCCGCCGCCCCCGACGGAACCCTGTATGTGGTGGACCGCTGGGACCACCGGGTGCGGGTCATCCACCCGGACGGCACCGTGGGCACCGTGGCCGGAGACGGGAAACCCGGCTTTGTGGACGGCCCGGCGGCGCGCTTCAACAATCCCCTGTCCGCCGTGTGGGATGCCCACTGGGGACTGGTGGTGACCGATTCCGGCAATCAGGCGGTGCGCCGCATCGACAGCGGCGGCACGGTGACCACCCTGGCCGGCGGCTCCCCCGGGGACGCGGATGGGGTCGGTGCCGCGGCGCGCTTTCACTGGGTCACCGGCATTGCCGGAGACGGGCGCGGCAACCTGTATCTGGCGGATACCCTGAATTTCAGGGTGCGGCGCATGGACCGTCAGCGGCGGGTGGAGCGCGTGGCCGGCTCCGGCATCCAGGGGGTGACCGACGGCCCCGGCACGATCGCCCGCTTCGCCTTCATGACCGGCCTGGAGCGCGATCCGGCGGGCAACCTGTGGGTGACCGATTCCAAGGCCGCCGCGGTACGCCGCATCATGCGCGGAAGTCTGACCGTGCAGGGGGAATCCCCCATCCGCACCGCTAGAACTCGATCCCCTTCTGAGCCTTGATACCCGCCTCGTAGGGGTGCTTTATCTTCACCATTTCGGTGATCAGGTCCGCCACCGCCTCCACCTCCGGCGGCGGGTTGCGCCCGGTGAGCACCACGTGCAGGTTGGCCGGGCGGGTGGTCAGAAACTCGACCACCTCGGCGGCGGGCAGGTAATCGTAACCGAGCACGTAGTTGATCTCGTCCAGAATCAGCATGCGGTATTCGCCACTGGCCGCTTTTTGCCGGGCCAGATCCCACCCTTCGCGCACGCGGGCAATGTCCCTGGCCCGGTCTTTTGTGTCCCAGGTAAATCCGTCACCCATGGGGTGAATTTCGAAGCGCCCCCCGAAGGCCTTGGCGGCCTCGTGCTCCCCGCAACTCCACTTGCCCTTGATGAACTGGATCATGCAGACCTTCCAGCCATACCCCAGGGCGCGCAACGCCAGCCCCAGGGCGGCGGTGGTCTTGCCCTTGCCGTCGCCGGAGTGGATCAGCACCAGGCCGTCCTTTTTACCCTTCACCACCGGGGGCGGGGTTTGCGGGGATGCCCCGGTGTCTGCGGCGGAGCTGCCGGACGCCTCGGCCACGGCGGGATCAGCCGGACAGGCCGGTGGAGAGCGAGCGGCCCGGGGTTTCCCCCGCCTTCACCGCGCGGGTGTCCAACTGGTATTTGTTGGCATAGCCACGCGGGGTGATCATCAGCCCGTCGAAGGTGAAGGTGGTGGAGTTGCCCACCAGCACCGTGGTCAGCATGCCGATCTTGTGCTCCAGCATGTGGGACAGGGTGCTCAGCACGATGTCCTCCCGCTCCCGGTAAGCGCTCTTGACCAGCGCCACCGGGGTTTCCGGGGCGCGGTGCCCCAACAGGATTTCCTGCGCGCGCACGATCTGCCGGGTGCGGCGGCCGCTTTTGGGATTGTACAGCGCCACCACGAAATCGGCGGCGGCGGCCGCCTCCAGGCGCTTTTCGATCACCGGCCAGGGGGTGAGCAGGTCGGACAGGGAGATGGCGCAAAAGTCGTGGGTCAGCGGCGCGCCCACCCGCGCGGCACAGGCGGAAAGGGCGGTCACGCCGGGCACCACCTCCACCTCCACGTCACCGCCGTTCGGATGCCAGCCCGCCTCCCGAAGCACCTCGTAGGTGGGTCCGGCCATGCCGTACACCCCCACGTCGCCGCTGGAAATCAGCGCCACCACGCACCCCTCGCGGGCCCGGGTGAGCGCCAGTTCGCACCGGTCCAGTTCCTCGGTCATGCCCTTTTCGATGACCTCCTTGCCCTTCAGCAGGGGGGCGACCAGATCGATGTAGGTGGAATATCCGATGACCACCTGAGCCTCGCCGATGGCCTGATGGGCGCGCACGGTCAGGTGATCCGGGTGGCCCGGGCCAAAGCCCACCAGCAGAATGCGGCCGGGCGCGAAAGCTGCGTCGGTCATGAAAAAAGATCCTCAGGCGCCCCGGTTCAGGGCATTTTGAATGAATGGCCCGGCATGCGCACCGTGAGCACCGGGCACGGCGCCTTGCGCACCACCTTTTCGGCCACGCTGCCCAACAGGGCGTGTTCCAGGGCCGTGCGGCCGTGGGTGCCGAGCACGATCAGGTCGCTGTTGTCGTCCCGCGCGGCGCGCACGATCTCCGTGATCGGGCTGCCCTGCACCAGCTCCGCAGTCACCGAAAACGGCTCATCGGCCAGGGACTCCAGCAGTTCGTCCATCATCTTTTGCAGGGTGTTGTGCACCGCCTCGTACTGCACCGAGTTGTCCATGCCGAAGTCCACCACATAGGAGAACAACTGCACCACGTGAATCACGTGCAGGTCGGCCTTGTACTGGCGGGCCAGATCCACGGCATATTTCTGCGCGTGGGCCGCATGGTCGGAAAAATCGGTGGGAAAAAGGATACGTTCGAATTTCATACCGGCTCCTGTTCAGCCCGCGCCGCCCCCGGTGGGGACAACCGCTTCCATGGGAATCATGCCGCCGCTTTCCACCCCGTCCTCCCCGGTGGCCAGCGCCACGATGCGCGCGGCCACCGCCTCCGGCGCCAGCATTGGCACCCCGTCCACCTTAAGGATATCCCGTACCAGCGGCGTGTCCACGATATCCGGACACACGGCCACCACGCGCACCCCGTCGTCGGCCATCTCCCGCGCCCAGGACTGGGTGAGCGAGATCAGCGCCGCCTTGGACGCGCAATAGGCGGACAGAAACGGCGCCCCGGACACCCCGGCCATGCCGGCCACATTCACGATCAGCCCGCGCTTGCGGGAGATCATCTCCTCCACCAGCGCGCGCACCACCAGAAACGGCCCGCCCACGTTGGTGGTGAGGGTTTCGGTGAACGCCTCCAGGGGCGCGTCCAGCATCTGGTCCATGTGCATCACCCCGGCGGCGTTTACGATGATGTCGATGCGCCGGAATTTTTTGAGCAGCTTTTCCGACATGTTTTCCACCGATGTGGAATTGGTCACGTCCAGTTCGATGGGCAGCCCGGCCACGCCGAATTCCAGTTCCAGTTCACGGGCCAGGGCCTCGGCCCGGTGCCGGGTGCGGCACCCCACCGCCACGTGGGCTCCCGCCGCCGCCAGCGCGCGGGCGGTGGCATACCCGATGCCGCCGGTGGCGCCGGTGACCAGCGCCACCTGCTTGCGCAGGGGCTGTTGTTGAGGGGGGCTGTCGGGCATTAAAATCGTCCGCAATAAGGAATCCCGTACTATACGGGCACCGCCCCGGCGGCGCAAGATAACCGCCCGGGCGCGGGGTGGACAGCCCCCGTGCGCCCCGATTACAATCCCCGCTTCGATTTTTTCCCGTTTTCCCGCCCCGGCGCCGTTCGCTCCGCAGGCCACCTTTACCCGACTTCGTCAGGAGACAGACCATGCGCAACCGCTCCGCAGCCCTGTTCAGAGAAGCCCAGCGGGTCCTGCCCGGCGGCGTGGACAGCCCGGTGCGCGCCTTCAAGGGCGTGGGCGGCACCCCGCCATTCATCTCCCGCGCCAAGGGCGCCTACGTGTGGGATGCCGACGGCAATCAGTACATCGACTACGTGGGCAGTTGGGGGCCGATGATCCTGGGCCACAACGCCGAGCCGGTGAAACAGGCCCTCACCGAGGCCCTGGAGGACGGCACCAGCTTCGGCGCCCCCACCGAGCGCGAGATCAAGCTGGCGGAACTGGTCATCGGCGCGGTGCCGTCCATCGAGATGGTGCGTTTTGTCAGTTCCGGCACCGAAGCCACCATGAGCGCCCTGCGGCTCGCCCGCGGCTACACCGGGCGCGACCTGATCCTCAAGTTCGACGGCTGCTACCATGGCCATGGCGACTCCCTGCTGGTGAAGGCCGGCTCCGGGGCCGCCACCCTGGGCGTGCCCGACAGCGCCGGAGTGCCCGCCGCCGTGGCCCACGACACCCTCACCTGCCCCTACAACGATCTGGACATGGTGAAGGAGATCGTGGCCGGACGCCCCGATTCCATCGCCGCCATCATCGTGGAGCCCATCGCGGGCAACATGGGGTTCGTCAAACCGCTGCCCGGCTTTCTGGAGGGCCTGCGCGAAATCTGCACCCGCTACGGCATCGTGCTCATCTTCGACGAGGTGATGACCGGTTTCCGCGTGGCCTACGGCGGGTATCAGGAGATCTGCCGGGTCACCCCGGACCTGACCACCCTGGGCAAAATCATCGGCGGCGGCCTGCCGGTGGGCGCCTTTGGCGGCAAGCGCCAAATCATGGAAAAAATCGCCCCCCTGGGCCCCGTGTATCAGGCCGGCACCCTGTCCGGCAACCCACTGGCCATGAGCGCGGGCATCGCCACCCTCACCGAGCTCAAGCGCCCCGGCGTCTACGAGCGGCTGGATGCCCTCGGCTCACGCCTGGCGGCGGGCCTGAAAGGAGCGGCGGTAAAGGCCAACGTCGGCGTGTTCCTGGACCGGCAGGGCTCCATGGGGTGCATGTATTTCAGAAAGGGCGCGGTGCACAACTACGCCGACGCCGCCCAGAGCGACCTGACGCGCTTTAAAACCTATTTCCACGGCATGCTCGACAACGGCATCTACCTGGCCCCCAGCCAGTTCGAGGCCGGCTTCATCTCCCTCACCCACACCGAAGCCGACATCGACCGCACCATCGCCGTGGCCGAAAAAATCATGGCCACCCTCTAGTGCGCTGGGCGCACGGCCATATTTGCTGATGGGAAGGGGAATCCGGTCGATCCTTCAACGCTGATCGAAAAGTGCCACGGGCAGTTGATGGACAAAGTGGCCCGGTCGGGCCTACGACCCTGATCGAAAAGTGCCACGGCCAACAGTGCGGGGCGCACGGCCATATTTGCTGATGGGCAGGGGGACCCGGTCGGTCCTAACAACGCTGATCGAAGAGTGCCACGGGCAACAGTGCGGGGCGCACGGCCGGATTCACCTCGCGATGTCGTTTTGACGACCCGCCCTGCGCGGGAGCTCCCACGCACGGCGCATGGTGGAGGCCCGCAACCCAACCGGCGGCGGACAACCCATTCGATTACCGCCCCCGCCGTGCGGGGTGGAGGCCCGCAACCCAACCGGCAACGGGCAACCCATTCGATTACCGTACCCGCCGTGCGGGGCCGTGCGGGGTGGGCCCGCTTACTCCACTACAATGCGCAGGTGGTCGGTGGATTCGGACTGGGCGGTGATGGCGTCGAAGCGGTCCACATCGGCCAGCCGGATGGGGGTGGCCGGGGCTTCCGCCAGCCGCCGGGCGAAGTTGGGCAGCGCATAGGCGGCCCGGTGAACGTCGCCGTTGTAGACCATCAGATCGGTCAGGCCCCGTTCGGCGATGCGCGCCTCCACCTGCTCCGGCGTGAGCGCGCGCGGATCGATGGTCTGGCTGGCGTTGCAGAACGACCACAGGGTGCCGTACAGGGGCACGTATTGCAGGATCGGATGCACCTGGGCATAGGCCTCGCGCAGGTTGGCCAGCAGTTGCGCCCACAGTTCCTTGCGGGTGACCGGGTTTTCCACGTGCTGCACGTGAATGCCGGCATCTCCCAGCAGCCGGGCGATGGCCTGGTAATACTCCACCGTATACAGCGGGCGGCTGGGGCCGATGGGGTCGGTCAGGTCCAGGATCACCGCGTCAAAGCGCTCGCCGCGCTCCGCCGCCTCCATCACCCAGGCAAAGCCGTCGCCGATCACCAGTTCCATGCGCGGGTCGTCGAAGGCGCCCCGGTGGATTTCCTCCAGGTATTTTTTGGAGAACTCCACCACCTGCCCGTCGATTTCCACCATCACCACCCGGCGCACCGTGTTGTGCTTGAGCGCCTCCTCGGCCATGCCGCCGTCCCCGGCGCCGATGATCAGCACCGATTCCGGGTTGGGATGGGCGATGAGGGCCGGATGGACCATCATCTCGTGATAGAAATACTCGTCGCCGACGGAGGTCTGGAACACGTTGTCCAGGCGCAGCGCCTTGCCGAACTGGGGCGATTCGAACAGCTCGATTTTCTGGAACTCGGTCTGCCCTTCGTAGAGCAGTTTGCCGACCCGGGCGAAGTGCCCGAAGTGCGGGGTGAGGGTTTCGATCAGAAACCGCTCCTCCCCGCCCCCGGAACCGCTCACCGGGTGATCTCCTTCACCCGCGCCTCGACGGCGCCAAACAGCTCGATCAACCGGTCGGCCACGTTGCGGGCCTTTTCGGAGTTGTCGGAACTGTAGTTGCACACGAATACGTCCAGCGAGACGTAACCGTGCTCCGGCCAGGTGTGCAGGCACAGGTGCGACTCGGCCAGGATCACCGTTCCGGTGACGCCCCCCTCACCGGGAAACGCGTGGAACATGCGACCCACGTCGAGCAGACCCGCTCCCCGCACGTACTCGACGCACGTCCGTTCAAGAAACCCGGCGTCGGTCATGGCTGTCCCGTTCGGGCAGCCGTAAAGATCGGCGATCACGTGGGTCCCCGAAACGGTCCCGAAGGACTGAGCCTCCGGAACGGAAACGGTAGAAGTCTGCATGGTTAAGGCCCTCACCCCAGTGAGAGGTTGAGAAAAACGCCGGCGGCTGCCGACACGCTTCGGAAAAGCCCGAAAATATACCCCATCGACTTCCCCGGTGCATCCATTTTTTTGCCCACTGCCCCGGAAAATTTATTCTGCCGCTGGATAAATAGCCTAACCGTTTGGTTTTATGTTATTTTTCCATGCAACTCTGCCTGTGGACAAATCCTGCCTCCAACCACCGGAAGGGGGCCAAAAAGTCGTGCAACATTTGAATTCCACACCGGAATTTCCATGACCAATGCGCTTGACAGGTCTGTTAGGCGCCGATATAGTCCGGACGCTACGGCACCGCATGTGGGCTAATTGTGCGGTGCCGAGAGGGTTAAGCCCCCGGAGTTGTCCGGGGAGCGGCCCGGCTGTCTGTTCCGGAACAGGACGTTCCGGCCGGGCCAATTGAAAGAAGGGCACACCGCCCTTTGGACAAACACAGTCCTTTTGTTAAAAAGGAAAAGGAGGACAGGGATGAAAAAGTCAACTTTGGCCGCGATTGCGGCTGCTTCTGTGATGGGCTTCGGGCTGGCCGGCAACGCGCTGGCCGCCGAGGTAAGCGGTTTCCTGGACGTGCGCTACAACGCCATGGAGGACATGGACAGCCAGTTCGCCACCTCCCTCGGTACCGGCGAGGAAGGCACCTTCACCCTCAACGGTGAAATCGATGTGGTTCATGAGGCCGACGGGGCGACTGTCCGGTTTGACCTCAACATCTTGAACCTCCTGAACCCGAATGGGCCAACGGAGGGAGATCAGATCATTCTCCCGGAGACGGTCACGGTCGAGCAGGCCAACGCGATGCTGCCGGTTCCGGGTGTCGACATCCTCACCCTGACCGCCGGTCTGTGGAACAGCCCGTTCGGCTTGGAAGGGCAGGACGCCACCGACATCGAATTTGCTACAAATGGCATGCTGTGGCATTCGGTACCCCACAACATGGGCGGCGCGCTGTTGACCGCCAAGCCGACCGACCAGTTGGCGATCAACCTGGGTTACATCAACTCGCGCACTGATACTTCCGGTGGTTTGCTTGCCGATCGCTCCAACGACATGGTGTTGACCGCCAACTTCAACGTGAACGAGAACATCGGGATCGGAGTTGGTTATCTGACCGACAACAGCACTGTGGTGAGTGTTGACGGCAGCTGGGGCAACCAGATCAACGCCTACGTGACCGCCAACGACCTGGTCCCGGGCCTGGGGCTCTCGTTTGAGTACCTGGACGGAGATGCGGCGGACAATCAAGGCATGCTGGACAATGGCATGGCTCTGAATGTCAGCTATGACGTCCTGGAGAACCTGGGAGTGGCTCTGCGCTACGAGCAGGCCTCCTACGAGAACGGCATCGGCAACCCGACCGACGACTGGAACATGGGTTCGGTGGCGGTGAACTATCACTCCAGCGACAACTGTGTCGTCCGTCTCGATTACACGGAAGCGAAGAATGACATGACTGGCGGCGTGTCCTCTCAGGACATGACCATCCAGATGGTCCACAGCTTCTAGGATTCGCTTACCCGCGAAGCCTTAGAGCACAAAGCCCCGGAGGGTGATCCCCTCCGGGGCTTTTTTATTTTCGGCGGCCGGTTCACGGCGCCCTCTCTATCCGCAGGGCATTCCCCGCGGTCTTCCGGCCTTCCCTCCCCACCCTGCCATTCCCGCGCAGGCGGGAATCCGGAACCAAGGCATTGCATGCCGTATAGGCGGTCGTCGATCGGCCACGCGGTGGGGGCCTCGAGTGGCTTCTGGTCCCCGTTCGGATGGGAACGGGGCGATCGGTAATCAATCCGTCAAAATTCACCTTACGAACCGTTAACGCACCGGTAACTTAGCCTCGTGCGACAGCGATGCATCGCGCCCGGGAGCTCCCCGCACGGCCGTATGGGCGGACCCGCCAGTCCGGCCCTGCGCCGGGCAGCGCGCGGCCAGGAGGGAGGGGGGCATCAAGCCGAAAATGACACAATTAATTGAATTTACCACACTCCAAGCGTCCATCCACTCCCTCCGGATGGGGCGGAAAGGGGCCAAATTGCCGACGCCGGGCCGCTCCCGGATTTCATTTAATTTGTCGTTCAATGAAATGAATTCCAGCGGCCTCCCCCTTCCCGGACCCCGCAAACCCCCATCGCCCAAACGCACCCCACCGTGAACCGCGTTCCCACAAATCCGGAAATTCCCACACTTTCAATCCCTTCTGCACGTTTCGTTTCGCAGGCCGCCTCCTCCACAAAGCCTCTTTTTTTCCACGTTTTCAACGGGTTCTGAAAATCCTTCGGAAAAATTCCCGGTTCAACCCACCACATCGTGCTACCGGCCTTCAGAACCCCTTGATATTCCGTTCCGAGGTCACCGTGAACATGCGAAACCCACGGTG
>JAOUMB010000027.1 GCA_029881725.1 Nitrospirota bacterium
GCCACCGGTCCTCGACGGATTTAAGCTGCCGCGCGATGTCGGTTTTGGACATCCCCGCATAGGACAGGTTGGATTCGGTGACCGCGCGCACCACCGCCCCGGAGAGGGACAGCACCCGCGCCTCCTCCTCGTGGTGGAGGATCTCCTTGCCCAGGTTGGCGGCGGTGACCTCGGCCAGTTCCTGATAGGTGGAGCCGATGGTTTCCTCCAGCGCGGAGCGGCCGAAGAAATAGACCGACAGCAGGCCGAACACGACCGACACCATGCCCACCAGCAGGATGTTGGTGACCACCCGCTGATGAAATCCGGTTCTGGTGAATAGCCGTCCCATGGCGCCCCGTCCGTGTGGTGATCAGCGCAGCGCTTCGGCGCCGTGCTGCATCATTCGCTCGGTAAACAGCGAGTCGCGCAGGCCCTGATCGACCTGTACCTCGCTCAGGTTGAGGGTGGTTTTGGAGCCGGTCTGCACGTTGGCGATAACCACCTTGCGCCACACCCATGCATCGCCCATCTGGCTCCAGGAGATGGTCTGCTTTTTAAGCAGCCGCTCCTGGGTGTCGTAGTAGTCCACCTTGTCGATCAGGAAATTCTCGGCGGCAATCCAGCGCACCACCTTGCTGTAGGGGTATCCCGTGTCGGCGTTTTTCGGCTTCGATTCCACCACATAGTAGTGACCGGTGCCGATGGTTTCGCGGCGCAGCATGGTGTGGGTGTCCAGGTTGGCCGGGCGGGGGTCCATGTCGGAGCCGCGCAGGTCGGAGCCCTGGATGTTGCCCTCCATCTGCTCCGGCAGCTTGTTCACCTTGCGCAGGATGGGAATGTACAGCCACTGGTCGGAGGGCAGGCCGCTCTTGGGGATGTAGGTCCACACCATGAAGGCGGTGCCGCGCTGCTCGGGGGGGTATTCGTGGAACAGCAGCACCTTGGATTCCACGTTTTCCTGCCCGTTGTACCGTTTCCAGTAGCGCTTGATGACCGCCTTGCGGGTGTTGCCATCCGCATCGGTGATCAGCAGGGTGAGGGTGGACTGCTGGTCCCGCCCCGGATTGACGGACTGGGAGCGGGTGAATACCTCGGTGGCGGAAAGCTCGGTGTCGGCGGCGCCGGCGGCCGGAACCCCCGCCATCCACGCGCTGGCCAGCAGGGCGGCCAGGGCGTAACGGAGAACGGGGCGTTGGGAAAAAAGGCGTTGAATAGAGTGCTTCACGTGCCAGTCGTTTGAGCCCGGATCGGGAGTGAGCGGCCGCGTCCGGCCATAATCCGGGAAATGCTAGGGGTCCGGGCCGCGCGTGTCAAGGGACACACCCCTGTGCGGTGCATGGAAACGGTTGCGGAGAGGGGTGTTTTTCTGGTAAATTCCCCCGGCTTTGCCAAATTCCCCCGGCTCCGGTCGGGAAAGGCGGCACGGCAACCCCAACGACACACGGCGGGCGCCTTCTCGAAAGACGGTGCGTCCGTCGGAGGAACAACCCGTGCCACGGGTCGCCCGGCGTGTTGCCGGAGCGCCCAAAGATGCACGGGTGCATGAACACAGGAGTTTTTTCATGTCCGTAACCGTCAAGGAACTGCTCGAAGCAGGCGCCCACTTCGGCCACCAGGCCCACCGCTGGAACCCCAAGATGCAACGCTACATCCTGGGCAAGCGGGGTGGCATCCATCTCATCGACCTGCGTAAAACCGCCGCCGGATTCGAAAAGGCCCTGGACGCCGTGCGTCAGGTGTCCGGCCGTGGCGGCCGCGTGCTGTTCGTCGGCACCAAGAAGCAGGCCCAGGAGATCATGGCCGAAGAAGCCCGCCGCTGTGGTCAATACTATGTGAACCGCCGTTGGCTGGGCGGCCAGCTGACCAACTTCAAGACCATCAAGGTGCGTACCGCCAAGCTGCGCGAACTGGATACCGCCAGCCAGGACGGCACCTACGGCCGGTACTCCAAGAAGGAGGCGCTCACCATGGAGCGTCTGCGCACCAAGCTGGAAATCGCCCTGGGCGGCATCAAGGAAATGCCGCAGACCCCGGACATGATGTTCGTGATCGACCCGCGCCGGGAGAAGATCGCCATCGCCGAGGCCAACATGCTGGGCATTCCGGTGGTGGCCATCGTGGATACCAACTGCGATCCGGAAGCGGTGGATTACCCGGTGCCGGCCAACGACGACTCCAGCCGCGCCATCCGCCTGCTGGTGGGCCGTTTTGCCGACGCCATCATCGAGAGCCGCAAGTCTGCCCCGGCCCCGGCTCCGGCCCCGGCCGCCGAAGGGGATGCCGACGCGGATGCCGCCAAGCCGGCCGCCCGGAAGCCGGCCGCGAAGAAGCCGGCTGCCAAAAAGCCGGCCCCCAAGCCGGCTGCGAAGGCCGCCGCTCCGAAGGCTGAGGCCGCCGAGGCCGCCGAGGCTGAGGAAGCTCCGGCGACCGAGGCCGTGGAGACCCCGGTGGAGGCGGCTGCCGAGACCCAGGAGGGGTAACCCCCGCCGGACGGCATGTTTTGGTTTAATGTGAACCCGAGTGATTTGAATAAATAGCTATGTCAGCAGTCAGTGCAAAAATGGTGAAGGAACTCCGCGAGCGTACCGGCGCGGGGATGATGGAGTGCAAGGCGGCCCTCAGCGAGACCGGCGGCGACCTGGACAAGGCCGTTGACGAACTGCGCAAGAAGGGCATCGCCAAGGCCGCCAAAAAGAGCGGCCGCGAGACCGCCGAAGGCGCCGTGGGCAGCTACGTGCACATGGGCGGCAAGATCGGCGTGCTGGTGGAGGTCAACTGCGAGACCGACTTTGTGGCCAAGACCGACGAGTTCCAGGGATTTGTCCGGGACCTGGCCATGCACATCGCCGGGGCCAACCCGGTGCCGCAGGTGGTCTCCCGCGAGCAGGTCTCCGAGGCGCTCATCGCCAAGGAGAAAGAGATCATCGCCGCGCAGCCGGACATGGCCGGCAAGCCCGCCAACGTGATCGAGAAGATTCTCGAGGGGCGCATCAACAAGTTCCTGGGTGAGATTTCGCTGATGGACCAGCCGTTCGTGAAAGACCCGGAGCACACCGTGGGCGAGGTGCTTCAGCGCCAGATCGCCAAGCTGGGCGAAAACATGACCGTGCGCCGTTTCGTTCGCTTCCAGCTGGGTGGCGAGTGACGCCGAGGGAGATTTGAGGATGGCCGGACTGCGGTTCAAGCGAATCCTGCTCAAGCTCTCCGGCGAGATGCTCGCCGGGGATCAGGGGTTCGGTATCCAGCCGCAGGCGGTGGACCATCTGGCCGGACAGATCCAGACCGCCCACGACCTGGGCGCCGAGGTGGCGGTGGTGATCGGCGGCGGCAACATCTTCCGCGGCCTGTCCGACGAGGCCTCGGGGATGGAGCGCGCCAGCGCCGATTACATGGGCATGCTGGCCACGGTGCTGAACGCCCTGGCCCTGCAAAGCCGTCTGGAAAATCGCGGGGTGCATACCCGGGTGATGTCCGCCATCGAGATGATGGAACTGGCCGAGCCGTACATCCGCCGCAAGGCGGTGCGCCATCTGGAAAAGCACCGGGTGGTGATCTTCGCCGCCGGCACCGGCAACCCCTATTTCTCCACCGATACGGCGGCGGCCCTGCGCGCCATGGAAATCCACGCCGAGGTGATCCTCAAGGGCACCAAGGTGGACGGCATCTACGACAAGGACCCGGTCAAGCATCCGGACGCCCTGAAGTATGAGGAGCTGTCCTACTTCCAGGTGCTGGAAAAGGAGCTCAAGGTGATGGACGCGACCGCCATCACCCTGTGCATGGACAACAAGCTGCCGGTGGTGGTGTTCTCCTCCGAGGACGACCGCAACATTCACCGGCTGCTGACCGGTGAAACCATCGGTACCCTGGTTCACTAACTCCAAACCATCCGAGCGACATGGACGACACCCTTAAAACCGCCCGCAAGCACATGGAAGCGGCCATCGATCACCTGAAAAAGGATCTGGCCCGCATCCGCACCGGACGCGCCTCCACCTCCCTGCTGGACGACCTGATGGTGGACTACTACGGCACCCCCACCCCGGTGGCCCAGGTGGCCTCCGTGTCGGTGCCGGAGCCGCGCATGCTGACCGTGCAGCCGTGGGAGCAGAACATGGTGGCCCCCATCGAGCGCGCCATCATGCAGTCGGACCTGGGCATCACCCCGTCCAACGACGGAAAGCTGATCCGCCTGCCGATTCCGCCGCTCACCGAGGACCGCCGCAAGGAGTTCGTCAAGCAGGCCCACAAGTGCGGCGAGGAGACCCGGGTGAGCATCCGCAACGCCCGGCGGGACGCCATCGACGCCCTGAAAAAGCTGCAGAAGGACGGCGACCTGTCCGAGGACGACAGCAAGCGCGGCCAGGATCAGGTGCAGAAACTGACCGACGATTTCGGTACCCGGGTGGAGGACATCCTGAAGCGCAAGGATGCCGAGATCATGGAGATCTGAGCCGGCTCCGCACCCGCCCGCTTTCGTTTCCCGGCCACCGCACGGGACAAATCCAAAAAAACCGCTACAATATGCCGAACGGATGATCCCGGACAGGGGTCGCTCCGGGGGGAAAGTGGCACCATCGCCGCTCAACAGACCGACGGAGAGAGGGGTCAGTTGGACGAATCCGCAGCCAACGGAACGCTTGCCGACGTTTCCGTAAGCGCCGCCCGCACCGGAAGGCACACCGTGCTGGAGGTGGACCTGGGGGCGCTCGCGCGCAATTTCCGCACCGCCGCCACCCTGGCCGGACGCGCCGACCTGCTGGCGGTGGTCAAGGCCAACGCCTATGGCCACGGCCTGGTGCCGGTGGCCCGCGCCCTGTTGCGGGCCGGGGCATCCCACCTGGGGGTGGCCACGGTGGCGGAAGGGGTGGCCCTGCGCGAGGCGGGCATCACCACCCCGGTGCTGCTTCTGGGCGGCTATCTGGGGGACGAGACCCTTACCGTGGCCGGCGCCGGACTGACCCCGGCCCTGTTTTCCGAAGAATTGATCGAGCCCATGCGCCGCGCGGCGCGGGCGCTGGGCCGGGCGTTGCCGGTGCACGTGAAGGTGGATACCGGCATGGGGCGCATCGGCTTTGCCCCGGAGGCCGCCGTGGAGGCGGTGCGCAGGCTGCTGGCGGCCCCGGAACTGCGGGTGGAGGGGGTGTTTTCCCACTTTGCCGAGGCGGACCTGGCCGACTCCGATTCCGCGCGCGCCCAGTTGGCCCGGCTGGGGGGCGTGTTTCGCGCCCTGGGGCCGCAGGCGGCGCGCATCCCGCTGTGGCACGCGGCCAACAGCGCGGCGCTCATGCGCGGGCTGGCGGTGGACGGGGAGGGGGAGTTTCCCGCCACCCTGTGCCGCCCCGGCATCATGCTCTACGGCCACCCCCCGGCGGCGGATTTCAAGCCCGAGGGCGCCCCGCTGCTGGAGCCGGTGGCCACCTGGAAGGCCAGCGTGTTGCAGGTCAAGGAGGTGCCGGAGGGCACCCCCATCAGCTATGGCGGCACCTTCGTCACCCGGCGCAAGAGCCGCATCGCCACCCTGCCGGTGGGGTATGCGGACGGCTTGCGGCGGGAGCTTTCCAACACGGGCCACGCGCTGGTGCGCGGGCGGCGGGTGCCCATCGCGGGCCGGGTGTGCATGGACATGACCATGCTCGACGTGACCGATGTGCCCGGCGTGCGCCCCGGCGACGAGGCGGTGCTCATGGGCCGTCAGGGCGACCTGGAAATCACCGCCACGGAACTGGCCGGCCACTGCGGCACCATCGCGTACGAAATCCTGTGCGGGGTGTCGGACCGTGTGCCGCGCGCCCATGTAAACGGCCCGTCCGGGCCAGAGGATGACTGACCTCCTCCTATCGTGATGACGGATTTTGGCCCAGCAATCCACCAGTAACCCGTTTATTGCCTTTGCGTCCAGCGTGGGACAGGTGACCCTGGACGTGCTGTCCGAGGTGGGCAGTGTCAGCCGCTACATGTATCAGGCGGCGCGGGAGGGGATTCGTCCCCCCTTCCGGGTGCGCGAAATCTTCAAGCAGATGGAGGCCATCGGCGTGAATTCCATGCCGGTGGTGCTGATTACCGCCATCTTCACCGGCATGGTGCTGGCGTTGCAGAGCTATACCGGCTTCAAGCGGTTCAGCGCCGAAAGCCTGGTGGGCACGGTGGTGGCCCTGTCCATGACCCGCGAACTGGGTCCGGTGCTCACCGGACTGATCGTGTCCGGCCGCGCCGGGGCGTCCATCGCGGCGGAGCTGGGCACCATGAAGGTCACCGAACAGATCGACGCGCTGGTCACCATGGGCATCAGCCCGGTCAACTACCTGATGGTGCCGCGCATCATCGCGGGCATCGTCATGCTGCCGGTGCTGGTGGTGTTTTCCGACGTGATCGGCATCACCGGCGGTTATCTGGTGGGGGTTCACGTGCTGGACGCCAACCCCACCGTGTACATCAAGCGCACCTTCGACTACCTGGAGGTGGCGGACGTGATGGGCGGCCTGATGAAGGCCGCGGTGTTCGGCGGCCTGATGGCGCTGATCAGCAGTTACAAGGGCTTCATGACCGAGGGCGGCGCCGAGGGGGTGGGCAAGGCCACCACCGGGGCCGTGGTGCTGTCGTCCATGGCGGTGCTGATCTCCAACTATTTCCTCACCAGCATGATTTCCCGATGATCGTCGTCGAGGACCTGCACAAGACGTTTGGCGCCAACAAGGTGCTGCGCGGGGTCAACCTGCACGTGCCGAAGGGGCAGACCACGGTCATCATCGGCGGCTCCGGCTCCGGCAAGAGCGTGCTGATGAAGCACATCATCGGTCTGCTGTTTCCCGATCAGGGGCGGGTGCTGGTGGACGGGGAGGACCTGTGCGCCCTGTCGGAGTCCGATCTGGTACGCGTGCGGCGCCGCTTTGGCATGGTGTTTCAGGGGGCGGCCCTGTTCGATTCCATGCCCGTGTGGCAGAACGTGGGCTTTGCCCTGTTGCAGCACACCAACATGCCCCACGGGGAGGTCATGGAGATTGCCCGCGAGCGGCTGGAGTGGGTGGGGCTGAATGCGGATGTGATGGAGCGCATGCCCGCGGAGTTGTCCGGCGGCATGCGCAAGCGCGTGGGATTTGCCCGCGCCATCGCCATGGACCCGGAAATCCTGCTCTACGACGAGCCCACCACCGGTCTGGACCCGGTCATGTCCGACGTCATCAACCGGCTGGTGCGCTCCCTTCAGGAGCGGCTGGGGATTACCGCGGTGATGATCACCCACGACATGGTGAGCGCCTATTACGTGGCGGACCACATTGCCATGCTGTACCTGGGGGAGATTGTGCAGAGCGGCACCCCGGACGAAATCCGTGCATCCAGGGAGCCGCTGGTGCGGCAATTTGTCACCGGTGACAGCACCGGCGGCGTGTATCAGGTTCGATAGGGGTAGGAATGCACACCGAGGCCAAGGTTGGAATTGCGGTGATCCTGGGCGCGGCCCTGCTGGTGCTGATCCTGGGGCGCGTGCAGCGCTGGACCACCGACGATCAGGAGGGGACGCGCATCGTGTCCAGCTTCGACAACGTGGCCGGGCTGGAAACCAAGAGTCCGGTGCAGGTGGCCGGGGTGAAGGTGGGCGAGGTGGAGGACATCTCCCTGGATGGCGGCCGCGCCAAAGTGCGCATCATGCTGTATCCGGGGGTCAGCATCTATCGCGGGTCCAAGGCGGCGGTGCGCTCCACCGGTCTGCTGGGGGAAAAATACCTGGAACTGATGGGCGGCGACCCGGCCCAGGGGACCCTCATCGAGGGGGAGCAGGTGGAGCAGTATGCCACCAGCGGCGACATGGACCGGCTGATCAACTCCATCACCAAGGTGGCCGAGGACGTGGGTGCGGTGGCCGAGAGTTTCAAGGACGCCCTGGGCACGCCGGAGGGGCGCGACAAGGTCCAGGGGCTGGTGGATGCGGTGCACGACTTCGCTGTGGCCCTGAACGAGCGCGGCCCGCGCCTGATGACCCGCCTGGACAGCATTCTGGCGCGCATCGAAAACGGCTCCGGCACCATCGGCAAGCTGATCAACGATCCGGGCGCCTACAACGAACTGGAAGCCACCCTGGCCGACCTGAAGGACGTCATGGCCCGGGTCAAGGCGGGAGAGGGCACCCTGGGGCGGATGATCGCCGACGACGCCCTGTACGCCAAGCTGGAGGGGGCGGCGGAAGGGGTGCGCGAACTGACCGACAAGGCCACCAACGGGGAGGGCACCATCGGCCGCCTGATGAACGACGACAGCACCATCGACTCCATCAACAACGCCATGAAGAGCATCGCGCAACTGGGCGGCAAGGCCAACGCCATGCGCACCTACGTCAGTTTCGACAACGAATTCCAGACCGCCTCCAGCGAGAGCAAGGGGTACTTCGGCCTGCGCCTGGATCCGGGCGGAAAGCGCGACTACGTGTTGCAGGTGATCACCGATCCGGCCGGGCGCACCAAGTGGGGCTCCAGTTCCGCGTCCACGCCGCCCGGCTCCCCCCCCACCACCACCGAGCTGGTCACCACCGACCGCAAGTACATGATTTCGGCCCTGTTTTCCCAGGAATTCGGCCCCCTGGAGGTGCACGGCGGGCTGATGGAAAGCTCCGCCGGGGGCGGCCTGCGGCTGGAGGCGCCGGGGCCGATCCAGCTGATGGTGGACGCCTGGGACTTCGACAGCGTGCGTCCCAACCACGATTCGCCGCACCTGAAGGCGGGGGCGCGCATCGAGTTCGGCAAGCACATCTACGTGCATGGCGGCCTGGATAACTTCCTCAACAGTTCGTGGGATACGCCGTTCGTCGGCGCCGGTCTCACCTTCGAGGACGAGGACCTGAAATACCTGCTCGGGTCCGTTCCGTTGAAATAGTCGCCCCGCGCCCTCTATAATCATCGGTCTTATGTTGTTTGGCCGCCGGTCCCTTCTGGAAAGGGCGGGCGGCTCCGGGCAACCGGGGGTCCCTGGCGGGTTGCCCCCGAATGCCGTTTGCCGACCGAACCCGAGCGCACCTGATCGATTGAGCCAATCACTGGAAGCGGTTTCCCTGGAATGCGTGCGTGGCGACCGACGGCTGTTTTCGGACGTCGGTTTCGCACTGGAACCCGGGGAGCTGTTGCACGTCACCGGCAGGAACGGCAGCGGCAAAACCACCCTGCTGCGCATGGTGTGCGGACTGGTGCGGCCGCAGACCGGCATGGTCTGCTGGGGCGGCAAGCCGGTCAGCACGCTGGGGGACGAGTTTTTCCGGCAGTTGACCTTTGTGGGGCATCTGAACGCCATCAAGGACGAACTGACCGGGCGCGAGAATCTGATGGTTGAGGCCGCCCTGCGCGGGAATCCGGTGAGCGAGTCCCAGGCCGCTTCCGCCCTGTCCCGCATGGGGCTCAAGGGGCACGACCGGCTGCCGGCCAAGGTGCTGTCCCAGGGGCAGCGGCGGCGCACGGCGCTGGCTAGGCTGCTGCTGGCCGACACCCCCCTGTGGGTGCTGGACGAGCCGTTCGTGGCGCTGGACGTGCATGCGGTGGAAACCCTGCAACACGCCATCGCCGAGCACGTGGCCGCGGACGGCATGGTGGTGCTGACCACCCATCAGGAGGTTCCCATCAAGGCGGGGCGCAAGCGCACCCTGCACATGGGCGGCAGCGGAACGGGGGTGGCCGCTTGAGCGCCGGACTGGTGTTCGCCGTCACCGGCATGGTGCGGCGGGACGTGATTCTGGCCATGCGGCGCCGGGCCGATGTGCTCACCACCCTGTTTTTTTTCGTGATCGTGGCGGCCCTGTTTCCCCTCGGCATCGGGCCGGAAATGGCCACCCTGCGCATCATGGGGCCGGGGGTGCTGTGGGTGGCCGCATTGTTGGCCTCCATGCTTTCGCTGGGGCGCATGTTTGCCGCAGACTATGCGGACGGCACCCTGGAGCAGATGCTGGTGTTGCCCCAGCCCCTTTCCCTGCTGGTGCTGGGCAAGGTGGTGGCCCACTGGCTCGGTTCCGGCCTGCCGCTGGTGCTGCTGTCGCCGGTGCTGGGGTTGCAGTACGGCCTGGCGCCGGACGTGCTCAAGGTGCTGGTGATCTCGCTGCTGCTGGGCACCCCGGTGCTGAGCCTGATCGGCGCCATCGGCGCCGCGCTCACCCTGGGATTGCGCGGTGGCGGGGTGCTGGTGGCGCTGCTGGTGCTGCCGTTATACGTTCCGGTGCTGATTTTCGGCGCCGGGGCGGTGGAGGCTCACAGCTCGGGGCTGGGCGGCGAGGGCCACCTGTCGCTGCTGGGGGCGTTTCTGCTCATGGCGCTGGCCCTGTCCCCGTGGGCGGCGGCCACCGCGTTGAGGATTTCTCTGGACTGACACATGGCGATCCACTGGACCAAATATTCCGCCCCGTCGGCCTTTTATCCCATGGCCGGGCGCAGTCTGCCGTGGCTGGCGGCGGGCACCCTTCTGCTCACCGCCGTGGGGGTGTACATGGGGCTGTTCAGCGCCCCCACCGACTACAAGCAGGGCGAGGCGTACCGCATCATGTTCATTCACGTGCCCGCCGCCTGGATGAGCATGTGGCTGTACATCGTGATGGCCGCCTATGCGGGGCTGGGGCTGGTGTACAACACCCGCATGGCGCACATGCTGGCCGCCGCCACGGCCCCCACCGGGGCCATTTTCGCCTTTCTGGCCCTGTGGACCGGCGCCTTCTGGGGGCGGCCCATGTGGGGGGCCTGGTGGGTGTGGGACGCGCGCCTGACCAGTGAACTGATCCTGTTTTTCCTGTATCTGGGCGTGATGGCCCTGCGCGCCGCCATCGACGACCGCCAGCGGGCGGACCGCGCCTCGGCGCTGCTGGCGCTGGTGGGGGTGGTGAACGTGCCGATCATCTACTTCTCGGTGAAGTGGTGGAACACCCTGCATCAGGGGGCGACCATCGACTTTTCCGGCAGCAAGATGGACCGCTCCATGCTGTGGCCGATGCTGATCCTCACGGTCGCGTTCTGGCTGTACAGCTTCGTGACCATCTTCCTGCGCGCCCGCTGCGAGATCCTCGAACGGGAACGACATGCTGAATGGGTGGGTGAATTGTTGGATAATAGGGGGTAACGGTGGCCGAGTTTTTTCACATGGGGGGGTACGGCCTGTATGTGTGGGGTTCTTACGGTGTCGTGGCCGTTTTTCTGGCGCTCGAACTGATCTTTCTGGCGCGCCGTAAGCAGGCGCTGCTCGAGCGCTTGACCGCATTGCGGGAAATGGAAGAGGACAAGTCATGAAACCAAGGCAGAAGCGGTTTGCGCTGGTGGCCATCGGGCTGGTGGCCCTGGCGGGGGCGGGAACCCTGGTGGTCAACGCCATGCGCAGCAATCTGGTGTTTTTCTTTTCACCCTCCGACGTGATGGAGGGCAAGGCCCCGCACAACAAGGCGTTTCGCCTGGGCGGGCTGGTGGAGGCGGGCAGCGTGCAGCGCCAGGCCGATGGCCTGACCGTGCATTTTGTGGTGACCGACATGAAAAAGAGCGTGCCGGTGGCCTACAAGGGCATCCTGCCGGACATGTTCAGCGAGGGGCAGGGGGCGGTGGCCCAGGGGCGCATGGGCGCCGACGGCACCTTCACCGCCTCCGAGGTGCTGGCCAAGCACGACGAGAAATACATGCCGCCCGAGGTGGCCGACGCCCTGGAGCGGGCCGGCAAGGACCCGTCCAAGGGGCAGCATCCGGGCGGCCAGCCCGGCGGCATGCCGTCCGGCATGCAGAACGGGGGTGCCTAGATGATTCCCGAGCTGGGACAATTCGCCCTGGTGCTGGCCCTGTGCCTGGCGCTGGTGCAGGGGGTGCTGCCGATCTGGGGCGCCGCCAACGGCAACCAGTCCTGGGTGCGGCTGGCGCGGCCGGTGTCGCTGGGCACCTTCACCTTCGTGGCGGTGGCCTTCTGTGCCCTGACCCACGCCTTCGTGACCAACGATTTTTCGGTGCTGTACGTGGCCAACCATTCCAACAGCGCGCTGCCGGTCCAGTACCGGGTGGCCGGTGTGTGGGGCGGCCACGAGGGCTCCCTGCTGCTGTGGGTGTTCATGCTGGGCGGCTGGACGGTGGCGGTGGCCGCCCTCTCCCGCCACCTGCCGGACGACATGGTGGCGCGGGTGATCGGCGTGATGGGGCTGGTGGCGGTGGGCTTTCTGTCCTTCATGCTGCTCACCAGCAACCCGTTCGAGCGGCTGCTTCCCGCCGCCATGGACGGCCGCGACCTGAACCCGTTGTTGCAGGATCCGGGGCTGGTGTTTCATCCGCCCATGCTGTACATGGGCTACGTGGGATTTTCCGTGGCCTTCGCGTTCGCCATTGCGGCGCTGATCTCCGGCCGTCTGGACGCCACCTGGGCGCGCTGGTCCCGGCCGTGGACCACCGCCGCCTGGTCGGTGCTGACCATGGGCGTGGCCCTCGGCTCCTGGTGGGCCTACTACGAACTGGGGTGGGGCGGCTGGTGGTTCTGGGATCCGGTGGAAAACGCCAGCTTCATGCCGTGGCTGGTGGGCACCGCGCTGATCCACTCCCTGGCGGTGACCGAAAAGCGCGGCAGCTTCAAGAACTGGACCGTGCTGCTGGCCATCTCCGCCTTCTCCCTGAGCCTGCTGGGCACCTTCCTGGTGCGTTCCGGCGTGCTCACCAGCGTGCACGCCTTCGCCACCGACCCGGCCCGCGGCGTGTACATTCTGGGCTTCCTCATCGTGGTGATCGGCGGCTCGCTGACCCTGTATGCGTGGCGCGCGCCCACGGTGGGGCTGGGGGGGCGCTTTGAGCTGCTGTCCCGCGAGTCGCTGCTGCTGGCCAACAACGTGCTGCTCATGGCCGCCGCCGGTTCGGTGCTGCTGGGCACCCTCTATCCGCTGCTGATGGACGCCCTGGACCTGGGCAAGATTTCGGTCGGCCCGCCCTACTTCAACGCGGTGTTCGTGCCGCTGATGGTGCCCCTGCTGTTCCTGATCGCGGTGGGGCCGTATGCCCGCTGGAAAAAGGCGGAACTGCCGGACCTGGCCCGCCGCCTCAAATGGGCGCTGGGTTCCGGGGTGGTGACCGCCCTGGTGCTGCCGCTGATGATGGGCGACTGGAAGCCGCTGGTGGCGCTGGCCCTGCTGTTGGCCGGGTGGATCGCCGGTGCCGGAATCCACGGGCTGGTGAAGCGCGCCCGCGGCACGGAGGGCGGGTTTGCCGCCGTGCCGCCCAGTTACCTGGGCATGCAACTGGCCCATCTGGGGGTGGCGGTGTTCATCGTCGGCGTGACCATGGTCACCGCCTACGAGGAGGAGAAGGACGTGCGCATGGAGGTGGGCGACACCACCACGGTGGGCGGGTACACCTTCCGCTTCGACGGAGTGGTCACCGTGCCCGGCCCCAACTACCAGTCCCACATGGGCACCATGGTGGTGACCAAGGGGGGCGGCGTGGTCACCAACCTGTATCCGGAAAAGCGCATCTACCAGGTGCAGACCATGCCCATGACCGAGGCCGCCATCCACAGCAACCCGCTGCGTGACCTGTACGTTTCGCTGGGGGAGCCGGTGGGCATGGGGGCGTGGGCGATCCGGGTGTATTACAAGCCGTTCGTCACCTGGATCTGGGGGGGCTGCTTCATGATGGCCATCGGCGGGTTGACCACCCTCACCGATCCGCGCTACCGGCTGGTGCTGTCGCGGCGCCGGGCCACCGAAGCCACCGCCGCCGCCCGCGCATAGACAAAAAAACAGGAACCGATGAAACGTTATTTACCGCTGATCGTCTTTTTCGGGATGGTCGTGTTTCTGGGCATTGGCCTGACCCTTGATCCGCGCAAGATTCCCTCCCCGCTGGTCAACAAGCCCGCGCCGGACTTCAACCTGCGCCAGTTGCACCAGCCGGACGCGGAACCGGTGAGCCTGGAGAGCATGCGCGGGCAGGTGTGGCTGCTCAACGTGTGGGCCTCCTGGTGCGTTTCGTGCCGGGCCGAACATCCGCTTCTGGTGGAACTGTCCAAAACCGGGGAGGTGCCCATCTACGGCCTCAACTACAAGGACGAGGACGAAGCCGCCAAGACCTGGCTGCGCCAGTGGGGCAACCCCTACACCGCCAGCGTGGTGGACGCCGATGGCCGGGTGGGCATCGACTTCGGCGTGTACGGCGTGCCGGAGACTTTCCTGATCGACCGGGAAGGGGTGATCCGCTACAAGCAGATCGGCCCGTTCACCCGCGCCGACCTGTTCGACAAGATGATGCCGCTGGTGCGCCAGTTGCAATCCGGCACTGCCGGGGAGGGGGCCTAGATGCGTACGCTGACTGCCGCGCTGTGGCTCGCGCTGGCGCTGCTGGCGCCGACGGCGGGATTCGCCAGGGAGGCGGTGCCCAACGCCGAGGACCCGGTGGTGGAGGAGCGTATGATGGCGCTGGCCTCCGAACTGCGCTGCCTGGTGTGCCAGAACCAGACCCTGGCCGCCTCCGAGGCCAGTCTGGCCGAGGACTTCCGGCGCGAGATCCGCGACAAGATCAAGGAAGGGATGAGCGATGAGGAGATCGTCACCTTTCTGGTGGACCGCTACGGCGACTTTGTGCGCTACCGCCCGCCCCTGAGACCGGCCACCGTCTTGCTGTGGTTCGGGCCGGTGCTGTTGATGGGCATCGGTCTGGTGGCGCTGGTGGCCACCCTGCGCCGCCGCCGGTCCCTGGCCGAGGAGCCGGAGCTGTCGGCGGAGGAGCGCAAACTGGCCGAAAAACTGCTTAAAGGCAAGGACGCCACATGACCCTGTTCTGGCTGTTGTCGGCGCTGATGACGATCGGTGCCGTGTTGTTTGTGGTGGTGCCCCTTGTGCGCACGCCACGGGAGGAGGCCAAGGCCTCCATGCGCGAGTTGAACCTGTTGATCCGCCGCGATCAGCTCAAGGAGCTGGAGGCGGAGCATGCCGGGGGGATGATGGGAGATGACCAGTTCACCCGCGCCCGGGACGAACTGGAACGCAGCGTGCTGGAGGAGAGCGCCCGGCCCGAGGAAGCCCCGGCCCCGAAGGCCGCCGCGGGCGCCGGTGTGGGACCCAACCCGCGGGTGGTGGCCGGAGTGCTGTCGGTGGCGGTGGTGGCCATTGCCCTGGGCATGTACCTGAAGGTGGGCAGCGTGGATGCGCTGTCGCCCCAGGCCCAGATGGCCGCCGCTCCGGACGACGGCCACTCCATCACCGAGGAGCAGCTGGCCGGCATGGTGCAGTCGCTGGCCGACCGGCTGGAGGCCAACCCGGACGACCCGGAGGGGTGGGGCATGCTGGGCCGCTCCTATGCGGTATTGCAGCAGTTCGACAAGGCCGCCGAGGCCTATGCCCGCCTGCGCGCGCTGGTGGGCGACCACCCGGACGTGCTGTCCAACTATGCGGACGCCCTGGCCATGGCCAACGGCGGTAACTTCACCCCGGAATCCATCGCCCTGGTGGAACGGGCGCTGGAGATGGACCCGGGCCACAACAAGAGCCTGTGGCTGCTGGGCACCGTCTATTACGAACGGGGGGAGTATTCCAACGCCCTCAACCTGTGGTCCCGGCTGGACAGCCTGATCCCGGCGGAGGCCCCGGAGAAGCCGATCATCCAGGCCAACCTGGCGGAGCTGCGCGACATCATCCGCAAGGAGGGCGGCACCGTGCCCGAGCCGGAGCCGGCCCCCGCGCCCGCTGCCGGCGGCATCGCCAGAATCACCGGAACGGTCACCCTGGACCCGGCCCTGAAGGACAAGGTGGACCCCGACGCCATCCTGTTCGTGTTTGCCCGTGCCCCGCAGGGGCCGCGCATGCCGCTGGCCATCGAGCGCTTCAAGGCCACCGACCTGCCGGTGACGTTCTCCCTGGACGAAACCATGTCGATGATGCCGCAGATGAGCATTGCCAGCTTCCCGCAGGTGATCATCGGCGCGCGCCTGTCCTCGTCCGGCCAGGCCATGGCCGCCAGCGGCGACCTGCAGGGCTTTACCGGCCCGGTGGCCGTGGGCAGCGAGGGGGTGTCGGTGGTGATTTCGGAGCAAGTTCCATAAGTGACGATACTGCGGGAGAAACGGGCGGCCATCTGCCTGGGCAGTTCGCTGGTGCTGGCGCTGGTGGCGCTGGTGTTGGGCGCGTTGCTGGTGTTCACCCCCGGATGCAACCGGGGCACCGAGGCCCCCGCCTATGCGGTGGCCGCCGAGCCGCGGGAGACGGCGGACGGGGCGGGAGCGCCCACGGTGGGGGCGGAGATCGGCAGTCTGGCGCCGGATTTCGCCCTGCGCGATCTGGACGGCCGGGTGTGGAAGCTGTCGGATCAGCGCGGCAAGGTGGTGCTGCTGAACTTCTGGGCCACCTGGTGCGGCCCGTGCCGCATCGAGATGCCCACCATCGAGGCCCTGTCCCAGGACCTGAAAGGCCAGCCGTTCCAGGTGCTGGCCGTGGCCGGTGATTTCGACGGGGCCAAAAAGGTGGCGCCGTTCATGGCCCAGATCGAGGCCTCCTTCCCGGCCCTGCTGGACGCCAACGGCGCCGTGCAGGACCTGTACTACGCCAACCGCCTGCCGATGACCTTCGTGATCGGCAAGGACGGGGTGATCAAAAACATTCTGGTCGGATTTTTCGACTGGCACCTGGACAAGTACCGCCGGTTAATCACCGCGCGGCTGTAAGCAATTATGGAATCCGTCTCCTTCGCCATCGCCTTTCTGGCGGGCCTGTTCAGCTTTATCAGCCCGTGCGTGCTGCCGCTGCTGCCGTCCTATGTGTCGTTCATCACCGGCCTGTCCATGGACCAGCTTACCGCCAGTGACGACCGGGCGCGGGTCAAGCGGCTGGTGCTGAGCAATTCGCTGTTTTTCATCGGCGGGTTTTCCACCATCTTCATCGGGCTGGGGGCGTCGGCGACCCTGATCGGCGGGTTTCTGATGGAGCACCAGCAGATCGTGGCCAAGGTGGGCGGCGCGGTGGTGGTGCTGTTCGGCCTCTATGTGATGGGGATTATCAAGCCGTTCTGGCTGAGCGTGGACAAGCGGGTGCACCTGGACCACAAGCCGAAGGGGTACATCGGCTCCTACCTGGTGGGCATGGCCTTTGCCACCGGCTGGACCCCGTGCGTGGGGCCGATCCTGGGCACCATTCTGTTGTATGCCAGCACCCAGGACCGGATGCTGGAGGGCATTTACCTGCTCACCTGGTATTCCATGGGCCTTGCGGTGCCGTTTCTGCTCACCAGCCTGGCGCTGAACACGTTCCTGGAGCGCTTTCCGGGCTTTTCAAAGCACATGCGCACCATTTCCATCATCAGCGGCCTGTTCCTGATCGCCGTGGGGCTGCTGATCTTTTTCGACTTCTTCGCGATTCTGGCCACCTGGTTCACCCAGTGGGGGATCGGCTACACGCCGAATCTGTAGGGGGAGCCGGGAGGGTGGCGCACCGCTGTTTGCGGGCTTGTGCCATATGGCATATAATTTTAGTCAGAATGGCGTGGGCCCGATAAGAGATCAGTCCCCGATCGGAGAATGGAGCGTTATGACACGGTTGGATTCAATTACCGAAATTTTGGGTGGTGAAAAGGGAATCGGCCGAAAAGTCACGCGGGATGTGGACATGATGGAAGCGATCCACAACGGACTGCGGTTCAAGGCGTTTAATCTGCTGGGTAAGCAGTTGCATATTTCCGAGGACCAGCTCCGCGAGGTGGTGGTGATCACGCCACGCACCCTGGCCCGCCGCAAGCAGAGCGCGTGGCTGAACCCGGAGGAATCCGACCGCCTGTTCCGGGTTGCCCGCATCATGGCCCACGCGCGCGAGACGTTTGGGGATATCGACAAGGCGTCCCGCTGGCTGCGACGCGCCAACCGGCAGCTGTCCGGCAAAAGCCCGCTGGAAGTTCTTGTCACCGATTGGGGAGCCGAGCAGGTGGATGCCATTCTGGGGAGACTGGAGCACGGGGTGTTCGCCTGATGCGGGCGTGGCGGATTGTCCACCGTTCCCAATCCGATCGTCCGCTTTCCGGTGAAGGGGCCAGGCGTTACGGTGGCCGTTGGAATTCTCCGGGAGTTCCGATGGTCTATACAGCGGGAAGTGTGGCGCTGGCTACGCTTGAGATGCTGGTGCATACGGATTCCGACTTGATTCCGGACGGAATGGTTCTGCTCCAGATTGAATGGCCGGACGATGCCGCCACTTCCACCGTGGCGGTTTCGGCTCTCCCGGACCATTGGCAGGAGGTTCCGGCCCCACCGGAACTGGCGGCAATCGGTGATGAGTGGGTGCGACAGAGGGAGGGGTTGGTGCTGAAAGTTCCCTCCGCCGTGATTCATCCCCCGGAAGCCATGACCGATCAAGATTGCAATTACCTGCTCAACCCCGCGCACCCGGACACTTCCCGGGTACGGGTGGCGCGGGCGCTTCCATTCCAGTTTGATGGCCGCTTGATTAATTCCTGAACAGCCGCTCCGCCAGACCGGCAAATTCCTCCAGCCCCAGCGTTTCCCCCCGCGTCTGCGGATCAATCCCGCACGCCTCCAACGCCTGCTGCACCCCTTCCGGGGGAAGTTTCAAGCCTTTTAGCGCATTGCCCAGGGTCTTGCGCCGTTGCCCCAGGGCGGCGCGCACCACCTGCATGAAGGCCGCCACCCGCTGCGGCGGCACGGGGGCTTGTTCGGGGGCATACGGATTCACCCGGATCACCGCCGAGGTCACCTTGGGGGGTGGGCGGAATGCGCCGGGGGGGACCTTGAAGCACATGGCCCCGCTGGCCCGCGCCTGAACCCCCAGCGACAGCACCCCGTAGATCTTGTCGCCGGGACCGGCCAGAATGCGGTCGGCCACCTCCTTCTGGATCATCACAACGATGCAGGCGGGGGGCGGGGCGGCCTCCAGAAAGTGAAACAGCAGCGGCGTGGTCACCTGATAGGGGAGATTGGCCACCACCTTGTAGCCTGCTCCCGCCATGGCCGGGTCGACCTTGAGCGCGTCGGCGTGGTGCAGGGCCACCCGCGGGTGGTCCCGGTAGTGGTCGCACAGGCCCTCATACAGCCCCCGGTCCAGTTCGATGGCGGTGACGTGGGCCCCGGCGGCCAGCAACTGCTCGGTGAGGATGCCCTTGCCGGGACCGATCTCCAGCACGTTGTCGCCTTCGGCCACATCCGCCGCCTGCACGATGCGGCGGGCGATGCCCTTGTCGCTCAAAAAGTGCTGGCCCAGGGATTTGAGTGTGCGCAGGCGTGGAGCGGTGTCGTCAGCCATGGGCCGTTACCGCCTGAATATAAATGTGCCGGCCCGGGGATTTGAGGGTACGCAGGCGTGGAGCGGTGTCGTCAGCCATGGGCCGTTATCGCCTGAATATAAATGTGCCGGCCCGGGGACTTGAGGGGGCGAAGGCGTGGCCCGTCGCTGGTCATGGGGGTGTGGTCATGGGGTGCGCGGGGTGGTCCACTTGATGGCGGTGCGCAGGGCGGCGATCATGCTGGACGGGTCGGCCTTGCCCTTGCCGGCGATGGAATAGGCGGTGCCGTGGGCCGGGCTGGTGCGCACGAACGGCAGCCCCAGGGTCACGTTCACGGCGCGCTCCAGGCCCAGCACCTTGAGCGGGATTAGCCCCTGATCGTGATACATGGCCACCACCGCGTGGTAGCTCTGGTCGCGCACCAGACGGGCGAACAGGATGTCCGCCGAGAACGGTCCCTCCACGTTCAACCCGGCGGCCTGGGCCTTTTTGATGGCCGGGACGATGTGCTGTTCGTCCTCGCCGCCGAACTCGCCCGGATGGGGGTTCAGGCCGCACACGGCGATGCGCGGGTTGGAAATGCCCATGCGCATGGCCAGCGCGCCGTCGGTCATGCGCAGGGTGTCGAACACGGATTCGGCGGAAATCCAGATGGGCACCTCGGCCAGCGGCATGTGGGTGGTGACCAGGGTCACGGTCAGCTCCGGGCAGGTCATCATCATGCGCACCGGCACGTGGCCGCAGCGCACGCCCAGGTATTCCGTGTGGCCGGTGAAGCGCGGGTTGCCCGCCATCTGCACGGCGGCCTTGGAGATCGGGCCGGTGACCATGCCCGCCACGTGGCCCGCTTCGGTCAGTTCCAGGGCGGCGTCGATGGCGGCCATGGCGATGCGCCCGGCATCGGCGGAGGCGGCGCCCGGGGTGGGCAGGGCGATGCCGTGTCCGGGATCGATGGCGGCCACCTCGCCGGGGGCCACCCCTTCAAAGGGGGCGTCCAGCGAGACTTCGCGCACCGGGAAGTCGGCCCCGGCGCGTTCCATTTCCTGCCGGAGCAGCCCCGTCGGCCCGATCACCACCGGCCGGAACGACTTCATCACCCCCGGCGCGGCCAGTGCCCAGGCGGCGATTTCCGGCCCGATGCCGGCGGGATCGCCCATGGTGATGGCAATGCACGGCAGGTTGGCGGTGTCCTTTGCGGCGGGGGCCTTTTTCGGCGCCTCCGGTGCGGATTTTTTCGCCTTCGCCCGGGCCGGTTTTTTCGTGTCGCTCATGGTCCCCGTTTTTGGTTAATGCGCGGCGGGGCAGTAGTGGGCGCCGTGGGGTTCCACGTGCACCACCACTTCCTGCACGCCTTCGAAGTGGTCCTTCAGCCGGTCTTCCAGATCGTCTGAAATCTTGTGCGCCTTGAGTACCGTCATGTGCGGGTCCACGTGGATGCGCAGATCCATCAGCACGTGGTGCTTGGTGCCCCGGGTGCGGATCTCGTGGCAGAACATGACCCCGTCCATTTCCATGGCCACCTCCCGGATTTCTTCCGGGGCGATCATTTGAACATCGGACAATAACAGCGCGGACTCCAGAATTATGTCGTAGGCGGCCTTGCCGATCAGCCCCGCGATGAGCACCGCCACGATGGGGTCCAGCAGCCAGATGCCCAGATCGGCGGCCACCAGGCTGCACAGCACGCTGGTGGTGACCAGCAGGTCGCTCTGGGTGTGCTTGGAATCGGCGTGCAGCACCTCGCTGTGGAATTCGTCGGCCTTGGTGTGCTCGTAGCGGAACACGAACCAGTTGATGGCCATGGTGAGGATCACCACCACATAGGCCAGCGGTCCCACCTCGGGCGCGGACGGGGTGTTGAAGCGTTCGTAGGCCGATTCCAGCACGTGCAGGCAGGCCATGGTGAGCATGATGCCGATGCCCACCGTGGCCAGGGTTTCGAACTTGCGGTGGCCGTAGGGGTGGTTTTCGTCCGCCGGGTGGGCCGCCACCCACAGGCCGATGAGGGCGATCACGTTGGACATGCCGTCGAAGGCGGAGTGGTAGCCGTCGGCGGTCAGGCTGACCGAACCGATGTACACGCCATACCCCAGCTTGGCCGCGGCCACCAGCAGGTTGAGCCACAGGACCTTCCACAGCACGCTGCGGACATTGGTATATGCGGGAATGGTGTGAGCCAAAACCGTACCAGTATAGGAGTCTTGCCGGGCCGCCACAAGAAACCATGACGCCCCTTGGGCGGCGGGCCCCCGGTGCCGCATAATGGCGGGTGAACCCACAGGCAGGGGAGAATCCATGTCCGATCTGTTGATCCACGGGGGAACCGTGGTGTTGCCCGATGGCGAACGCGTGGCCGATGTGGCGGTGGAAGGGGGAAAAATTCACGCCATCAGCGCGCCGGGGCAGACCTTTTCGCCCGGCGCCTTCTCCCGCGCGGTGGATGCCGCCGGACTGGTGGTGCTGCCCGGCGCCATCGACGCCCACGTGCACTTCCGGGTGCCGGGGGGGGAGCACAAGGAGGACTGGGACACCGGCTCCATGGCCGCCCTGGCCGGGGGGGTGACCACGGTGCTGGACATGCCCAACACCGATCCCCCCACCACCACCCTGGCCGCCCTGGAGGACAAGCGGGCGCGCATCGCACCCCGGGCGCGGGTGAACTGGGGGCTGTACATGGGGGCCACCAAGGACAACCTGGCCGAGGTAAAGCAGGCGCGCAACATCGCGGGGCTGAAAATCTACATGGGCAGTTCCACCGGCGGCCTGCTGGTGTATGAGGACGGCCCGCTGGCGAGCATCTTCGGCGGCTACTCCGGGCGCATCTGCGTGCACGCGGAGGACGAGCAGATCATCCGCGACAACAGCCTCAAATTTTCCGGCGCCACCGACGTGACCGTGCACGGGCGCATCCGCACGGTGACCAGCGCCAAACGGGCCACCGAGCGGGCCATTGCCCTGGCCCGGCGGTTTGCACGGCCGGTGCACATCTGCCACATGAGCACCGCCGAGGAACTGGAACTCGTGCGCGCCGCCCGCCACGACGGCATCACCTGCGAGGTGACCCCGCACCACCTGGTGCTGAACGAGGACGGCCTGGCGGACCTGGGCACCCTGGGCAAGATGAACCCGCCCCTGCGCGGCAAGCACGACAACGAGGCCCTGTGGGGCGGGCTGGCGGACGGGGTGATCGACTTCGTGGCCACCGACCACGCCCCGCACACCCTGAAGGAAAAGATGGGGGGCTACTGGGAAGCCCCCTCCGGCGTGCCGGGGGTGCAGCACATGCTGCCGCTCCTGTTGAACGGCGTGCACTACGGCCGCCTGACCCTGACCCAGGTGGCGCAGGTGACGGCCACCGGTCCGGCGGAACGGTTCGGCATCCAGAACAAGGGCCGCATCGCTCCGGGCCATGATGCGGACCTGGTGCTGGCGGCCATGGGCGATGCGCGTCTGGTGCGGGTGAAGGACGTGGTCAGCAAGTGCGGATGGACCCCCTACGAGGGCATGGACCTGTACGGCTGGCCGGAGGTGACCGTGCTGGGGGGGCAGGTGGTGTACGAGCGGGGCAGGTTTCCGAAGGTGACGCGGGGGCGCGAGGTGATGTTTGGCTGAGACCGCACCTTGTTCCATCCGCCCCGCCACCGCCTCCGACCTTGGAACGGTGCGCGGGCTGTTCGCGGCCTATTCCCAGGAGATGGCCTACGACACCTGCTTTGCCGGGTTCGCCGGGGAGATCGCCGGGCTGCCCGGTGCCTATGCGCCCCCCGGCGGGGCGCTGCTGGTGGCGGAGCGGGACGGCGCGGTGGTCGGCTGCGTGGGGCTGATGCGCTCCACCCCGGCCTGCGGGGAGATCAAGCGCCTGTTCGTGGCCGAATCCGCCCGCGGGCACGGCACCGGCCGCGCCCTGATGGAAGCGGCGCTGCGTGCGGCGCGGGCGATCGGCTATACCCGCGTGCGCCTGGAAACCCTGCCGCGCATGGAGGCGGCGCGGGCGTTGTATTCCGCTATGGGATTTGTAAATCAGACCACCGGCGCGCCGGGCGGCGTGGTGGTGATGGAAACGGTTCTGACCGCTACGGAGACCCCATGACCCCCCTCCAACTCGCCCGCACCTACATGGACATCATCTTTTCCGGCCAACGGCCGGAGCGGCTGGCGGACATCCTGACCGACGATTTTCAGTTCTCCGGCCCGCTGTATCAATTCGGCTCGGCGGCGGAGTATATCGAGGCGATGGGCGGCAACCCGCTGGCCGGGTGCGGGTATGCCATCACCAGCGAATTCGAAAACGCCGACGGCGCATGCCTGATCTACACGTTTACCAAACCGGGCATCAAGGCCCGCATGGCGCAAACCTTTTCGGTGCGTGACGGGCGCGTGGCGCGGGTGGAACTGCTGTTCGACGCGCGCCCCTTCGTGTGAGGGAAGCCCGCGCGGGGAGGGAGCGTCCTCCCCGCGCGGGCCAGGGGTCAATCCCGGATCGCGTGAATGTCCAGATATTCGCCGCTTTCGATGCGGGTGGTGCCGTCGGTGGCCATGTTGTGGGCGGCGAACACCTTTTCCAGGTCCTTCCGCAGGGCGGTCTGCCCGGCGTCGTCCAGGGAATCGAAGGCGCGCTTGATGGGGCCGTAGTGGGTGCGGAACATCTGCACCAGTTCCGCCGTGCCGAACGGGTAGGTCCACACCGGATAGTGCCTGCGGGTGAGTTCGATGGTGGAGAAGTACGGCTGCAAGCGCGAAGTCACCGCCTCCTCGTTGCCCCACAGGAATACGGACGGCACTCCGGCGGGGGGGGGCACGTGGCCCACCAGCACCTTGAAGAACTGCCCCACAAAGCCGTCCGGGGTCCAGTTGGCCATGCGTACGCGGCCACCGGGGCGGCACACGCGGCCCATTTCCGCCGCCACCTGATCCGGCTGGGGCGAGAACATGGCGCCGATCAGGCTGGTCACCACGTCGAACGATGCATCCGCATAGGGCAGGTCGCCGGCGTCGCCTTCATCGAAGCGGGCGTTCAGCCCTTCGTCCCGGGCGCGCCCCTGGGCGTGCTCGACCAGGTTGGTGGCGATGTCCACGCCGGTCACCTCCACCCCGTTGCGGGCGGCGGGAATGGCGATCTGCCCGGATCCGCACCCCAGATCGAGGAGTTTTTCCCCGCGGGCGATGTTCCAGCTGGCGAGAATTTCGATGGCGCCCGGTTCCATGTGGCGGGCGAAGGCCACGTAGTCGCCATCCATCCACATGGCCTTGATCCGGGTTTTGATGACGTCCATGGGGGGCGCTTGCGGGGCGGGCTGGGCCTGACTGTTCATGACGGGTCTCCGGTGTAGGGGGGGGCACGTACTGTGTACGATTTACAAAGACTAACACCCGTGGACCGGGAGCGCCAGCGGTAAGGAAAAATGAATGCGGGGGGGGTTATTGCAGGTAGTGCATCATCAGCGGGTGCACCGGCTTGGAACCGTCGCGGATGGACAGGTTGATGCGATCGGCAGCGCCGTTGTGGCCACCGGACCGGAGCACGCGGCGCATGGCGATGAGGCCGTCCTTGCGCAGGTATTGAATCGATTCCAGCCCGCGTGCGTCAGCCAGAAACACGGCTTCCGGCGCGCCCTCATCCACCAGGTGGTTGATGACAGCCTCGCTCAGATCGGCGCCCATCAGGTTGGCGTGGGACAGGTTGGCGCCGCGCCAGATGAACACCCCTTTCATATTGGCGTTGACCATGCTGGCCCGGCGCAGGTCGGCCTCGGTCAGGTCCGCCCCGCGCAGGTCGGCGCCGGACAGGTTGACCCCCTCGGCGCTCACGTGCACCAGCGTGGCGCGGAACAGGTCCGCCCCGCGCAGGTCGGTGTTCACCAGCGAGGCGTCGGTCAGGTCGGCCTGAAACAGCTTTACGTCCGCCAGATTCAGGCCGTTCAGGTTGGAGCCGGACAGGTAGGCGCCGGACAGGTTGGCCCCCAGAAGGTTGGCCCGGCTCAGGTCGCTTCCGGCCACCGAGGCGCGTTCCAGGGTGGCGCCGGACAGGTTGGCGCCGTCGAAGATGGCCCGGTTCAGGATGGCGTGGGACAGATTGCCGCGCAGGTCGGCGCGGGTGAGCCGCGCGCGCCAGAATTCAGCGCCTGTCATGTTGGCCGAGAGGGCGGTGGCGCCGGTAAGATCGGCATCGCTCAGGTGGGCGTTGGTCAGGTCGGAGTTGTCCAGATTGGTTCGGTGCATGCGTGCGCCGGTGAACTTGGCCTCCCGCAGGGATGCGCCGTTCAGGTTGGTGCGGGTCAGGTTGGCGCCGCTGAAGTCCGCCAGGTCCATGGTTGCGCCGGGGAGTTGGGCCCCGGTGAGGTTTGCCCCGCGCAGGTTGGCCCGGACCAGATTCGCGTCGCGCACGCCCATGCCGCTGAGGTTGGCGTTGCACAGGTTGGCCCGGCGGGGATCGGCCCACTCGACGGAGCCTTTTTCCAGCAGTTGCATCCACCGGGAATGATCGGTCAGCGCCTGCCGGAACTCGTCAATGCTGGGCGTCAGGCCGTCAAACGGACCGCACATGTGCAGTTCCGGGTCGTCCCAGTCCGGGTTCATTTCCGCGGCAACCGGGGACGCCAGGGCCAGTGCGCCCATCAGGAAGACGGCCAGCAGGCGCGGCAGGGCGGAAGGGTGGAAAAATGCCCCGGTCATGCCTTTCCTTTCGGCCAATGGTGGGGATAAGGCAAGCGGAGAACGGGGGGCGGATGGCCCCTGCGGTGGCCGGGTGCGGGCGGTAAAATGAAACTGTAGGGTGGAATTCGCACCCACTTGTCCAACAGGATTCCGCCCGGAGAGGGGGCGTGATGGCATTTTTGGAACGCAGCGCACAGGTGGCGAACGTGGTGTTGATTGCCGTATGGGTGGTGGGGATTGTGATCTGCCTGTATGGCCTCACCGTGGGACGTCGTCTGCTGCGGTTGACCCACCCTCAGGCCCGGCCGGAATTCGTGGTCCTGAAGGCGAAACCGATCCCGGTCTATACCCCGAAACTGCGGTAGCCTAGCGGGGGCGACGGAAGGCGGGGGGACAGGAAAAGGCCCGGCGGGGTGTGCCGTCCCGCCGGGCCTTTTTGGGGTGTGTCCGGTGCCCGGATCAGATCCGGGTGCCCTCCACCTCCAGGTATTCGCCGTCCAGCAGCGTGGTCCCGTCGGTGGCCTTGTTGTGGGCCGTGTAGACCTCTACCAGATCACGCCGCAGGGCCGCTTCCCCTTCCGGGCCCACTGCGGCGAACGCGCGGGTGGTGGGGCCGTAATAGGTGCGGAACAGTTCCACCACGCCCTCCGGGCCGAACGGGTAGTGCCACAGAGGGTAGCGCTTGCGGGTCAGCTTGAGGTCGAAGTGCTTGCCCAACCGCTCCGTCACGGTTTCCTCGTCACCCCACAGGGAGTAGGGCACCACGCCGGCGGGCGGGGCCACGTGCTTGCCGATCACCTTGAACAACTGCCCCACGAATCCCTGCGGGGTCCAGTTGACCATGCGCACCGTGCCGCCGGGACGGCACACGCGGGCGAACTCGGCGGCCACCTTGTCCGGCTGCGGGGCGAACATGGCGCCGATCAGCGTGGTAATCATGTCGAAGGAGGCATCCGGGAACGGCAGGTCCTCGGCGTCGCCCTCCAGGAAGGTGGCGTCCAGCCCCTCGATGCGGGCGCGGCCCCTGGCGTGCGCCACCAGGTTGGCGGCGATGTCCACGCCGGTCACGTTCACCCCGGCGCGGGCGGCGGGGATGGCGATCTGCCCGGCGCCGCAGGCCACGTCCAGAAGCTCGGTTCCGGGGGCGATGTTCCATTCCTCCAGGATCTGGCAAGCGCCGTCTTCCATGTACTGGGCGAAGGAAACGTAGTCGCCGTCCTCCCAGGTGGCCTTCAGTTTGGTCTTGACGGCCTCCATGTTCGGGGTGTTCGGGGTGTTCGGGGAAGGGGTGGTTTGGGTCTGCGTGGTCATGGTCCATTCTCCATCTGTTAAAATGCTTGGCAAACACAACATTGTGCCGCCCTCCGGCGGGGTCATCCGCGCCGTTGGGGTAAAGGTATCGGGGATGCCGGGGGGCAAATAGTGCGGGAAGTGGAGTAACCCACTACTTGTTTTAAAGTAATCCACTACGCATTTAGTAGTTGGGGCATTTGCGGGGTGATGGAATGATCGAATACGGCCAGTTTTGCCCGGTTTCAAAGGCGGCGGAGGTGCTGGGGGAGCGGTGGACGTTCCTCATCGTGCGCGGGCTGCTCGGCGGCGCCACCCGCTTCAACACCATCCACCGGGGGGTGTCGAAAATCTCCCCCACGGTGCTCAACAAGCGCTTGCAGGAGCTGGAGGCGGCGGGGATTCTGGTCAAGAAGCGCATTCCCGACCAGCGCGGCTACGAATACCACCTGACCGAGTGCGGGCGCGACCTGGGGCCGCTGGTGATGGGCCTTGGCGAGTGGGGCATGAAATGGGCCCGCTCCACCATGAGTGACGAGGAACTGGACGTGCAGCTGTTGATGTTCGACATCAGCAACCGCATCAACCCGGAGGGGCTGCCGGGGGGGCGCACGCTGCTCAAGTGGCGCTACACCGATCTGGACGAGCACGACCGGTGGTGGATCAAGGTGGAGGGCGACGTGGACCTGTGCACCGACCATCCGGGCGGTGAGGTGGACATCAACTTCGTCACCGACCTGCGCACCATGACCGAGGTGTGGATCGGCGATCTTTCCCTGCGCGAGGCCCGCGCCAGCAAGCGCCTGATGATTACCGGCCCCACCGCCTGCCTGAGCAACCTGAGCCGCTGGCTGCCGCTGTCGGCGTTTTCGGGGATTCGGCCGGGGGAGATGGGGAAGGGCTAGCGCGACTAGTTACGTCACGATGCGTGACTGATGCAGCAAATCATTTTGTGTCTTGAGGAAGTACCCACGCTCACACCAGTATCTGACGGTGATGTCGGGTTGATCCTGAAACAGGTCCTTCGCAATTACACAATTCTCCCGGTTGTATTTTTCTCCGTAGATGGAATCGAAGGTGGCTGTGTGGACGCGCATTTCGACATCACCCGGCGCAACCGGAACACTGCTCCGGTAAAGCGCGTAGACGGATTCGGGTGAAGGGCGATTTGTTCCATCCGCACACGCCGGGACGCCTGTCAGCAGTATGACTGTCGCGACTAGGAATCTGGTCATTGTTCCCCCTCAATGGCCCGCCTTATTTTCAACCCTTCTCCTCCGTCTCCGCAATCCGCTCGCGGCGCATCTTGGCCTTGCCCTGGATAATCCCGGCCACCTCGAAATCGCGCTTTTCCTCCTTGGTCTCCACCAGCAGCGGCGGCACCGGGGTGGGGCGGTGGGCGTTGTTCAGCGCCACAAAGGAAAAATGCGCGGTGATGGCGTGGCGGCGCTCGCCGGTCAGGGGGTTGTCGGTGTACACGTCCACCTTCACCACCATGCTGGTGCGGCCGGTGGCCACCACGCGGGCCAGAATCTCGATCTGCTCTCCCACGTGAATGGGGCTTTTAAAGTCCATGGCCTCGGCGGAGGCCGTGGTCACGATGCGCTGGGCGTAGTTGCCCGCCGCCATGGCGCCCACTTTGTCCATCAGCGCCATCAGGTTGCCGCCGAACATGGAGCCGTACGGGTTGGCATCGTTGGGGAACACCAGTTCCCAGGTGCTCAGGGTGGTGGATTTCTTCGGTTGCATGATCTCCCCTATCCGTGGGTGTGGTCGCGGATCGCGGTTAAAAACAGGTCGCCATACTTCTCGATCTTGCGCTCGCCGACCCCGTTCACCGCCAGCAGGGCGGCGGGATCGGCGGGCTTCAGCACGCTCATTTCCGCCAGCGTGCGGTCCGGGAAGATGCGGTAGGCGGGCACATCCTCCTCCTTCGCCAGCCGGTTGCGCAATCCCTTCAGCCGCGCCATCAGGTCCGGGTCGGCATTCTCCAGCCACACCGCCCGCTCCGACTCCCCTGCCGCGCGGCGCACCGATCCGGCGGCGCTGGCGGTGGATTTTGGCATGTCGCCCGGAATGCGCAGTTGCACGCCGGTCTGTTCCCCCTTCAGCACCGCCAGCCCCGCGTCGGTCATCATCAGTACCGGGCGGCGCATGGCCCCCTCGCCCGCGTCCTGGCGCTTCAGGAATCCCTGGGCGGCCAGTTGCTCCAGCAGATCGGCCACCTGCTTCTGGGTGTATTGCCGCAGCAGGCCGTAGGTGCTGGCCTGATCCAGCCCGTGGCGGCGCAGGGAATCGGTGTTGGCGCCGGTCAGGTGGGCGGCAATGGTGTTGGTGCCGAAGCTCATCCGCCCCTTGCGGCAGCGGGCCACGCCGGACAGCAGCTTGCGGGAAAGCTCGGTGGCCTCTTTGGGGGCGGCGGCGGTGTGGCCGCTCAGGCACCGGTCGCAGGCGCCGCAGGTGGGCTGGTGGGCCTCGCCGAAGTGGCCCAGAATCGCCCCCCGGCGGCAGCCCGGCGCGCGGCAATAGGCCTCCATCGCATCCAGACAGGTAAACGCCCAGGCGCGTTTCCGCTCCACCGCGTCAAAATCCACCGGCGGCAGATCGGTGGACAGCAGGCGCACCCCGCGCCCCCGGAACGGCGGCGTGTAGCGGATGGCCCCGGCGGCCTCCATGGCGTGAATGCCGCGCAGCAGGGCCTCCGTTTCCAGCCCCGATTCGTGGGCCAGGTCGGCGGGGGGGATCTCCAGCGCGCCCACCTCGCCCACCGGCATGTGGAACTCCAGCGCGGCCAGAATCTGCCGCTGCACGGTGGCCCGCTCGCTCACCTTGGTGCGGTCCAGCACCTGAAACAGGGCCGGGTTGGAGCGGGGGTGCAGGCGCTGGATGCCGCCCGCCTGTTCCAGCAGCTTGAGGGAGGCGGAAACGGCGAATTCGGAGCCGTCCTCGCCGGTGCGGGAGAGCACCTCCCGGTTGGACAGCTCGGCAATGCCGTCGATGGCGGATTCGGCCAGCACCTCCCACACCCGGCGCACCAGGGTGGGGGTGGGGTAGGTGCCGTTGATGAAGAATTCCTGGGTGAAACGGTCGCCGCCGCCGAACAGCAGGGTGCAGCGCGAATCCCCCCCGTCGCGCCCGGCGCGGCCCGCCTCCTGGTAATAGGCCTCCAGGGTGCCGGGCATGTCGTAATGCAGCACAAAGCGCACGTTGGCCTTGTCCACCCCCATGCCGAAGGCGTTGGTGGCCACGATCAGTTCGGTTTCACCGCCGATGAAGGCGTCCTGCGCGGCTTCGCGGGCCTCGTCGGGCAGGCCCGCGTGGTAGGCGGTGACCGAATAGCCCAGGTCGTGCAACTGGCTGGACACCTCGTCCACGTGCTTGCGGGTGGCGCAATAGATGATGCCCGGCCCCGGTGTGGTTTTGATAAATTCGTGGGCGGCGTCCTTCTTGCGCACCCCCTCCTTCACTTCCAGAAACAGGTTGCGCCGGTCGAAGCCGGTGACCCGCCGGAAGGCGTTGTCCATGCCCAGCAGGGCGGCGATATCGTCCTGCACCTGGGGGGTGGCGGTGGCGGTGAGGGCGGCCACCGGCGGGCGGCCGAGCTTGTCGATGGCGTCGATCAGGGTCAGGTAGGCGGGGCGGAAGTCGTGGCCCCACTGGCTGATGCAGTGGGCTTCGTCCACCGCCACGCGGGCCACCTGCACGCCGTTCATGGCGGCCATGAACCAGCGCGAGCCGAAGCGTTCCGGGGCCACGTACAGCAGGCGAATGTCGCCGGACCGCACCCGGTCCATGATGGCCCGCACCTCGTCGAAGGACAGGGACGAATTGACCGCCGCCGCCGGGATGCCCTTTTGCAACAGGGCGTCCACCTGGTCCTTCATCAGGGCGATGAGGGGGGATACCACCAGGGTCACCCCTTCGGTGATGCAGGCGGGAAGCTGATAGCAGAGCGATTTGCCCCCGCCGGTGGGCATCACCGCCAGCACGTCCCGGCCGGCGGTCATGGCGGCCACGATGTCGGCCTGCCCCTCGCGGAAGGCATCGAACCCGAACCGTTCCTTGAGCGCCTGGTAGGCGCGGGGCGGCAGGTCCGAGGGGTTCGCGGACAGGGGTTCGGAGGCGGGGGAGGTCACAATGGCGGCTGCTGATAAATGGATAAAAAAGAGGGTTCAGTCTAACCGATCCGGCACGGCGATGGACAGGGGCGGGGTGCGCCGGGGCGGGGGGGTCCGTATACTGCCTCCATGGCGGTACGACTGGTGATAGACGGGTACAACCTGGTGGCGGCCCTGTGGGGCATGGGCACCAGTGCGCGGGAACTGGAACGGCAGCGTGCGGAGATGATCCGCATGCTGGCCCGCTACCGGGAGCAGCGCCCGCACCCGATCCACGTGGTGTGGGACGGCTGGAAGGACGGCGACCCGATGGGCAGCCGCACGGTGGACCACGGCATCCGGGTCACCTTTTCCCCCAAGGGCATCACCGCGGACGAGGTGATTCGCGACCTGCTGGCGGAGTCGGACCGGGTTTCGGGCACGGTGGTGGTGACCAGCGACCGCACGGTGCAGGGCTGGGCCCGCAGCGCCGGAGCCGAAAGCGTGGAAAGCTGGTCCTTTGTGGACCGCCTGACCCTGGCCGGGGCCGAGGGGGTGAACCCGGAAGCGGAGGGGGAAGCGGAGGACGAGGTGTGGTCCGGCGACACCCGCAAAAAAGGCAACCCCCGGCGCGCCTCGCGCCGGAAAAAGGCGGTGGAGCGGCAGTTGAAGAAGCTGTAGCGGCGAGAGGTGCCATGGCGGGTTCCCCCCGAAAGCCCACCCTGTTTGAGGTGGCGACCTATCTGTTCGTGCTGGCCGTGATTGTGAAGGGGCTGTTCCTTTACGAGAACCGGCACCCGCCCCGTGACGCCCTGGTGTCGGTCATGGGCGTGGTTGGCGAGGTGCGCCTGGGCGGACAGGGAAACGCCACCATCCTGCACGTTGCCACCCCCAACGGAATGCACCCGTACCTGTCCCATTACGGAAAGGTGTGGCCGGGCATGGAGCAGATCCGGGTGGGGGACCCGGTTCACCTGCTGGCCGAACGGGAAAAGCTCAACCAACGGGAATTCATCACCGGCCAAAAATTTTACATCTGGGAACTGACCCATGCGGGCCACCGCATCATCGAGTATGAAGACACCCTGTCCCAGGTGCGCGAACAGGAGGCCGTGGTCAACCGGTACATCAACCAGGGAGTGGGACTCGGGTTTTTTATTTTCCTGGTGGCGTATGTGCGTAGGAGAAGGGTGGCCGGGGGGTGATGAGCCAGCGGTTGACCTAAATAATCCTGCTGGAAACGAAATGGGTGCTGGGAGACGACCTGGAACAGGTAGTCTGCGGTTTAGGAAACCTAAATCAACGTATTGATTTTAAAGAATTATGAAGCCGCTATGCGTATTTTATGCTCAAGGGCAAGAGAGCGCTCACGCGACCCTCTTCAAATATACCTTTTGCACCTTCCCGCGCCAACCGAAGAATTAGTGACGCTTGACGTTAATATCGCGTAGCGTTACTATTGGCCGGTGATCAAGTCGTTCCGATGCAGGCAGACCGAAAAGCTCTTTCAGGGGCAGTTTGCCAAGAAGCTGCCCAAGGACATTCAGCGGGCGGCGCTGCGGAAGCTCAACATCCTGCACGCCGCGACGGAGCTGGAGACGTTGAAGGTTCCGCCGGGCAACCGCCTGGAGGCGCTGTCGGGAGACCGGAAGGGACAGCACAGCATCCGGATCAATGACCAATGGCGGATTTGTTTCCGCTGGGAGCATGGCGATGCCCACGATGTAGAGATCGTGGATTACCACTGATAGAGGATAGAACGGCAAGATGAGCAAGCGAGAGATTCCCCCCATCCATCCCGGAGAAGTCCTGTTGGAAGAGTTTCTCAATCCGATGGGGGTCAGCCAGTACCGGTTGGCCAAGAGCGTTGGCGTGCCCGCTCGGCGAATCAATGAGATTGTCCACGGCAAGCGGGCCATTACGGCGGACACCGCCCTCCGGCTGGGCCGCTTCTTTGGAACGACCGCGCAATTCTGGATGAACCTCCAGTCGCACTACGACCTGGAGGTGGCGCAAGAAGCCCTTGAGGGACGGATTGAAGAGGAAGTGCGGCCTTACGCGGCTTGAGAAGTGTGGTGTTAAGTCAGAAAGGCTTAGTCTTGGCTCTTCACGCAATCGGATAGGTGTTTAACCAAGGCCTTGATCTCTGACAATTGAAGCTCAGCATCGAATCCGCTATGAGTCTGAAATTGAAATCCGGACACTTTTTGGTCTTTATGGACTGGGGATACTTGGAAGTGAGCGACGGCGTTCCTGAGATTCTGAATGACTCCTCGAAAGGTCTTTGGGTCATTGTTGTTTCCGGTTTTTTTTCCAGGGGACTTGATAGAGCTTGGTGAAATTCCCCACTGTTCCAGGTTCGCAATCGGGTCAAGGGGGATCTTCTCGATATATCTTTCCTTGGGGATAACTAATAGCCCGAGTAGGCAGTTAATGAGAAGTGTGGCGTCGTACTGTTTCGAGTAACCGTTTACAAGCTCCAGGGTTCTCTTGATAAACGTCTGTTCAAATTCTGCCTCATATTCCATATCAGTATTTCTACCAGTTTGAATTTTTTGCGTATTCCTGCAAATGCTCGGGTGTAATGTGCGCATAGCGCATAGCGCATAGCGCATAGCGCATAGTCAGCGAAATCTCACTGTGTCCAAGTAGTTCCTTCAAGGCATCCAGCGGGGTTCCGTTTTGCCGGTGCCACGTGGCGAACGTGTGGCGCAGGTCATGCCAACGGAAGTTCTTGATGCCCGCCCGATCAAGCGCCTTGTACCAAGCCTTTGTGCTGAGTTGCCTCACCGGACGGCGGGGCACGTCCCCCCTTGGTTTGTAGCTGAATACATGGGTGTCATGCCTGCCGATCTGCCGCCGAATGACGGCACTGGCCTGATTATCCATTGGTCGCAGGTGATGGAAAACGCATACTTTCCCATCCAGTTGTGGTCGCTGATCAATATTGTGTTTATGCGTATTGCATTTTGCAAGCGACGGACGGCGTTTTCTTCCGGGAGCGGTTTATCCGCGCGCACAATAGCGCTTGGAGCAGGTTGGGGCAGGGTGACCGAAAGTCCCCCTTTTACTGGCTACCGTGGGCAGATAACTGTTCCAGTCGGGCATTGGGGCATCGGGTGATGCTCGCTGAAAAATGGCGCCCCCGAGACGATTCGAACGTCCGACCTGCGGTTTAGGAAACCGTTGCTCTATCCTGCTGAGCTACGGGGGCTCGTAAATTTTTCAAACACTTAGGATGCGTGTGGTGGCATCCCGAAGTGGGCCTGTGCCCAAAGTGTGCCCTAAAGTGGCCACAGCCGCGCTGGCGGGCGAATCCGCAGCCGACGCATGACGATCGACGCAACTCTTGGCGCGGAGGCGCATTTTCGCATGGATGGACAGTTTGAACCAAGTGTGGATGGTGGGGCGGTGGGTGGGACAGAAAAACCAATCATCCAGTGGGCCTGGAGCAGACTTTCTCCATGGGGGTTGTGTGGCTACTGAAGCACTGCTATTATAGTCCTGTAGTAGTTATACCTCTTAGGTGGAGAGAGCCATGCCTAGAACAGTTTGCGTTCCGATCAGTGCCGACCTATACAACGAGTTCATCCTGCGCACGGGCAAGAGTGAGGATGTTGCCGCTTGGATTGAGGGCATTGTCGAGAACTTTCTCGATGACACGAAAGACGACCACCCAGCCTGGTCTGAGGAGTACTACGAGCATCTAGCTGACCAGGAGGCCGATGAAACCCTTGCGACCTATGGTCTGCCAGGAAAAGGGTACCACTGGCAAAGTGTGTTCCTGCCTAATGGTACCCGGCTACGGATGACATACCGAGGCCTTGAGCATTTTGCGGAAGTACGGCACCAGCAGATCATCTATGAAGGCGAATCGTGCTCACCCTCTGAGTTCGCCTCTCGCGTGGCAAGCAACACGAGCCGCAACGCATGGCGGGATATCTGGATGCGCCGCCCGACCGACAACGAATGGGTCTTTGCCGACGCCCTCAGGCGGCAGCAGTAGGCCAGGGTCATGGCGAAGCCAAAGTTAACATGCCACGCAGTAAAGCGGATCGAACAACGCGGGTTGCGACCAGACGATGACGACGTCGGACATCGCGTCGACCGATTCCATTACAGTCCAGCCAGATGATTCCGCCATGGCACTCCCTCCCGTCCGTTCCGCTCAAACGCGGCATCGTACACCCGGGGCATAAAGTCACGGGCGGCACGCGGAACAACAACCAGGTTCAGATCAGCGTATTGCTTACTGTACTTGACCCGAAACCGCATTTCCAGCGGGCCACCTGGGCACCGGGTAAGATGGTGCAATCTGGATACTCGGCCGGCCTGTAGGTTCTTTGGACGCAAGGGCTGCTTACTTTAAGACCCCCGTGGCCTCGAATAGCGCACCGACTCCATACTCAAGAATCCGGTACCCCATAGCCCGGTAGCCGGCCTGCCGCCGTTCCCACATCCGCGCTAGCGCGGGATGGCCCGCATCCACGTAGTCGTGGATGCGGATGTCCGACTTGGTCGGGTGGTCCCGGTGCAGTCGCCCGGCGTACTGTTGCAGGGTGCCCTTCCAGGAGATCGGCATCGCCAGGACCAGGGTGTCCAGCGGCGGGTGGTCGAACCCCTCGCCGATCAGCCGCCCGGTGGCGAGCAGCACACGGGGGGCAGCGTCACCCAGTTCCTCCAGGGCGGACAACACCAACTTGCGCCGTTTCCTCGGCATCCGCCCGTGCAGCACGAACAGGTTGTCCAGACTGGTCGACAGGAGCCGCTCCAGCGCCTCCAGGTGATCGGCCCGTTCCGTCAGCACCAGCACCTTCCGCCCCTGCCGGCAGGCGGCGCGCACATCGGCCACGATCCGGGCGTTGCGTTCCTCGTCCTTCACCAGATAGCGGAACACCGCCTGGATGCCGGCCACGGTGTCCACCGGGATGGGGGCATTCAGCACCTGCGGGGCCACCTCCATCCGGGAGGGCGTGACCTCCGACCGGGCGGCGGTGTGCCGTACCGGCCCGCACTGCATGAAAATGATGGGCTGGTGCCCATCCCGCCGTACCGGTGTGGCCGTGAGGCCTAACACATACCGGGCGCGGGCCCGTTTCAGGATGGCCTCGAAGGAGACGGCCGAAAGGTGGTGGCACTCGTCCACGACGACCTGGCCGTAGCGCTCCACCATGCCATCCACCTCCCCCTTGCGGGCCAGCGACTGCATGACGGCGATGTCGATCCGCCCGGTCGGCTTGCGCCGGCCGCCACCCACCCTGCCGATAGCGCCGGGTTCCACGTCGAGGAACGACTGGAGCCGCTCGTGCCACTGGTCGAGAAGCTCGGTGCGGTGAACCAGGATCAGGGTGTTGACCGCGCGGTGCGCGATAATCGCCGCCGCCGCGACGGTCTTCCCAAAGGCGGTCGGGGCGCACAGGACGCCCGCGTCGTGTTGCAGCATCGCCTCTACGGCCGTGGACTGGTCCGGCCGCAGCGTGCCGGAAAAGGTGATGGGAAGCGGCTCCCCTCCGTGGCGCTTGTCGTGGATGTCGAGTGCGATCCCGTTTCCGGCAAGCAGGTTGGTGACGGTGTCGAGGCATCCCCTGGGCAGGGCGATGTGGCGGGGATAGTTCTCTGCGCAGCCGATCACTCGTGGTTTGTCCCATACCGGAAAGCGCATGGCCTGGGCCTTGTGGAACTCCGGGTTCTGGAATGCTGCCAGGCGGATGAGCCGGTTGGCGAGCGGCTGGGGAAGTGGACTTGCCTAAAAAAAGTGGACAGCCTTTTATGACCTGACAAGGGAAATAAGAGGAGATGTTCATGGGATCAGGAAAACAACGACTGTTCACAAA
>JAOUMB010000117.1 GCA_029881725.1 Nitrospirota bacterium
GGCCCTGCTCCGCACACTCCTGTTCGTAGGTGGAGATGCCGGACTGGATGCGCATATCCGCCGCCTTGGCCTCCTTGACCGGGTCGACCCAGCCCCGGCCCGGGCCGATCCACTTGGCGCGGCACCAGGCTTGCGGGTTGTCGTAGAAGCCGGGGGCCTCGATGAGCCCCTGGCTGACCGCCTCTTCCAACCACAGGGCGTAGACCGGGCTCGCCCACTGAACCGACAGCCACTTGCGCCGGCCCATGAAGTAGCGCCACGCCTCCAACAGGGCGGCGCGGGCGCTGGAGTAGTTGGTCTGGGAAAAGTCCTTGGCCAGCAGCTCGTAGGGGATGTTCATCCCCGCCGCGATCTGGCGCAGGGAGGCCATGGTGAACTCGGCGTAGGCTGTGGCCGGCCGTGCGGGCGTAAAGGGGGTAATCTTGTCGCCGGGGAACAGGGGCATGACCGAGCCCCCCTCCAGCTTCACCTCCCAGGCGTTGCGTTTTTCCACGTAGTCGTCGAGAGAGCCACCGAAAAATTCGGCGATGTCCTCCGCCCCCATGCCGGTTTCCATGAAGGCGGCGATCTTGGCGTTGACGATGGAGGCCTGCAGTTCGGCGAGCTGGTAGTGGTCCAGCATCTTGAACTGGCCCATCACCGACGCGAACAGAGGCTTGCCCCGGCTCTGGCCGGTGCGCTCCTTGTCGTGAACGTGGATCACCCGCATCCGCCCAAACCGCATCCGCGCCGGAACCTTCACCCATTCGTTCGCGCCGAAGGACACCACCGGCACGTCCATCGGGTGGGTCTTGCGGATCCAGTAGGCGCGGGGCTCGCCGTAGCGGCCAAACTGGATGCCGCCGCGCAGACGGGCATCGTCCATCTTCCCGGCCGGGTTGGACAGCCGGTCCGGATCCACCATCTGGATGGCCGTGGCGAAGCGGGTGCCCCGACCCGGCAACCACAAGGGCAGCGCCAGGGCCTCGCCGTTGAGCAGGCCGGTACGGAACGCCAGGGTGGTCAGGCCGTCAAACGTCAGCTGGCGGGCGGCGTCGCAGTCGGTGCTCTCCGCCCAGGTGCGCCACTGGGCCTCCACCTGTTTCGACCATTCGTCCGCCCAGGCCTTGTCCTTCCCCAGGGCCACGTAGTCGGGCTTGGCCGCCAGGCGCAGGCCGGTGCCCACCACCGTGTCGACGATGGTCTGCACGCAGCCGGCGGCGATGCCGTTGTTGCGGGCCAGGTCGCGGCTCCGCGCTACCAGGGCGGGCAACTCGTTCAGCAGATCCGCATCCGCCGAGGCCAGGGACGGGGTCCACGAGAACAACTCCCGTGCGGTGCGGGAAGCACCGAAGTGGGCGGTGTCCTGCTGTGACCGGATGGGGCGCCCGGCCTGGTCGAGGATTTGAGCTTGTCCCGCCATCAGAACCGCATCAACACCGGCCCGCGCCGGGGGCCACCGGTCAGCCGGGCGATCTCGTTCTTCAATCGCGTGATGTAGGCCTGGAGCTTCACCATGTCCGCCGGGGTGTAGCTCTGGCCCCGGCCTTCGATGGAGATCGAGACGATGCGCTCCCCGGTCATGAGGGCGTGGTACGCCGTCTCGGCCTCGTCGAGCCGCTTTTGTAAGGTCGCCAGTTGTGTCATGGGTCAGTCCAGGTACGGGTCACGCGCCCGGGTCGGTTTACGGTCGAAAATGGAGGTGCGATCCTTGGCCGGTTTCGATACGACGCCGGTTGCCGTGGCGGGTTGGGTCAACCGGGGGCCGCCATTCCCGCCACCCTCGGCCGCCTTCCTGCGCCAGGTGTCGTCGGTCCACTGTTCCATCTTCAGCATGTAGGCCCCGGCCAGGGCGCCCACCGTCAGGTCCAGAGCCTCGTTGCGGGGCCGGGTCACCTTCCAGGCCAGCTTCTTCTTGCCATGCCGGTCTGCCTCCCGCACCAGCCGCTCGGCGGTCAACTGCCGGAACCACTCCTCACCGATCTGCGGGTAATGCAGCCACGGGCCATCCCAGGGTGGCGCCTCATCCCCGTCGGGGCGCTTGCGCCGCAGCCGGCGGTAGGTTTCCAGCTTCAGCGAGGACACGGCGATGCGCCAGAAGGCGAAGCCGCGCCGCTTTCGCTTGCCGGCCACCGTCAGGTCGGACGTGGAACGGCCGATGATGGCGGTGACGCCAAAACTGTCCTCGCCGCGCACGGCCCGCACCCGGCGGGACTCCGCCATGAGCGTCACCCAGTTCTTCACGGCCTCGGTCTCGAAGCCCATGTCGATGGTGAACATGGACACGGGGATCTCGCCGCTACCGGCCGTGGGGAACCAGCGGTTGGCGGCCTCGGTCAGTTCCTCCCAGACCTGGTCGGAGGAGGTGTCCCCCTCGATCACCGTGTGATCCAGCAACCACCCCTCGAAGCCGTGGCCCCAGGCGTAGTAGCCGATTTCGAGCCGGTCCCGCTGCACGTCACACATGGCGGTGATGACACAGGCGCCGGCAGGGACGATGCCCATCCGGTAGGTCAGCCGGTTCTCGTGCAGCCGCTTCCAGTCCGGTGCATCCGACTGCTCCTCGTAGGGCAGGCCCAGGATCGTGTTTTGGAAGGAGATGGCGCGGGCCTCGTCCTTCTTGGCCGCCTCCTTCTCCTTGGCCACGTCGCCCCAGGAAAACCACCCCACTGGGGAGTACATCGCAT
>JAOUMB010000118.1 GCA_029881725.1 Nitrospirota bacterium
CGTGCGCATCAAGCGCGGCAAGGAGCATGTGACCCTGGAGCCCGGTTCCACGGCGGACCTGCCCAAGGAGACGGCCGAGGAACTGATCGACAAGGGCGCCGCGGAGGCGGCCGGTGCTCCGGCCCCGGTGGAAGAGGATCCCGGTGCCGAGCCGGGGGGATGACCTGGAGGCGGTCACCGCCGGCGACGTGGTTTCCCACCTGGGCAACCGGCCGGCGGTGTACCGCTCCCCGGACGGCACCGAGTTGCGTGAGTTGAACGGCATCTTCCGGCACGCCTACATGGAGGTGCCCGGAGAGTTCGCCGGAACGGCGGTCCGGAAACCCACCTACACGACGCTGGAGGCCTACTGGCCGGAGACCTTCCGGCCGCAGGTGGGCGGGACGCTGGAGGTGCGGGTGGACCCGGAGACGGTCACCACCTACACCGTGCGGGGGGCGGAGCCGGATGGGGCAGGGCTGGTGGTGCTGATTTTGGAGGGTCCGTAGATGCCCCACGTCCGAACCCAAATCCGCACCGCCGTGGCCACGGCCCTCACCGGCCTCGCCACCACCGGCCCTCGCGTTCACCCTTCCCGCGTCTGGCCCCTGCAGCAGACGGATCTGCCGGCGTTGCTGGTCTACGCGGTCTCGGACCCGGTGGACGAGGATCACCTGACCATCGGCCGGCCCCGCAAGCTGACCCGCGACCTGTCCCTGGTGGTGGAGGCCCGGGCGGTCGGCACGGTGGGGCTGGACGACCTGCTCGACGCCATCGAGGCCGAGGTGATCACGGCCCTGGCCCTTGATCCCACCCTCGGCGGCCTGGCCAAGGACGTCCTGTTCGCCGGCGCCGAGATCGACCTGGAACCCGCCGAGCAGCCCGTCGGCACCAACCGCATGACTTTCCGGGTGGCTTACCGCCACCGGGAGGACGACTCCAACACGGCTATTCAGTAAGGAGAGAGAGATGGCGGACAAACAGACGCTGACGATGACCCACCCCAAGGCCAAGGACCCGATCGAGGTCCTGCCGGATGCCGTCCCGGCCATGAAGGACAAGGGCTGGCTGGTGAAGGGGGAAAAACCGGCAAATTTGCCGCTTAAGGAGGCGAAGTAATGGCGAACCACGTCGGATCGGAAGGCACGGTCAAGGTCGGCGTCAACACCGTGGCCGAGATCAAGAGCTGGTCCCTGGACATCCAGGGGGAGGTGATCGAGGACACGGAACTGAATGACGCCTGGAAGACCCACAAGCCGGGCATCAAATCCTGGTCCGGCGCGGTGGAGTGCCACTGGGACGAGACGGACCTGCTGGGCCAGGGGGCCATGGTGGTGGGCAACGAGGTGACGCTGAACCTCTACCCGGAGGGCGACGTGATCGGGGACCAGTACTACTCGGGCCTGGCCATCTTCACCGGCAAGTCCATGGGCGGCGAGAACGGCGGCATCGTGTCCGCCAGCTTCAACTTTACCGGCAACGGCATCCTGAACGAGCCGACGGTCTAAGGGGAAAACACATGAGCGAGATTCTGGAAAAGGCGAAGGGCCACTTCAAGGAGCGGCTGTCCGCCGGCATGGGGACTGTCGAGGTCCCCGAGTGGGGCACCACCATCCATTTCCGACCCTTGAACCTCAAGGAGCGGGACCGCATCCACCAGTTTGCCGCCAAGGACAGCCTCGAGGCGCTGGTGGAGACCCTCATCGTGCGCGCCCTGGACGCGGACGGCAAGCCGATCTTCAAGTCCGTCCACCGCACCGAACTGATGCGGGAGGTGGACCCGGAAATCATCGCGCGGGTCTGCGAGGAGATGAACCGGGCGGAGCGGCTCGACTTCGACACCATCTCGGGAAACTGACCTCGGACGCGGACCTGCTGTTCCGCTACCGGCTGGCGGAGCACCTGCACATGACCGTGGAGCGGGTGTGCGAAATGTCCGTGTCCGAGTACCTGGGTTGGCAGGCGTACTTCAATCACAAGGCAAAGGGGTGAGGAATGGGACAGGCGGATGCCAGGTTCACCATTACCGCCCACGACCGCACCCGGGCGGCGTTCCGCTCGGTAAAGGCGGGGCTGTCCGGCCTCACCCGCGCCATCGGCCCGGTGCGCCTGGGCATCGCCGCGCTGGTGGGCACCGCCGGTTTGGGCGCCCTGATCAAGTCGTCCCTGGAGGTGAACGACCGCCTCGGGAAGACCGCCGACAAGCTGGGGCTGACCACCCGCGCCCTGGCCGGTTTGGAGCACGCCGCCGGCATCACCGGCGTGGAGGTGGGTACCCTCCACAAAGGGCTGCAGAACATGGTCCGCAACATCGCCGATTTCGGCCAGGGGATCGGTGAGGCCAAGCGGGAACTGGAGCAACTCGGCTTCTCCACAGAGGATCTGATGGGGCTCTCGCCGGACCAGCAGTTCGCAGCCATCGCCGAGGCGCTCAAGGGGGTGGAGAACAACACCCAGCGGGTGAACATCGCTTACAAGATCTTCGGCGGCCGGGCCACGGCCCTGCTCAACACCCTGGACCTGGGGGCGGACGGCCTGCAAAAACTCGCCGCCGAGACGGACGCCTTCGGCACCGCCCTGGATCGCACCGAGGTGGCCAAGATCGAGCAGGCCAACGACAACCTCAAGCGCGCGGGTGACGCGATCA
>JAOUMB010000028.1 GCA_029881725.1 Nitrospirota bacterium
CGATGCCCGGCGGGGGAACGGGGGAACGGGGGAACGGGGGAACGGGGGAGTGGTGGGATGGGGGGTGTCCTCCCCCGCCACCTCACCGGGGGCGGGGGAGGACGAAAGGCAGGGTCAGATGATGCGCAGCACGTTGCTCTGGTTGCGCACGGCAATGCGGCTGGCGATGCCACGGGCGATTTCGGTGATGGCTTGGGCCTGCGGGGCTTCCGGGTTGGTGGCCACCAGTGGCGCACCCAGGTCGCCACCCTCGCGGATGGCCACTTCAATGGGGATGGCGCCCAAAAAATCGACCCCCAGTTTGTCCGCCGCCAGCTTGCCGCCGCCGGTGGAGAAGATGTCGGTGCGGCAGTCGCAGTTGGGGCACTGGAAGTAGCTCATGTTCTCCACGATGCCGAGCAGCGGCACATTCACCTTCTGGAACATGGCCAGGCCCCGGCGGCTGTCCAGCAGGCTGACTTCCTGCGGGGTGGTGACGATCACCGCGCCGGTGACCGGCATCAACTGGCAGATGGAGAGCTGGGCGTCGCCGGTGCCGGGGGGAAGGTCGACCACCAGGTAGTCGATCTCGCCCCAGTCCACGTCGCGCAGGAACTGCTGAATGGCGCCGTGGATCATCGGGCCGCGCCACACCAGCGGGGTGTCGTCCGGCACCATGAAGCCCATGGACATGACGTGCACGCCGTGGGCCTCGGGGGGAATCATCTTGCCGTCGCGGGACAGGGGCTTGGTGTTGATGCCCATCATCTTGGGCACGTTGGGGCCGTAGATATCCGCATCCAGAATGCCCACGCTGGCCCCTTCACGCGCCAGCGCCACCGCCAGATTGACCGCGATGGTGGATTTGCCCACGCCGCCCTTGCCGGAGGAAACGGCGATCACGTTCTTGATGCCGGGGGCCATGTCGTCCATCTGCTGGTTCATGGTGGCGCGCTGCACCTGGGAACCCCATTTCACCTCTATGTGGTTCAGCCCCTCGACCCCGGCCAGTCCTTCCCGGCACCGCTTTTCGATCTCGCTCTTGAGCGGGCAGGCGGGAGTGGTCAGCTGCACCGTGAAGGTCAGCTTGTCGCCGTCGATTTGAATGTCCTTGACCATGTTCAGGGTGACAAGGTCTTTGCCCAGTTCCGGCTCCTGCACCTTGGACAGGGCCTCCAGTACGGCTTTTTCGGTCAACATGGTGACGGGTATCTCCTTTTCCCCGGCGGGGCGAGGTGGGCCGGCAAAAATCATTGGTTTTACGGGAGCGGACACAAAAGCAGTCCCCGCACCCGGATACGCATTATCAGGCCGGTTTTCGGGGCTGGTCAAGGTGAGATGCGGCCTAGCGGCGTTGCCGGGGTTGATTTGTGCAAACGGATGTTTGTATGGTGTCCGCAAAGGGAGGGCCGCGCCGTGCACGAGTTATCCGCAAGGGAACGAACGGTACTGGGGTACATCGATGAATTTGCCGCCCGCCACGGCTATCCTCCCACCATGCGGGAGATCGGCGAGGGGTGCGGAATTCCCTCCACGCGTACGGTAAGTGATGACCTGGCGCGGCTGGAGCGGGCCGGGCGCATCCGCCGCAACCGGGGGCGCTCGCGGGGGCTGGAGGTGGTTCGCGCGGAGCGCGGCGGCGGCATTCCACTGCTGGGGCGCATTGCCGCCGGGGGGCCGTTGGCCGCCGAGGCGGTCCACGAGGGGGCGGTGGCCGCCGACTCCGCGGCCCTGTTCGGCGCGCCGGACTGTTTTGCCCTTACCGTGAAGGGCGATTCCATGCTCGGGCGGCACATTGTGGACGGGGACCTGGCTGTCATTCGCCCCCAGTCCACTGCAAGGAATGGGGATGTGGTGGCGGCGGAGGTGGACGGAGAGGTGACCCTCAAGGTGTTCCGCAGGGCGGACGGGCAGATTCTGTTGCTGCCCGCGAACGACGCCTATTCGCCCATCGTGCTGGACGGCTCCCGGCCGTGCCGGATTCTGGGGGTGATGGTGGGGTTGATCCGGGGCGGCGGCGCGATTTTTTAGAACGGGTGCGGCGTCAGCCGCACTGGAGAATCAGCCACACGTTATCGAAATTGCCCGCGCGGGCCTCTTCCGCGCGCACCCAGAAATAGATGCGTCCGGCATCCCCCCACCACATGTTGACCCTCTCGTCCGTGTCCAGTTGCAGCAGCAGGCGCCAATGGGCGGCTCCCGCTTCCAGTTCGGCGCGGCGGGGGTCGTTGTAGCCGGTGGAATCACCGCAATAGAGCCCGTGGGAGACCAGTTCGCACTGGAGTTCCATGCCATCGTTCTGCACCACGTCCGGGAAGCCCCCCATCTGGTGATGGGCGGTGTTTTCCGGGTAGCGGTCGATGGTGTAATCGATGTAATCGTCGGTTTCCTCATCCGACAGGCGCAGGGCCTTGACGGTGTCGCTTTGCACGTCCGGAGCCACCAGGACTTTACCGAAATCAACCCGCCGGGCGGGAAGCGGCTCCGCGCCCGCATGGGGAGCGGCGGCGGACAGCCCGCCCGCGGAGGGCTCCAGGTAGATCACCCGGCAGGCGTCCCGGTCGGCCGGGTCGAAGCCCCAGGGCTGGTTGTTGTCGTCATAAAAGAACAGCAGGGTGCCCGCAGCCGGCAGAAAATCCAGATCCGCCACCTGATGGGTGCGCGCGGCGGCGCGCACCTCGGCCAGATCGATGGAGGCCAGGAAGGTGAGCGGCCGCTCGCCGAAGCGGGGCCACACGAACCCGGGGGGTACATGCGGCAGACCGCCCAGGCGGCTTTTCCGTAAACCGTCCCCCCCGGTCAGCAGCAGGGCCGGCTTCAGCAGATTCCGCGCCAGCGCCGCCACATCCCGTGGGGGGTGGGCGCCGGGTCCGTTGCCGGGTGTGGATTTGGACAAAAATCCCATGTCGCACCTTTCGGAACATTCTCCCAGAAAATGGAGGTAAAGCGTACAGTTTTTTGCGGCCACCGCTCGGTTACGACGCATAAGGCGCACCTGGGTGCATTCCCCCGGTTGCCGTGTAAAAGATTCATGTTGGAATCCGGAAGGTGTCCAAAAATGTCTGTATGCAGGCAATTTGTAGGGCATTGACTAACCACTTGAATGCCCGGAATCCGGCCAGTTACCCCCGTGACTCCCGGATGGCACGCGAGCTGCACATACACGAAATTCCGGACCGGAGGGAGGCGGCTTCGTCTGAACGGGGGATTCCCCGCGATCGCGAACGGCCTCCATAACCTGAGAATCGTTGCAGCATGGTACGTTCGATGTGGATCCACGGGAAAATTCGGGCACTTGCCGGGCTTCTGCCCGCGTTCATACTGACCCTGTTGGTGGTTGGATGTGGCGGCGCCGGAGGGGGCGAAAGTGTGACCGATCCCGGGCAGGTGACGCCGCCCGGGGATACGCAATTCGCGGATGTGATCGGCGTATTCTCCCGGCCCGGTCCGATCGTGGCGGTCCGTGTTGGCGAAGTGGCCAATCTGGACGGCAGCCGGTCGACCACCTCCTCCCCCTTTGTGCCGATTTCGGGGTACAGCTGGACCTTTACCTCCAAGCCGGCCGCCAGCAATGCCCTGTTGCAGGATGTCACGGCAGTGAACCCATGGTTTGTGCCGGATGCCCCTGGGGTCTATACGGTGCAACTGGTTGTCACCGCCAATGGAATTACCAGCCCGCGCCAGGTCGGAATCGTGGTGGCCACCATCGCGCCCGAGCGGTACACCGGTCCGTTCAACCACATGGGGTTGTCGTCCAATTGCGTCAACTGCCACAGCGGCGACCTGGACATGGCTTCGACCGGTGGCAAGATTCCGGGTAAATCGATCACCCACTTCGCTTCCAGCAATGCCTGCCAGACCTGTCACACGCCCCAGGGATTCAAGCTCATCCCGTTTGTGGATCACCAGGAGATTTTTGGCAATTGCAGCGAGTGCCATAACGGAGTGGTTGCGGTTGGAAAATCGGAATTTCACACCCCCACGAACGGGGAGTGCGGCAACTGCCACAATACGACCTCCTTTCTGGAGTTGGCGCTGGATGGAAGCTTCGACCACTCGAACATATCCAGGTCATGTACCGGGTGCCATAACGGTACGATCGCCACGGGAATGAGTCCGGGTCATATCGTTACCAACACCCAGTGCGGGTACTGTCATACCACGGTAAGTTTCCTGCCGGCCTACCCGGATCACACCGGCCCGGATGTGGTGGGGCAGCGGTGCGATTCATGCCATGGCGTTGGGCAGGTTCCGGGGCAGTCGATCGGCCATCCGGTGACGGCGGTGGACTGTGGCGCATGCCATGGCATCACCACATTCAGTCTGGGGGGTGTTTTCGACCACTCCCTCCTCGATTCCATTACCCAACCGTGCGAGGCCTGCCACAACGACACCAACAGCATCAATGCACGCGGAAAATCGTCTGCGGTGCCCACCCATCCGCAAACGACCTCCGATTGCGGCAACTGCCATAACACGGTGTCGTTTGTTGGCGCGTTTATCGATCACACCGGAATCGTGTCCAACTGCAATGCGTGTCACGGGGTCACGGCGATCGGTAAATCACCCAACCACATGCCAACCACTCCCGACACCCAGGATTGCGCGGCGTGCCATACGCCGGGCACCTTCAGCAGCGGAACCTACGACCATGCCGGTGTGATCAGCGGGTGCGCGTTGTGCCACAACAACGTGATCACCGTTGGCAAGCTGGTCAACCACATCCCCACCAATCCGGTGGATCAGGATTGCGCCGATTGCCACACCACCACCGAGTTTGCAAACACGCCCTTTTCCCACGTGGGCATCGACCCCGCCAATTGCACCCTGTGCCACAATGGGGATATCAGCCTCGGCAAGCCGCTGAACCACGTGCCGACGGCCCTGGACTGTTCCGGTTGTCATGACGTAAACAACTTTGCCACCTTCGCGGGCATCCTCTTTGGCCACCAGGGAATCGATCCGGCCAATTGTGCCGTCTGCCACGATACGGGCCTCGCGCTCCCCAAGCCGGCTACCCACATACCGGCGCGGGATGATTGCAGCGTTTGTCACGATTCCACCGTGGTGTTTACCTCGACCACGTTTCTTGCCACCACCCATCCGGGAATCACCCGCGGGTGTGAAGGGTGCCACACCGCCAGGTTCTTCCCCACCCGGCCGACGTTATACAAATCGGCCGCGCACCTGCCGACCACGCAGGATTGCTATCGATGCCATACCACCACTGCATTCGTTCCGGCAATCACGCCGTTTTTGCATGTGGGCATCACCGATAACTGTGCCTCCTGCCACGATGGAAGTGCGGGGTATGTCGCGCTCGGAGCCAGAGGAAAGACCAGTTCGGCCATTCATCTGAACACCACCAGCGACTGTTCGGTGTGCCATAACACGACGAATTTCCTCAACGCGTTTGTGGATCACACCGGCCCCCAGGTGGTGGGTAAACGGTGTGACTCCTGCCACAACGGGATCAGTGCGACCGGCAAGGATGCAAAGACCAATCCCCCGCACGTAATCACCAGCCAGGATTGCGGTGTCTGTCACGTGCCCGGCGGCACCTTTGTGCCCGCGGTGTTCAACCACACCGGCATTGTTAACAACTGTGCCTCCTGCCACGATGGCACGGCGGCGACCGGTCTGTCCCTGACCCATATTCCCGTGGCGCCTGGCCAGGACTGTTCCGAGTGTCATAACACCACGGCGTTTGCCGGTGCAAAATACGATCACCAGGGCATCGTCAGCGATTGCGCGGTGTGCCATAACGGTATTTCGGCGCGGGGAAAAATCCCGCCGCCGGATCACGTACCGACCAACCGGGACTGCGCGGATTGCCATCAAACCACCGGATTTCTTCCGGCCACCTTTGATCACGCGGGAATCGTGGATAACTGCGCGTCCTGTCACGGTGCCGGTTTTGCCACGGGAAAACCCGCGCTTCACGTGCCGACCTTTGAGGACTGCGGCGTGTGTCACAACACCAATACGTTCATCGGCGCGGTGTTCAATCACACCGGCATCGTGGACAATTGCGCATCCTGCCACGGCACCACGGCGATCGGAAAGAATTTCGGCCACCTGGCCACCGACCTGGACTGCCATTTCTGCCACACCACCGCCACCTTCCTGGGCGGTACATGGGTGCACGATGCCAGCACCGCGGGGACATGTGATGGATGCCACACCAATGGCGGTGGCGCCACCGCCAAGCCCGGGTGGCATTTGAGCACCAACGTACAGTGCGACGTGTGCCATTCCACCAGCGGCTGGGTTCCGAGCACGTTCCGTCACAGTCCGGCGGGGGATTACCCGGGCGACCACCGCATCGACCCCGGGTGCCTCGGTTGCCACGGCAGCAGCGTGAGCACCACGTTTGCGTGGCCCTCACCCCAATACGCTCCGTTCTGCGCCGCCTGTCACGAGCGCGATTTCCGAAGTGTAAGCGACCACAACGGCGGAAGAAGTGGCACGGTGGAGCAGAACAAGAACTGCGGCGCCAGCGGATGTCACCGGATCACCAGCAGCGGGTTTTGATGGTGGCCGGGTAACCCGCGTCGGGTTGTCTGTCACACCAGCAGAGGCGGTCATTCGTGCGGTAACGGCATCCCGGTTGCGCGGGGGTTCCCCGAATCTCATTGTCCCCGGAATTTCAACGGGCTGATTCTTGCGCGGAGCCGCGCAAGAATCAGAAGTCCCCCCCTTCCCCGCCATCTTCCCATCCCCCCGCCTTGCGGGGTTAGGGGAAATCTCGCTGCTAAATTGTTTAAAAAAATGACAAAAATCGATGTTTGCTTTATCTTGGTCATAAGCCGGCACTGAACGTACGGCAAGTGTGGTGTATCCGCGAATGCGCGTGTGTTTGAGTCGCGAGCGTGAATGGTTCACCAGTTTAGAGCCAGAGTTGGAAACGAAAGAGATGGGCGGAGTTGTGGCCGGTGTCGGAGTTGCTCCAAACCACGTGGGGTGACGGGCGATCGGCGCTCCGTTGCGGACCAACCTGGTTCCTTTTCCGTGTTATATATGGGGTGACAGCAATGATGGGGTCCAACTTATCCGCGAAATCTATCATGAGTCCGATGGGAGAATTGGTGGTTGCCGCGCTGCTTCTCGCCGCTTGCGGTGGGGGCGACGTGGCCGGTGGCGGGGGATCGGATTTGCAGTCCGGCATCCCCGCCCCGGTCGCCCTGGTCGATCGGTTTGAGTCCGATCTGGTTCCATGGACAAGCACCGGATCGGTGGCGGTTGAAATCAACGGGAACGACGAGAAACTGGCGTTCAAGGCGGCGGGTTCGCAAGCCGAACGGCCGTTTATCGAACCGGCCACCGATTACCTGGTGGAGTTCGACCTCATGGCGGAGAGTCCGGCCACCATTTCAGGCTCCCTGGTGGGTGTCTCCGATCAGGTGCTGGCCACGGTGTCGTTCGATGCCGCCGCTGCAACCGGCCATTTTTCCACCGATGCTGCCGAGCCGATCCCGTTCCCGTGGACCGCTTCCACCTATCGCCAGATGGTTGTGCGCGTCAATCACCACACCAACACGCTTACGCTGTGGAATGCGGTGAACGGGGATGCCTCCTGGCGGCGGATCGGCTCCCTGCCGTATTCCGGAGGCATCGCCGCCAAGTTACGCTTTTCCGGCGGCGATGCAGCGGCTTTCGCGTGGGTCGACGAACTGCGGGTGTATGCGCAAGGCACGGTGGTCATCGGCGACTCCCTTGCGGCCGGAGCGATGACCTGGAGTCCGTTCCCTGGCTTCCCCGGCCGTTTGCGCGCAACCGAAGATGAACAGCACGATGTCGCCACGCAACTGTATCGCCTTAACCCGGAGGGGGGCTGGGTGGCCAATCGTGGCATCAATGCGCAACGGACGTTTCATATTTACGCCCGCCGCTCGGACGTCATCGATCAGGGCTTCAAACGGGCGGTACTGCTGGTTGGCGTCAATGACGTAGCACTTGGCCGGGCGACGGAAGACATCATTGTGGACTACCAATCCATCCTGTCCGTCCTGCTGGAGGCGGGGGTGGAACCGGTGTTGTGCACGGTCCCGCCGCGCACGGCCCCCACGCCCAAACAGGTGGCCGATACGGATGCCATCAACCAGTGGCTGCGTGCCCAGGCATCCCCGGCGGTGCGCGTGGCCGATATTTTCTCGGTGCTTGTGGATCCGGAAACGAAGAAGCTCTTCACCTGGGCCGCGGGCGACTATGTGCATTGGACCCAGGCCGGATTGGAGGCCGCCAGTCAGGAAATCCACCGGGCGCTGACGGCCCCCGCGTTGCCCTGACGGGGGGCTGGAGGACAGGAAGCGGACGATTGGCTGGGGGGGCGAGGCGCGGATTCACACGGTGGTCACGCGGTTTCCACCCGCCACACCACCTCCGTCACCGTCTTCCCGTCCGCCACCCGCCCACCGGCAATCAGCAGCGCATCGCCGGTGGAAGCCATGACTCCCATCACGCGGGGTTCGGGCAGGTCGGGCAGTTCCTCCCAGGCATTACCGGTCCAGCGGGCGTGACGGGGGGTGATGGCGCCGTCCTCGTTGCCGCCCGCCACATGCAAAAAGCCGTGGTGCACATCCGCATACAGCCCGGCGGCGGCCCACGGCAGGGGGGTCGGGGCGGTGCCCCACACGCCGCCCAGGGGGTCGTAGACCTCGATGGTGTCCAGGTTGCGGAACGTGCCGTCCTGATACGCGCCGCCGCCCATCACCCAGATGCCGTCCGGCATGGGCACCGCGCACAGGGAAAACCGGGCCGTCGGCATGGCTTCCAGCTTGCCCCACTCGTGGGCGCCGCCGGGAAGCCGCTCACAAAAATCAAAGGCCGGGTCGGTGAGCGGTCCGCCGTCCGCGTCCGGGTGGTGGCCGCCAAACAGAAACACATCCCCGTTCACCACCGTCGCCGCCGGGGCGTCGTGGCGCATGATCAGGCTCGGCGCCGGTTCCCACCGGTCCTGGTCGGGCAGGTAGGCCTCGACGATGCTCTTGAAATCGAAGGTGCCGTCCGGTCGCTTGAAGCCGCCGCCCATCACGTAAATCCGGTCCCCCACCGTGGCGCAGGCGATGCCGGAGCGGTGCGAGCTCATGGGCGCGCGGCGCTCCCAGCGGTCGCTGGCCGGGTCGTACATCTCCACGCTGTCCAGGCTCTGGAAGTCGGCGCCGCCGCCGCCAAAGACATACAGCTTGCCGTTGTGCACCGCGCTGCCGAAATGGGAGCGCGCCTGCTGCATGGGGGCGACGGGAATGGCGCGCACGGGGGCTAGCCGAGGTCCAGGGCTTCGACCCGGTTGGTTACCTCGCGGCCGTCCCCCTTCCAGCCGCCCACCGCATACAGGCGGTTGTCGATGATGGCCATGCCCATGGCCGCGCGCGGCGCATCCAGGCTGGGCAGGTCCTTGTGGGAGCCGTTGGCGATGGAGAACTGCACCGCCTTGTCGTGAATGCCGGGGCCGGAGTAGCCGCCGACCACATACACCGTGTCACCCCGGTGGGCGACACCATGGGCGGCAGCGGGCCACGGCATGGTGAAATCGGGGGTGGACCAGGTGCCGGTGGCCGGATCGAACACGTCGATGCGGTCGAAATCGCGGATGCCGTCCACCTCGGCCACGTAGCGGCAGCCGCCGATGGCGTGAATCTTCCCCCCCCAGGTGAAGCCCATGGCCGCGAACCGGGGAATCGGCAGATCCGCCACCTGCTCCCACGCGCTGGCGCCTTTTACCAGACGCTCCGTATAGCCGAAGGCCGGGTCGCTGGAGGGACCGCCCTCGGTTGCGTCCGGGTGGTGCCCGGCGATGATGTAGATGGTGCCGTTCAACTGGGCGCAGGCCGGATAGTCGTGGGGCTGGGTCATGTCCGGTCCGGTGGACCACTCGTCGCGGACCGGATCGTAGATTTCCACCGTGGGCAGAAACCGGAATTTTCCGTCCGGCTTGCAGAACCCGCCGCCGATCACCCAGATTTTTCCGTCGATCACCGCGGTTACCGCCCCGGAGCGCAGGGTGGGCATGGGGGCGGCTTCATCCCAGCGGTCGGTGACCGGATCGTAAATCTCGGTGGTGTTCAGGCTGGCAAAGCGCGGGCCGCCGCCGCCGAATACGTAGATGCGCTCGTCCCAGACGGCGGTGGCCGGGTGGGAGCGGATGTGATTCAGGGGGGCGGTGTCGGTCCAGCGGGCCATGGGGTCCTCGTGATGAAAGGAAAAAACTACGGAAAGCCGGGCACGGCCGGGGTCATGTGCTCGGTATCCGGCTGGAAGGTGTTGAACATGTGGAACCCGCGCAGCATGAACAGCAGGATTCCCACGCACACCAGGCTGAGCAGCACAAACAGGATAATGAGGTTCAGCGGCAGCCCTTTTTTGGGCGGGGCCGGGTCCGGCTGGCGAAGGGTAGGGTCCGTCGTGTCATTCATAATAGGGTGATGATACGGGTCACCGGGGGGGTGACGCAATCGTGCCGGAGGCCGGAAAGGGGCGGCGCCGGGGCATCTGCTACACTTGGGCGGTTGTGGGGGGATTGCGCGGGGCTTCCATCGGATTCCCCGTGCGGAACATGTAGAGGGGAACAGTGACCAGTCAGGCCAACGGAATTTACGCCCGCCGCCGGGAGCGCTTCATGGCCTCCATGGATGGCGGCATCGCCATCTTTCCCGGCGCGCCGGAAACCATCCGCTCCGGCGATGTGCACCACCGGTACCGGCAGGATTCGGACTTTTTATATCTGACCGGCTTCACCGAGCCGGGGGCGGTGCTGGTGCTCGACCCGGAGCACCCCAAACACCGCTTCCGCCTGTATGTGCAGCCCAGGGATCCGGACAAGGAACGATGGACCGGCCGCCGCGTGGGGGTGGCGGGAGCGCGCAGCCGCTTCGGCGCCGATGCGGCCTTCGAGGCCCACACCTTTCGCACGGATCTGCCCGACCTGCTGGCCGGGCGCGGCAAGGTGTTTTTGCGCGTGGGTTCCGACCCGCATCTGGATCAGGACGTGCTGGGGCATATCGCCACCTTGCGCACCCGCACGCGGGCGGGGCAGAGGGGACCGCTGGAGGTGGTCGATCCGGCCCCCACCCTGGCCGAGTTCCGCCTGCTCAAGAGCGAGGACGAGATCGAGGCCCTGCAACGGGCCGCCGAGGTGACTGCCGATGGCCATCTGGCCGCCATGTGCGTCACCCGTCCCGGCGTCTGGGAGTACGAGGTGGAGGCGGCCATCGAATACGCCTTCCGCAAGGCGGGCGCCACCGGGCCGGCCTATCCCACCATCTGCGGCGCGGGCGAGAACGCCACCATCCTGCACTACATCGACAACGACCACAAAATGAAGCGCGGCCAACTGCTGCTGATCGACGCGGGGGCCGAGGTGAACGGCTATGCGGGGGACGTGACCCGTACCCTGCCGGTTTCCGGCCGCTTTACCGACGCCCAGCGGGCGCTCTATACCCTGGTGCTGGACGCGCAAAAGGCGGCCATTCGCAAGGTGAAGCCGGGGGTGACCTTCGACGCGGTACACCAGGTGGCGGTGAAAAAACTGGCCGAGGGGCTGGTGGCGCTGGGGCTGCTGGAGGGGCCGCCCGCGCGGGTGGTGAGGTCGGGCGATTTTCGTCGTTTCTACATGCACCGCACCAGCCATTGGCTGGGGCTGGACGTGCATGATGTGGGCAGCTACGTATCGCCCCAGGGCAACAGCCGTCCGCTGGAGCCGGGCATGGTGCTCACCGTGGAGCCGGGGCTGTATATCGGCGCCGAGGCGGGCATTCCGAAGGACATGCATCATACCGGCATCCGCATCGAGGACGACGTGCTGGTGACCGAGCGCGGCTGCCGGGTTCTGACCGAGTCGATCCCCAAGGAAGTGGATGACATTGAGCGCATCATGGCGGACGGCTAGCGCCCTGGTCCTGGCGGCCCTGAGCGCCGCCTGTACCCCGACCCAGCCCCCCGCCGCCGAAAATTACGACCCACGGGCGGTGGTGGCCCGGGTGCTGGCGCTGACCCCGGACCCGGAGGCGGGGCGCGCGGTGTTCCGCTCCTGGTGCATTTTCTGCCATGGAGACCAGCAGGCCGGGGAGCCGCCCACGGATTTCGGTTTCGGCGACGAGAATCCCCGCCGCTTCCGGGGCTATGCCGGGCTTACCCCGGAAACCCACGTGACCGCCATCGTGGAGGGGTTCGTGAGCGCATCCACCGGCCACCGCAACATGCCCCCCTTCGGCCAGCGCCTGAGCGCCCAGGACATCGCCAACGTGGCCGGCTATGAGCGGTGGGTGACCGAACTGGCGCCGGGGGCCTACTGGGAGCGCTCCATGTACTCCTGGTGGCCGGAGGATCCGCCGCATATTCCGGGGGTTCCGCCCGGCAGCACCCGTTGAGCCCCTTTGCTTTTCGCGCCGGGTCGGGTAGCCTTGAACGGATCTTGAAAACACCTGTCGGGAGGACGGAAGCGCCCGGCCCTTCAGAGTTTTCTCGCGATTGCCGACAAAGATGTTGGAGGTGTGCCCCGCGTGGGACGTGGGCGCACCCGCGATAGTGAAAGGCGGCCATGCACGGATGCACGGCCGCCAAACCGGTTAGGGATGACCATGAAACGCACCATTGCCTGCATTTCCGCCACGTTGCTGCTTTCCCTGGGAGGCGTTGCCGCCGCCCAGGGCGATGGTGACGTGGATGCACTGCTCAAGGACCTGGAGGGGATTCTCACCGATGTGATGGGGTCCGATACCACCAGTGCCCCGGCTCCGGCCCCGACGACCGCCGAACCCACCGGGACCGACGTGCCCATGGAGGATGTGGCGGCCGCACCCGAGTCCACCCCGGACACCCAGAGCGCGGATGCATCCCCGGCCATGGATGAGGGAGCGCTGGAGGCGCAATTGGCCGACATGATGAGCGGCACGGGAGAGAACCTGGACAGCGACGTGTCTGTGGATGCCGAGCCCGTGGCCGAGGCCGACTCCGGGATGGATGCCGAGGCGGTGCCCGAAGTGGCCGCTAAACCCGACACCGACAGTGAGGTTGATGCCGAGGCGGAACTGGCCACCATGCAGGCCGGTGCGATCGTTTTGCCGACGGAAAAGCCCGCCGCCACCAAGGAAGTGGCGACGCGCCCGACCACGGTGGCGATTCCGGACGCGGACGGCATGATCGAGATGCAGCCCGCCACCCCGGAGGTGCCGCCCGCGGTGGCGCCGAACGCCACGCCCAACCGCCCGTTGCTGGCCGGCGAGGTCGAAAAGCTGTTCAATCAGGGCCTGAGTTGGTTCGCGGTGGGGGAATACTCCCGCGCGGCGGCGCGCATGGAGGAAATCCTGTGGTCCGACCCCTCCCATACCGAGGCGCGCTACTACCTGGCCTTCTGCCGCTACAAGATGGGTGATTTCAAGCAGGCCCGGGCCGAGTTCCACGCCCTGTACCAGGTGAAGTACGACTTTACCCCGGTACGCCGTGGCGTGATGGCGGAGCTGGGCAACACCGGCAACGCGGCGGCTGTGGCCCCGGCCTTTGACGAGGCCCCGGAACTGGCCCCGGATACCTCCGCCGATTCGGCTCCGGAACTGTCGCTGGATTCCGCCTTCGACATGGAAGAGGCGCTGCCGGAAGGCACCGGCACCCCGGCCGGAGTGTAGCCGGAATAGGCCGCATCAGGCCGCTCCGTCCCGTCCGTCCAATACCCGGTTGTAGTGCGAATTTCCGGGCGCGCCCGTGAGGACGCGCCGGCCTGCGTTCACGCTGGCCGATCCGTGACCGGCTAGGCCGCCTTCTTGGGCTGAAGGTCGATCTTCACCTTGGAGATGCGCATGCCGTCCATGTCCACGATGGTGAACTTGTTCTGGCCGTGCTGCACCACCTCCCCCCCCTTGGGGATACCCTGCAACTGGGACAGCATGAAACCCCCCAGGGTCTCGTAATCGGAGGAGTCCGGAAGGTCGATGGGATAGTCCTCGATCAGGTCGCTGACACTGGTGTCGGCGTCCACCACCAGCGAGCCGTCGCGCATGCGCTGCACCGGCGCCTCGGCGGTGTCGTACTCGTCGCGGATGTCGCCCACGATCTCCTCGATGATGCCGACGATGGTCACCAGCCCGGCCACGTCCCCGTATTCGTTGAGCACGATGGCCATCTGCATGCGGCGTTGCTGCAACTCCTTGAGCAGGCGCAGGGCCTTCATGGTCTCCGGCACGAAATAGGCGGTGTGCAGCATGTCACGGATGCCGCCTTCGGCCTGATCCGGGTCGCGCAGCAACTGGATCAGATCCTTGTAGTTGAGGATCCCCACCACCTTGTCCCCGTCATACACCGGATAGCGGGCGTGCATGTTGTCGGCGATCAGGTTGAGGATCTCCTCCATGGGCATGCGCACGTCCACCGAGCACATTTTGGGGCGCGGCACCATGACCTCGCGTACCACCGTGTCGGCGAACTCGAACACGCTGTGGATCAACTGCTGCTCCCCCGCCTCGATCTCGCCCTTTTCGCGTCCTTCGCGCAGCAGCAGCTTGATGTCCTCCTCGGTTTCCGGCTCCTGGATGGGGCGGGTGTCGATGCGCAGGAGTTTGAGCACCACCTTGCTGGAGCCGGACAGGAGGTGGGCAAACGGCGTTACCAGACGGCTGATCCGGTGCATGGGAACGCCCAGCGACAGGGCGATGCGGTCCGGTTGGCGGAGGGCCAGGGCCTTGGGCACCAACTCGCCCAGCACCAGGGACAGGTAGGAGATCACCGCCACCGCGCTGGCCAGGGCCAGCCAGTGGGCGACATCCGGCGACAGGTTCAGGCGGGATTCAAAAAAAGGTTGCAGGTGTTCGCTGGAGGAAGCGCCCCCCACGGCCGCGGCCATTGCCCCCACCACGGTAATGCCCACCTGTACGGTGGCCAGAAACCGGTCCGGGTCCGCATGCATGGCGGTGACGTGTATGGCATCGCCGTCCCCCTCCTCCGCCATCATCTTGATGCGGGCTTTGTGAGAGGAAATGATGGCGATCTCGGCACAGGCAAAAAAACCGTTGGCGATGATCAGGCCGAGAATGACCATCGCCTCGAACATGACGCCTTCCAAGTGGCGTTTCCCTCCATTCTACAGGGGCCGTGCGCCGCACCTGCCTTGACTGGCGGGGCCGCGCAACGACCGGAGGCCATTCATCATGACGTGTATACACCTCCAATTGTGAAGCATAGACGCAAGGGAACCGTGGGGCAAGCCCATCCTTGGCAGTGGGAGTGAAGGTGACCGGACGCTTTTGATTTGGGCGCGGGCGCGGTATCCTTCTGCCACGCTCCGGCACTGGACGCCGGGTTTGGAAAAGGGGAAATCATGGCGGTCAAGGGCATCATTCTGGCGGGCGGATCGGGCACCCGGCTATACCCTCTTACCCATGCGGTGAGCAAGCAGCTGATGCCGGTATACGACAAGCCGATGATCTATTACCCCCTGTCCACCCTGATGCTGCTGGGTATCCGGGACATTCTGCTCATCACCACCCCTCACGACCGGTCCGCTTTCGAGCGCCTGCTGGGGGACGGTTCCGACTGGGGCATCCGCCTCACCTATTGCGAGCAGCCGCGTCCGGAGGGACTGGCCCAGGCCTTCGTGCTGGGTGCCGACCACATCGGCGACGACCGGGTCTGCCTGATCCTGGGCGACAATATCTTTTACGGCCACCACCTGATTGCCACCCTCAGAAAGGGGGCGGACCAGGCATCCGGTGGAACCATCTTCGCCTATCGGGTGCGTGACCCGCAGCAGTACGGCGTGGTCTCCTTCGGCCCCGACGGGCGGGTGATGGACATTGAGGAGAAGCCGGCAAAACCAAAATCGCGCTACGCCGTGCCCGGCATCTATTTTTTCGACTCGGGTGTGGTGGAGGTCGCCCACAACCTGAAGCCGTCACCCCGTGGCGAGCTTGAAATCACCGACGTCAACCGTCACTACATGCAACGGGGCGACCTGCAGGTGGAGGTGCTGGGCCGGGGGGTGGCCTGGTTGGACACCGGCACCCATGAATCCCTGCTGATGGCCGCCAACTATGTGGAAGCCATCGAGCAGCGTCAGGGCCTCAAGGTGTCCTGTCTGGAAGAAATCGCCCTGCGCATGGGCTTTATTGATGAGGGTCAGGTGGAAAAACTGGCACATACCATGGCCAAGAACAGTTACGGGCAGTACCTGCTTGATCTGCTGGCGGAGCGCCGCGCATGAAGTTTCACACCACACCGCTGGCAGGGGTGCAGGTCATTGAGCCCACCGTGTTCGGTGACGCGCGCGGTTTTTTCATGGAGGTCCACCACCAGGGGCGCTTTGCCGAGGCCGGCATCGACGCCCGTTTCGTGCAGGACAACCATTCCGGATCGGTGCGCAATACCCTGCGCGGCCTGCACTATCAGATTGAACACCCGCAGGGAAAGCTGGTGCGCTGCATCGTGGGCGAGATTTTCGACGTGGCGGTGGACCTGCGCCGGGGCTCGCCCACGTTCGGCCAGTGGCACGCCACCACCCTGTCGGCGGAAAACCGGCTGCAACTGTGGGTCCCGCCCGGCTTCGCCCATGGCTTTGCCGTCACCTCGGATCGGGCGGAGGTGATCTACAAGTGCACCGACGTCTACTTCCCCGCGGGGGAACGTTCCCTGCGCTGGAACGATCCGCGGGTGGGCATTGCCTGGCCGGTCGGCGATCCGGTCCTGTCGCCCAAGGACGCGGAGGCGCCGCTGCTGGATGCCATCCCCGACAGCGATCTGTTTTCCCTGGAGGCGTAAGTTGTGAGCGGCACCATTCTGGTTACCGGCGGCGCCGGGTTTATCGGCTGCAATCTGGTGCGCCTGCTGCTGGCGGAGCGGCCGGAACTGAACGTCATCAACCTGGATCTGCTCACTTACGCCGGGCGGCGCGAGAATCTGGTGGACCTGCCCCACCCGGAACGGCACCTGCTGGTGCATGGGGACATCCGGGATGCGGGGCTGGTGGCCTCCCTGTTCGACGGCAGCCACCCGGATCTGGCCGCCCGCGGCTGGGAGGCGCCCACCCGGGTGGCGCACCTGGCGGCGGAATCCCACGTGGACCGCTCCATCACCGGGCCGGAGGTGTTCGTGACCACCAACGTGCACGGCACCCAGATTCTGCTGGAGGCCGCCCGCCGGGCCTGGGACGGGCGCAACGGGGTGCGCTTTCTGCACGTCTCCACCGACGAGGTGTACGGCTCCCTGGGGCCCACCGGCTACTTCACCGAGGCCACCCCACTGGCCCCCAACAGCCCGTACTCCGCCAGCAAGGCCGGTTCCGACCTGATGGCCCGCGCCTATGTGGAAACCTTCGGCCTGCCGGTGGTGATTACCCGCTGCTCCAACAACTATGGCCCCTACCAGCTGCCGGAAAAGTTCATTCCGGTGGTCATCGACCGGATTCTGGAGCGGCAGCCGATTCCGGTGTATGGCGACGGCGGCAACGTGCGCGACTGGTTGTACGTGATGGACCATGCCCGCGCCCTGCTCACGGCCCTGGAGGCGGGCAGGGACGGTGAGGTATACAACATCGGCGGCCACAACGAGTGGGCCAACATCGACATTGCCGGCCTGCTGTGTGACATGGTGGATGCCCGCGCCGATACGGACGGTTCGCGGAAGCTGATCACCTTCGTCGAGGACCGTCTGGGCCACGACCGGCGCTACGCCATCGACCCGTCCAAAACCAGCAGCGAACTGGGGTGGAAGCCGGAACATACGTTTGAAACCGGCATTGCGGTGACCGTGGACTGGTATCTGGCCAACCGGGAATGGGTCCGCGCCGCCAAGGCGGGATTGTAACCGGCGCCATGCGGATTCTGATTACCGGCGCCAACGGCATGCTGGGGCGGGACGTGACCGCCGAACTGGCTCCGCGCCACGAGGTGCGCCCCTTCCCCCGCGCGGCGCTGGACATTGCCGACTTTGCCGCCGTGCGCGACGAGGTGGGACGGGTGGCGCCGGACCTGATCGTCAACTGCGCCGCCTATACCGACGTGGATGGCTGCGAGTCCGACCCGGAGGGCGCGTACCTGGGCAATGCCCTGGGGCCGCGCCATCTGGCGGTGGCGGCGGCCGCCGTCGGCGCCGCCCTGCTGCACGTCTCCACCGATTATGTCTTTCCCGGCGACGCGGAGCGCCCGTATACGGAATTCGACCCGGTGGGACCGGCCACCGTGTACGGCCGCAGCAAGCTGGCCGGGGAGGTGGCGGTGCGCGATCACTGCCCGCGCCACTACATCGTGCGTACCGCCTGGCTGTATGGGGAGCACGGCCACAACTTCGTTCATACCATCCGCCGTCTGGCGGCGGAAAAGGACCGCCTGACGGTGGTGGACGACCAGATCGGCAACCCCACCTGGACCGCCGACCTAGCGCGGATGATCGGGCAGTTGATCGAAACCGGTGCCTACGGCACTTACCATGCCACCGCCGTCGGGGAGGTGAGCTGGCACGGTTTTGCCACCGAAATCGTGCGCCTGTCCGGCCTGTCCACACCGGTGGACCCGGTGCCCAGCGAGCGCTTTCCGCGCCCCGCACCGCGCCCGGCCTATTCGGCGCTGGACAACCTCTGCCTGCGGCAATTGGGCATCGAAATGCTCCCCTGGCGGGAGGCGTTGGAGGATTTTTTTGCCCGGCAGCGGGAGTCCGCCGGTTAAGCCCCCGCGCGGGACGTCCGATCAGTCAGACAGGATGATGAACAAGGCCAAATACAGCGTGGTGATTCCCGTATACAACAGTGAGGGGATCGTGGCCACCACCCTGGACCGCACCGCGGCGTTTTTCGAGCAGGCCGGGCTCGATTACGAGATCGTTGCCGTCAACGACAACAGCCGTGACGGCAGTTGGGAGGTGATCGCCGCGAAGGCGCGGGAAAATCCACGCATCGTGGCCATCAACCTGCTGCGCAATTACGGTCAGCACAACGCCAACATGTGTGGGTTCATGCATGCCACCGGCGATTGGGTGGTGACCATGGACGACGACCTGCAAAACCCGCCGGAAGAAATCGCCCACCTGATCGAAAAGGCCGCCGAAGGGCATGATCTGGTGATCGGACGTTTCCGCGAAAAAAAACACGTCTTTTACCGGCGCATCGGCAGCAAGCTGATCGGCGCCATCAATCACCGCATTTTCTACAAGGACAAGGATCTGGTGCTGACCAACTTCCGCCTGATCCGGCGCGACGTGATCGACCGCATCACCGGCTACCGCACCAGTTACCCCTACGTGCCGGGGCTGTCCCTGATGTTCTCCAACAGCCGCGCCAACACCTGGGTGGAGCACCATCCGCGCACCGTGGGGCAGACCAACTACAGCCTGTACAAGATTCTCAAGCTGGTGGCCACCATCCTGTTCAACTACTCCTCCTATCCGCTGCGGGTGGTGGCGGCGGGGGGCCTGGTGGTTTCCCTGCTCAGTTTCCTGCTGGGAGGTGTCTATCTGGGCATGGCCCTGTTCCGCGAGACCCAGGTGCCGGGCTGGACCACGCTGGTGGTGTTGCTGTCGTTTTTCAACGGAATCACCATGATGATCCTCGGCATGCTGGGGGAATACGTGGTGCGCCTGCTCAACCAGAGCAGTTCCAGCGAGTCGTTCCACGTGAAGGAAGTGGTGCGCGTGCCGGCGGAGGGGGCATGAGCGGGCACCTGTTCATCGTTGGCGCCCAGCGCTGCGGCACCACCTGGCTGTACCAGTTGCTGGACCAGCACCCGCAGATCGTCATGGCCCGTCCAGTGCGGCCGGAGCCGAAGTTCTTTTCGCAGGACGCGTTGTACGAGCGGGGTCTCGATTACTACGAGCAGACCTTCTTCGCCGGGCTGGAGACCGGGGAGGGGATCCGCTACCGGGGTGAAAAGAGCACATCGTATCTGGACTCGGACGAAGCCGCCGAGCGCATCGCCCGCCACTACCCGGACGCCCGCATCCTGATTCTGGTGCGCGACCCGGTGGCGCGGGCGGTGTCCCATTGGCGGTTCTCGGTGGAAAATGCGGTGGAAAACCTGCCTATCGAGGAGGCCTTCAGCGGCGAGGAAGCCCGCCTGGAGGCCTTCGACCCGACCCGAATTTCCGTTTCGCCCTACGCCTATCTCACCCGGGGACGCTACATCGAGGGGGTGGAGCGGTATGCCCGTCACTTCCCCGCATCGCACATTCACGTGTTGGTCAACGAGCAACTGGTGGGCCGCCGGGAGGCGGTGCGGGAGTTGTATCAGGCACTGGGGGTGGATGCATCGTTCCAGCCCGCGGGCCTGGACCAGCGGGTCAACGCCTCCAGCGTCGAAACGGAACGGCGAGCCGCCCTGAGCCCGGAACTGGAGGCATGGGCACGGGATTACTTTGCGGGGCCCACCGCCCGCCTGGAGGCGTGGCTGGGGCGCCCCATCCCCGAGTGGCGCAGGGGAGTGCCCCGTTGATCCCGTTTCTGGTGGTGCTGGCCACCGTGGCGCTGCAAATCGGCGCGGCGCTGGTGCTCAAGGGGCTGGCCGACCGGCCCCAGGCCCCGATGCTGCTGCTGGCGGGGGGCATGGCGCTGGTGGTGGCCTTCAACGGACTGCGCTTTGTGATGTGGGGGGTCGCGCACCGGCGCTATCCCTTGAGCCTTACCTATCCAATGAGCGCCGTGTTTTTTCCGCTCATGCTGCTGATTTCCCACCAGTTCGGCGAGCCGGTGGCGGCCCGGCAGGTGGCCGGTACCGTGCTGATCACCTGCGGGGTGCTGTGGATGCTGGCGCGGGTGAAGGCATGAGCGGCCTGAAGGGGATGCTGGCCCGCAATCAGGTGGTCAAGCTGACCGTCAACCACGCCTATGTTTATCTGCTTCACCTGTTGCACACGGTGCTGGATCTGCTGCCGTGGTTTCTGCGCGGGCTGGTGTGGCGCATGTTCATGCCCAGGGCCGGGCGGCACCTGTTTTTTGACCACAAGGTATACATCAAGTTTCCGTGGTTGCTGGAGGCCGGGGACCGGGTGTCCATCAACCGGGGGGTGTCGTTTTATCCCGACTTTTTCGGCGGGCACCGGATCATCCTCGGCAGCGACGTGCGGGTGGCGCCGGGGGTGCGCTTTCACGCCGCCAGCCACGACACCGGGGATACCGAATACCGCCACACCGGCGGCACCATCACCGTGGGCAATCAGGTGTGGATCGGTGCCGGTGCGATTATCCTGCCGGGGGTGACCATCGGCGACGGCAGCGTTGTGGGGGCGGGCAGCGTGGTAAACCGCGACGTTCCCCCCGGCGTGGTGGTGGCGGGGGTGCCGGCCCGGGTGGTCCGGGAGCGAATGCTGGCCGCCGGGGATGGGTCGGCCGCTGCCGAAAACCCCGCCGCGGACCCGTCATGAGCGGTTCGCTGGCCGCGCTGGCCGGGGCACTGATTTCCACCGCCTTGGCCCAGGTGTCCTACAAGGCATATTTTCGTGATCGCCGTTTGCCGCTGCTGGTCCTGGCGCTGGGGCTGTTCGTGAGCGCCGCTGCCTGTTCCTATCTGGCCCTGCGCGGCCTGACCCTGGGGGTGGTGTACATGAGTACCGCCCTCACCCACGTGATGGTGGCGGCCCTCTCCTGGCGCCTGCTGGGTGAGCGCCTGACCCGCGATCACGGCATCGGACTGGCGCTGATCACAGCCGGTATTGTGATGTATGCCGCCTGATTCGGGTCTCCGACTTCCGGGAAAAGGAGGCGCCAAGGAAGCCCCTTCACACGAATTTCACGCTAAAAAAACAGGCGTTTTCCGGTAATCAAACCCCCGTAAATGACCGATTGGATATAGATCGGTACCGGAGCGCACAGGCCTCCCATCCCGTGGGGAGGCCGGGCGTTTCACCTACATGCGTGGCCGGGCAACGCCCGCTGCCATGTCTTGCGTTATTTTCAGGGATCCAGTCATGTCGACCAATACGCCGCCCTCCTCCAACCGTGGAAACGACAACAGCGCACCCAAGGCCCCGGCCGCTCCGGACCAGCTTCCGCTGGAGAACTCCGCCGGAGTGCCGTTCGATCCGAGCGAGATCGATCTGGGCGGCCCGTCGGAACCGGCCGCACCGGCGGCACCGGCCTCATCCGCGGCACCGGGCGGGGTGGGCGATATTCAGTTGGGCAACCCGACGCCGGGCGCCCATCGACCGGCCCCCGGCGGGCTGGAAAATTTTCAACTGGGAAACCAGACCCCCGAGCCTGAACCGCAACCGGCCCGGCCCCCGGCGGGCACCCCGCAGGCGGGTGGAGGCCCGGCCAAACCGGCTTCTCCCCAATCGCCCCCGGTGGGCGGCTCACCGCTTCCGGGGGGCATCGGTGCCCCGCGCCCCGCGCAGGCGGGTGGCGGACCGGCTGCCGGCGGCAATCCGCTGCGCCCGTCCGGCGGTGGACCGGCTGCCGGCGGCAATCCGCTGCGCCCCTCCGGTGGCGGACCGGCTGCGGGTGGCAATCCGTTGCGCCCGTCCGGCGGCGGACCGGCCGCCGGCGGCAATCCGTTGCGGCCCCAGGGGGGAGGCGTGGCCACCCCAACGGCACCGGGGATCAAGGAAGAAAAGGTCATCGGTGGCTCGGTGCATAAAAAGCTCAGCGCCAGTGGCATGACACCGGAGGAGCGCCTCAAGGCGGTCATGTCGTCCATGGCCCAGACCAAGCGGCGTAACAGCAAGCTGTTGCTGGTGATTCCGGTCATCCTGTTCACCCTGCTGGTAACCGACCTGCTGTTTTTCCAATACGGCACCTATCCGGACCCGGTGCTGACCACCCAGAGCCACATGATTCCCGGCCCGGTGATGGCTGACCTGCCCTGGCCCGGCGATGGCGCGGATACCCGCCCGGCAGTGCGCCAGGGGGCGGCCTATTCCATGCTGATGGGCGTGGTGGCTGGCGCCCTGGGTGATCCGGTGGCCATGGGGCGGATCGTAAACGCCCTGTTGCATGCGGCCACCGGCCTGATGCTGTTCCTGCTGGCCACGCGCATCGCGTCGTTCGCCATGGGGGTTACCGCGCTGGCCATGTTCGCCCTGTATCCGGCGTTCAATTACCTGTCCTCCCAACTGCTGGCGGAAAACCTGGCGGTGTTCCTGGTGACCCTGACCGGCTGGCTGGGGTCGTATCTGGCCCGGCCGGAGCGCAGGTGGCATACCATGGGGGCGGCCTCGGGCATGGGGCTCGCCTTGTTCGTCCTGGCGCTGACCCGTCCCGGCCTGGCGCCGCTGGCGGTGTTGCTGACCGTGGCCATGGCCATGTTGCTGCTCTCCCGCTTCAAGCGGGACCGCAAACGGGAACAGCTGGGGGCCCTGGTGCTGGGCCTGGCCCTGTTCCTGGCACCGCTGGCGGTGTGGCAGATGCACGTGACCGCGTTGTTTGCCGCCGACGGATTTGTTTTCTCCCCTGGTGGACCGGTGACCAGTGGTGGCCTGATTGCCGCCGCCCACGACCCGGCCATGGAAGGCTGGCCGCACCCGGTGGCCGAAACCGGCTCCGTTGATGCCTACACGGCGCCGCCCCTGTTGCAGTCCATCACTGGCGACCCGTTGGGCAGCGCCCTGTTGCTGGCCGAAAAGGTCTACCGCCTGTGGGCGTCCCCCATGGGTGCGTCTTCCATTCCGGCGCCGTTCCATTGGTGGACCGGACTGCTGCACCTGGCGGTGCTGGGGCTGGCGGTGGTGGGGGTGGCGCGCATGCAGATGCGGCCCACTTTGCCCTATTTGCTGCTGCCGGTGGCCTATGTGGGGCTGGTCTATCCGTTTGCCTGGTCGGAGGAGCGCCGCTTTGCGATCGTGGCCATGCCCATGGTGATTCTGCTGGCCAGCATTTCCTTGCGTTACCTGTGGCTGCCGCTCAAGGAGCGCCTGTGGCCGATCCGCAGATTGCGCCCCAGCCGGGCGGAACTCGGATCGGTGCTGCTGTTCGCGGGCGCGGCCTATGTGGCCCTGATGGGCGACGGTTTTGTGCTGTATGACTCGGTCAGCCCGTGGCTGACCCATGCGGCCATCGTGGGGGTACTTTCCGTGGCGATCCTTTCGGCTACCTGGTGGGTGGCCGGAGGCGTGCACCGGGAGGATCCGGGCCGCCGCGCGGCGGCCACCGGTCTGATGCTGTTCCTGTTGCTGGGCCCCATGGTGGTGCATCAACTGTGGTTTGCCGACTGGCACGCCTTTTCGGTCACCCTGAAGCGGGAGGGGCAACGGGTGGAGCAGGTGTTTACCCTTCCGGCCGGGATGGACCTGTCCACCGCCCGTGCGGTGACGGTACAGATCGATGTGCGCGACCGGGACGGCAGTGCGGACAATCTGGTGTTGCAGGTGGATGGGGTGCCCTCCGGAACCCTGGTGCCGATGGTGGATACGCCCGCCTATCGGCAGGTGGCCGTGGGCGAGCACAAGGAACTGCTTCCCGGTGAACAGCAGTGGTTGGTGTATCGGCTGGACCCGCGCAAACTGGCCGGTAAATCCCGCTTGAACGTCTCCCTCGGGATGGCCGGCAATGCCGACTGGAGCCAGCGTACCGAGGTGTTTGGCGATCTGCCCCACGGCGATCCCAAGCGCACCCAGGGGCCCGCCCCGTGGATCGTGCCGGAAGACCGGGCGTTGGTGGGCAGTTCGCCGGCCAACGGACGCGCCTCCCTGTGGCGTCATGCGACCTATGGCGACATGCGTTTGCGCGGCGTTACCTGGCTGGGCGGCCAGCGTCTGTCCCAATACGTTTCCGACGCGGGTCAGCCGAGCGATACCAGCGACCTGTCCCCGGCGCTATACTTGCAGCCCGGCGCCTATCGCATTCATCTTCAGGTGATTCTGGACAATGGCGCCGAAGTGATTCTGTAGGCGGATTTCCCTGCCGCCGGGGAGTGTTGTGTGACCTTGCGCTTCAATCAGCCGTTCGTTACCGGCAAGGAACTCGCCTACGTGTGCGAGGCCATCGAGACCGGCCGCCTGGCCGGTGACGGCCCGTTCACCAAGCGGTGTGCCGAATGGCTGGAGGCGCATGCCGGGTGCCGGCGGGCGCTGCTCACCCACTCCTGCACCGGCGCGCTGGAAATGGCCGCGATCCTGGCCGGGGTGGGGCCGGGGGATGAAGTCATCATGCCGTCCTACACCTTCGTGTCCACCGCCAACGCCTTTGTGCTGCGCGGTGCGGTGCCGGTGTTCGTGGATATCCGCCCCGATACCCTGAACATGGACGAAACCGCCGTGGCGGCGGCGGTGACCGAGCGGACCCGCGCCATCGTGCCCGTGCACTACGCCGGGGTGGGGTGCGATATGGAACCGATTCTGGAGGTGGCCGAGCAGCACCGGCTGACCGTGATCGAGGACGCCGCCCAGGGGGTGATGGCCACCTGGCGGGAACGGCCGCTGGGCACCATCGGCCACCTGGGTTGCCTGAGCTTCCACGAAACCAAAAACATCATTTCCGGCGAGGGCGGCGCGCTCCTGGTCAACCACCCCGAACTGGCCGAGCGGGCCGAGATCATCTGGGAAAAAGGCACCAACCGGCGCCAGTTTTTCCGCGGTCAGGTGGACAAATACACCTGGGTGGACGTGGGTTCGTCGTTTCTGCCCAGCGAACTGGTCGCCGCCTTCCTGCTGGCGCAGTTGGAAGAGGCGGAGGACATCACCCGGCGGAGAATGGCGGTGTGGGATGCCTATCATCAGGCCTTTGCCGGCCTGGAGGCGAACGGCCTGCTGCGGCGGCCGATCATTCCCGCCCACACGCGCCACAACGCCCACATGTACTACCTGCTGCTGCCGGACGGCGCCACCCGCGACCGGGTGCTGGCGGACCTGAACGCGGACGGCGTCCGGGCGGTGTTCCATTACGTGCCGTTGCACGACTCGCCGGCGGGAAAACAATTCGGCCGCGTCGCGGGGCCTCTTCCCCACACCGAAAATCTGGCCGCGCGGCTGCTGCGCCTGCCTCTTTGGGTGGGTCTGTCCGATCATCAGGTGGTGCACATCCGTGACCGGGTGGAACGGGTCTTGACCGGCTGACATGAGGGTGCCTGCCAACATGCGCGGCCTCGCACTGCGCTGGGGGCTGATGGGGATGGCCGTCCTGCTGCTCTCGGTTCTGCGCTGCGGTGCGGTGACCGGTTATTCCGTATTCCAGATCGACGAAGAGTCCGTGGTCAGCCTTGCGCTTGGCTTTTTTGATGGCGACCTGAACCCGCACTGGTTCGATTATCACACCCTGCCGATTTATCTGGTGGCGGGGGTGTACGCAGTGATCTACGGATGCATGCATCTGTTCGGGCAGGTGCCCTCGGTGGACGCATTCGCGGCGCTGCTGTTTTCCAATGACGCGGTGTTTTACGTTTCCGCCAAGCTCCTGTGTGCATTCGCATATACCGCCGGATGCGCGACGCTGGCCTGGATCGTTTGGCGCCGCTGGCGGGCCGGAGGGGCGGCGCTTGCCCTGTTTGCGGTGACTTTCGTGCTTCCGGACGCACTGGTGGCGTCGGATCAGATCAAGGCCGAGGCGTTCGTGCTGCTATTCATGGCCGGGCTTTTGTGGTTCGGGTTCCTGGCGCCGCGCACGGGCCCGAACATGCTGATCGGAGCCGTTCTGCTGGCCGCCGCGGTGGATTCCAAGGTACCTGCGGTCACCCTGATCCCGGTATTTGCGGCGCAGGTGGCCGTGGACCTGTGGGGGCGCCGCTACTCGTGGAAATGGGCGGCGGGAATCGCGGGCATGTTTCTGGCGGCGTTGGTTGTGTTCATGCCATACGCGTTTATCGACTTTGACACCTATCGCGGGACCCTGGAGCGCATGGGCGAGCGTGCCGTGGGCGAGCTTCAGCACCTGGGCAAGGAGGAGCGCACCGGGCTGCTGCCCAAGGGATCGCGGATTGTGGCGGAGTTGGCCAACGGCGCCGGCACCGCGCCGTTGGTCCTGTGTGTCGCCCTGGCCGCCCTGGCCCTGTGGCGGCGGCGCGAACTGCTGCTGCCGCTTGCCTTGCCCGCCGCCTACGCCACCGCGTTTATCACCAGCCGTACCCTTGATGGGTACTGGCTGCGCCCGGTATTTCCGTTTGTGGCCTTTTTCGGCACGGTCCTGCTGCTGGAGGCGGCCGCGACGCCGTGGGCGGCGGAGCGGATACGGCGTCTGGCCGGAACGCGCGGATGGTCACCGGGGCGGTTGACCGGCGTGGCGGTGGCGGCGCTGGTAGTGCTGACCTGTCTGCTGCCGTTTGGGGGCAACCTGCCGCAGGCGTTCGCGGCGCTGCGGAGCCAGCCGGAGGATACCCGGGTGGTGGCGGCCCGCTGGATCCGCGAAAACCTGCCACCCGGATCGGGTATCGTGCTGGATGGCACCATCCCGCACTATCATCCGGTGATTCCGGCCACGGATCCCCGGGTTCACCTGGAAAACCTGGGATACCCGTGGCCGATGGCGGAGAAACCCCTGTACGGCCGCGCATACCGGGATTACTACATGCGGAGCGTGGCACCGGGGCCCGTGTGGCAGGTGGGAATTCTGCCCGCCGAGGCGGGTGGTTTCGACCTGTCCAAACTGACCTTCCGGGCCGGAGTGTACGTGGTGCTGAGCAGTTCGTATTACAAGCGGTTTTTCCTGCCGCAAACCGACCGATCGCATCCGGAACTGGCCGCCGCGGCACGCCGCTATTACGGGTTCATCCGTTCCCAGCAGCCGGTGATGCAATTTTCCGGGCGTGGCCCGACGATCGAGATCTGGCGGATTACCGGCAGCGTGCCGGCGCCCCTTCGCCCGTAAACGAAAACCGGCCCGCGGGTGCGCCGTGAACGGGCAGCCGTCGGGCCGGGATTTCGGGACAGGGCCGGGACTCCCGGCCGATCCATCAAACGAACAGGCTGGTTTTGGCCTTGCTGGAGAACTCCAGGAAGGTGGCGGCGCCACCGATCTGCACCCCGTCGATCAGGTCGGACTGCCGGGTGCCCATCACGTCCATGGTCATCTGGCAGCCGATCAGCTTCACGTCCAGGTCCAGGGCCATGTCCAGGAACTCGGGGACCGATTGCAGCTTCACCCGGCCCATCCAGTTTTTCATCATCATGGTGGCGGCAGAGGTCATGCCCGGCAGCATGCCGATGATGTTCGGCACCGGTACCGGCATGGCCGGGTTGCCCACCGGCGGCACGCCCAGGGAGCGGTTCTTCTTCTTGTTGATGATGTCCAGGCCGTAGAAGGTGAAGAAGATGCCCGCCTCCATGCCCATGGCCGCGGCGGTGGTGGCCAGAATCAACGGCGGGTAGGCCATGTCCAGGCTGCCCTTGGAGGCCACGATGGCGATGCGGTCCAGTTGGCCGGGGGCCTGACGGGCCTCGTGCTCGGCCAGGGCGCGGGCCACCCGCTCGTCCACCAGGGCGTCCAGCTTCCGGTCCAGAACCGCCTGGACCCGCTCCTCGACGATGGCGTCGATGTCTTTTTCGGTTGCACCCATGGGTCGGTCTCCTTATCTGTTCCGCGCCCGCGATCCGGTGTCACACACGCTCCGGATACGCCCAATAAAGGCGCAATATATCGGTAAATCCAGTTTACCCGACTTTTCGGATATAGTAAGTATAAATTCCCTCGCCCTCTTCCCGGTCCACCATTTCGTTCCCGGTTTTGCTGACCCAGGCGGCCATGTCGTTGATCGATCCCGGATCGGTAGCCAGCATTTTCAGCACCTGACCGGCCTGCATGCCGTCGATGGCCTTTTTGGTTTTGATGATCGGCAACGGGCAGCTCAGGCCCCGGCAATCGATCTCTTCATCCACGTGAACCTGACTGCTCATACAAACACTCCTCGTTACCAGACAACGGCCCGTTCGTGGGCCAGCATGAGTTCCCGGATGCCGTCGTAATCCAACTGGGGGTAGGGGCTTTCCACCTGCCGGGCGGCCACGTCGTCCTTGCTGGCCGACACCGGGCACGGAAAGCCGTTTTTGTGCAGCACGCCGTCCTGCACCAGCAGCACGGCATCTCCCCGCGGGTCGAGCACTTCCAGACAGTGGCGCACATCCAGGGTACGCACGATATGCAGGGTGGACATGGGCCTCTTTCCTTAAAACGGGATGACCACGTCGGCGGTGCGCAGGGTGGCGATGATCTCCTTGCGGTCCACCGTCTGTACGTCCTCGCGCAGGCGGGTCACGCCATACTTTTCCAGCGATTCCCGCTCCACCAACTGCCGCACGCCCACCGCCTCGTAATAGCTGACGAATTCGGCCACCTCCGGCCGGTCCACCACCTCCGGGTGAAACGACACCGCGTTGAACACCCCTTCATCGAGCATGGCCACGGTCACTTCGTTGTGGCCCAGGGTGAGGCCGAGCCCGAGGCGGAACGCCTCCAGGTTCTTGATGTGGTTGAGCGGGGTGTGCCGAAGCAGCAGGACGACGTGTTTCACCGGGTCACCCGAAATGGAGGAAATAGTCGGAATCGGCCACGATATCCGCCAGGTGATCCTGACTGCGGCATTCCACCCCGTTCACGAAGTCGCTCTCGCCAAAGCCGCGGATATCCCCGGTGGTGAGGCACAGGGACACCTTCAGCCCCTTGCCCATCAACTCCTCCAGGCCGCCGAACAGGCGGTAGGGGGAGCTGTTCTTGAGCACGTTGTAGATGCCGTCGTTCATCAGGAACAGCTCCGCCTCGTGCCCGCCCTCCAGAAAGGAGGCCAGCAGGCGGCAGGCGGTATAGGTGTTCTGATGCTCGGGGCTGGTGTTCAGCAGGATGCCCAGCTTTTTGGCCAAGGTGCGTCTCCTACGCCTTCTTCACCAGCAGGGTCCACAGGGGGCCTTCGGTTTCGGTGATGGACAGGATCTCGTGCCCTTCCATGTCCAGGCTGCGGGGCACGTTTTCGGCCGAGGGTGGATAGTCGATCAGCACGCGCAGCACCTGCCCCGATTCCATCTTTTCCAGGGTCAGCTTGCTCTTCACAAAGGTGATCGGGCAGGTCACTCCGCGAATGTCCAGCTCGTTGTCCACCTGAATATCCATAACCGGTTCGCTCATCTGGCAATCTCCATTAAACATTCCGCCTGGCCCCCGGCTTCCTGCAATCGTTCTTTCAACACACCCCGGAGCAGGTCCAGCGCCTGCAGTACCGCCGGGTACCGCAGCCGATAGAACATGGTGGTTCCGGACCGCTCCGCCGTAACCAGCCCCCGGTCGCGCAGCACCGCCAGGTGCTGGGACGCGTTGGACTGGCGAATGCCCAGTTGGTCGGCCAGTTCACCCACCGGAGTGGGGCCGTCGGCCAGGGCATACAACATCAGAATGCGCTTCGGGTCGGCCAGGGCCTGACACAACTCCGCGTGCAACTGGTGGATCTCTTCTACAAACGCACGTTTCATAATTGTCCGCGTATATTCGTGGGTATGAATATAATTCACCCTGTCGATCGTGTCAACAACTGAACAATTCGTAGCATCCGCCTCCCCGGGGGAGTGGTGGCGGATCGGGCGGCGGCGCCGGCGCTATCCCGGTCAGTTCGCGGCGTTGATGGCGTCGGCAAAGTCCTCGTAGGGCTTGGCGCCGATCACCAGTTCCCCGGAAATCACCCCGTCCGCCGAACTCCTGCCCACCACGAAGGTGGGGGTTCCGGAGACCCCGGCGTTCTGTCCATAGCGGCGGCCGGTGGCGATCAGGGTGTCGAACCGGGTGTCGTCGATGCACGCCTTGAAAGCGGTCATGTCCGGCACCCCGGCGGCGCGGGCCATGGATTCCAGGTTGTCCGGGCGGATGTCGCCCTGGCGCTCGAACAGGTAGTCGTGCATTTCCCAGTATTGGCCCTGCTCCCCGGCGCAATGGGCGGCCTCGGCGGCCTCGCGGGCATAGCTTTTCACGGCGAAGTCCATATAGACGTACCGCACCTTGCCGGTATTCACGAAGTTGCGCACGATCTGCGGCAGCACTTCCCGCGAGTGGCGGCCGCAGAACGGGCAGCGGTAGTCGGAAAACTCCACCACCGTCACCGGGGCGCTGTCCTTGCCCATGGACGGGTATCCCGCCGTGGGCACCGGGGTCTGGGCGGTGTCGGGGCGGGCGGCGGACGGGGAGGGGGCTCCCGGCTGGAGGCTGTCCAGCCGGTCGGACAGTTCGCGCAGTTCGGCGCGCAGGGCCTTCAGTTCCGCCAGCACCTCGGCATTGCCGGAATCTCCGTTGCCGGAGGGGGCGCCGCCGCCACAGGCGCTCAGGATCACGGCCGCCGCACAGGCGGACAGGATGGCTTTGAAGCCGGTCATGCGGTGGCTCCCTGCGTCTCGGCTTCCGGGTCGTCTCCGCTGTCGTCCGGGGTGCTTCCGCGCCATACCAGCACCATGGAACTGGCCACAAAGATGGAGGAATAGTTGCCCACCAGCACCCCCAGCAGCAGCGCCAAGGCAAAGTCGTGCAGCACCTCACCGCCCCACAGGGTGAGGGTGATCAGCACCAGCAGGGTGGTGAGGGTGGTGACCACGGTGCGGCTGAGCACCTGGTTGATGCCCCGGTTCATCAGCTCTTCCAGGCTTTCGCCGTGGCGCTTGCGCATGTTTTCACGGATACGGTCGTACACCACCACGGTGTCGTTCAGCGAATATCCCGCCAGGGTCAGCAGGGCGGTGACCAGCAGCAGGTTCACCTCGTTACCCATCAGCAAAAACAGCCCCAGCACCGCCAGCACGTCGTGGAAGGTGGCCACCGCCGCGGCCACGCCGAAGCGGAACTCGAAGCGCATGGCAATGTAGATCACGATGCCGACGAAGGACAGGAAGATGGCCAGCGCGGCGTCCTTCTGCAGCCGGTCGCCGATGGTGGGGCCGATTTCGGTTTCGCTGTCCAGCACGAAGGGGTTGTCCGGCAGGGCCTCGCGGAACACGGCGCGCACCTTGGTGCCCAGGTTTTCCTCGATGGTGGCGTCGCCCTTGATGCGGATCAGCAGCTTGCCGGTGCCGGTGAAGTTCTGCAGGTCGGCCTGAATGCCCGCCCCGGCCAGAATCTCACGCGCCTCTTCCATGGGTACCGCGTGCTGGAAGTGGAGCTGCACGCTGGTGCCGCCGGCGAAGTCGATGCCCAGGTTGGCGGTGCCGGTGACGATGCGCACCACCGCTACCAGTCCCAGGGTGATCAGGATGCCGGATACCAGGAAGGCGATCTTGCGCTTTCCCAGGAAGTCGATGTTGGTTTGTCCGATAATCTCCATGGAATTCGCCCCGTCAGATGCTCAAGGTGGCCAGGCGGCGTTTGGCGTTCATCCAGTCGAAGAACACGCGGGTGCCGACAAAAGCGGTAAAGAAGTTGATCAGGATGCCCAAGGACAGGGTGACCGCGAAGCCCTTGACCGGCCCGGAGCCGAACAGGAACAGCACCGCCGCGGTGATCAGGGTGGTGACGTGGGCGTCGATGATGGTTACCAGCGCCCGGTCGTACCCCTGGTCGATGGCCAGACGCACGGTCTTGCCCATCTTCAGTTCCTCGCGGATGCGCTCGAAGATCAGCACGTTGGAGTCCACCCCCATGCCCACGGTAAGCAGGATGCCCGCGATGCCGGGCAGGGTGAGGGTGGCGTGCATGGCCCCCAGGGCGCCCATCAGCACCAGCAGGTTGAGCACGATGGCGATCACCGAGATGCCGCCGGCCATGCGGTAGTAAACCACCATGAACGCCACCACCAGGGAAAGTCCCGCCAGGGTGGCCACCAGCCCGGCGTTGATGGAGTCGGCCCCCAGGCTTGGCCCCACGGTGACGTTCTGCAGGATGGTCACCGGCGCGGGCAGGGCACCGGCCCGCAGCACGATGGCCAGGTCGTTGGCCTCGGCCGGGGTGAAGCTGCCGCTGATGGAAGCGCGGCCGCCGGGAATGGCCTCCCGGATTACCGGGGCGGAATAGACGTTACCGTCCAGAATGATGGCAAACCGGCGTCCCACGTTTTCGGCGGTCACCTGCCCGAAAATCTTCGCCCCGGTGGAATCGAAGTCGATGCCCACATACGGCTCGTTGAACTGGTCGATGGAAACCCGTGCGTCGGTGAGGGTATCGCCGGTGAGCATGGCGCGGCGCTTGACTACATGCGGCTCCCGGTCGATTTCGACGCCGGTGAGCGGGTCGGTGATGCGCTGGTAGAGGATTTCCGAGTCCTCCGGCACCGTATCGCCCCGATTCAGGTTGACCTCCTCGTTCACCAGCCGGAACTCCAGCAGTGCGGTCTTGCCGATCAGGTCGATGGCCCGGTCCGGATCCCCCACGCCGGGCAACTGCACCAGAATTTCGTCCAGGCCCTGTTGCTGTATGAGCGGCTCGGCCACACCGAACTGGTCGATCCGGTTGCGGATGGTCTCCACCGCCTGGGTTACCGCGCCGGTGCGGATGCGTTCCTGTTCCTCTTCGGTGAGGCGCAGGAACATGAACATCCCCTCCGGCGGCCGGGCCTGCTCCACACTGCGGAAGTGCTTGTCGATCTGGGCCTGAATCAGGCTGCGCACCTCGCCGGTGCCGTCGTAGGTGATGCGGAAACCGTAGCCGTCCTCCGCCTTGGCGCTGGCGCCGGTCTTTTCCTCGGCCAGGGTGCGGTTGAGGCTCTCCAGGGTGCGTTCGGCAAAGTTTTCCACGGCCGCCTCGCGCTCCACGCGCAGCACCAGATGGATGCCGCCCTGCAGGTCCAGCCCCAGGGTCAGTCCTTCCCCGAGGGTAACGGCGCGCAGCGGGGCCGGAATGCGGTCTTCCGAAAAGCTGGGCAAAAAATAGAGCAGTGAAAGGAGGGCCACCACGGCCACGGCGATCAGTCTGCCGGCGAGTTTTTTCTGCATCGTTTCTCCCCCGGTCGAAAACCGGCGTTCTCCTTATGCGTCGATTTCGGCCTGCATCCCCATGATCTCGGAACGCAGCATCTTGATTTTGACGTTGTCGGCCACCTGCAGGGTGATGGTCTCGCTGGAGACGGCCATGACGGTGCCGAACATACCACCGTTGGTAATCACTTTGTCGCCCTTTTTCAGGTTGTCCACCAGGGAACGGTGTTCCTTCTGCCGTTTTTGCTGAGGGCGGATGAGCAGGACCCAGAACAGCACGAAAATGACAATAAACGGTGCAAAGCTGGTCAGGAAGGCACCGCCTCCGGTGGGGGCGGTACCGCCCTGGGCGTAGGCGGTGGCGGGGCCGATCAGTTCGGTCCAGTCAGTCATTGGAACTCTCCTCTTTCCAGGCGGCGGCCGCCTCGCGCCGGAAGGCGCCAAAGCGTCCCTCGCGGATGGCCGCGCGAATGGTACGCATCAGGTTCAGGTAATGATGCACGTTGTGCACCGTGTTCAGTTGGCGTCCCAGCATTTCGCCGGAGACGAACAAGTGGCGCAGGTAGGCGCGGGAGAAATTGCCGCACGTATAGCAGGTGCAGCCCTCCTCCACCGGCCCCTGATCCGCGCGGAAACGGGCGTTCTTGATGTTGACCCGCCCCCAGCCGGAAAACAGGTAGCCGGTGCGGGCGTGGCGGGTGGGCATCACGCAGTCGAACATGTCGATGCCGCGCGCCACCGCCTCCACCATGTCGATGGGCAGGCCCACCCCCATCAGGTAGCGGGGGGAATCCTCCGGCAGCCACGGCACCGTGTGCTCCACCACGTGCAGCATGCGCTGGTGCCCTTCCCCCACCGATACCCCGCCGATGGCGTAGCCGTCGAACCCCATGCCGGTGATGGCGCAGGCGGAGGTCACCCGCAGGTCGTCCTCGAAGCCCCCCTGCACGATCCCGAACAGGGCCTGATCCGGCTTGGTGTGGGCCGCCTTGGAACGCTCCGCCCAGCGCAGGGAACGTTCCATGGAGCGGCGCGTCTGCTCCCGCTCCGCCGGGTACTGGAGGCATTCGTCGAAGATCATCGCAATGTCCGAACCGAGCGCCTGCTGGATCTCGATGGACAGTTCCGGGGTGAGCAGGTGGCGGCTGCCGTCCACATGGCTGGCGAACCGTACCCCTTCCTCCTCCACCTTGCGCAACTCCCCCAGGCTGAACACCTGATAGCCGCCGCTGTCGGTGAGGATGGGCCGGTCCCAGGCCATGAACCGGTTCAGGCCGCCGAGCTGTTTCACCAGCTCGTGACCGGGGCGCAGGTACAGGTGATAGGTGTTGCCGAGCACGATCTGCGCGCCCAGGTCGGTCAGGTCACGGGGGCTCAGCCCCTTCACCGTGCCCTGGGTGCCCACCGGCATGAACACCGGGGTGCGGAGGGTGCCGTGAGCCAGTTCCACGGTACCGGTGCGCGCCGCCGTTTCCGTGCAGCGGGATTCGACCCGGAACGCCAGCGCGGAAGGGGCGGACACCGGGGTCACATGCGCTCCGGGGCGCTTACGCCCATCAGGTCCAGGCCATTGCGCACCACCTGCCCCACGGCGGCGGCCAGCACCAACCGGGCGCGGGTTACCGTCAGGTCGTCGCCGATAAAGCGGTTTTTGTAGTAATAGGCATGAAAGCCCGAGGCCAGTTCCTGAAGGTAGTAGGGGATGCGGTGCACCGCCAGTTCCCGGGCGGACAGATCCACCACCTGCGGGAATTGCAGCAGCTGCTTGATCAGTTGCACCCCTTCCGGGTCGGCCAGCGGCGACAGGTCCCATCCGGCGCCCTCGGCGTAGATTTCCTTCTGCCCGAAGCCGCACTGCTCCTGGGCCTTGGCATACAGCTGGTACACGCGGGCGTGGGCGTACTGCACGTAGTAGACCGGGTTGTCGGAGGTCTGCGCCTTGGCCACCGCCAGGTCGAACTCCAGTTGGGCGTCGCTCTTGCGGGTAAGAAAGAAGAAGCGGGTGGCGTCCGCGCCGATCTCCTTGAGCACCTCCTCCAGGGTGACGAACTGGCCGGCGCGGGTGGACATGGCCACCGGCTCGCCGTCCCGCAGCAGGGAAACCAGCTGCACCAGCACCACGGTCAGGTCTTCCGGATCGTGTCCGAGCATGGTGCAGGCGGCCTTCATGCGGGCGATGTAGCCGTGGTGATCGGCGCCCCACACGTCGATCAGGCGCTTGAAGCCGCGTTCGAATTTTTCCTTGTGATAGGCCACGTCGGAGGCGAAGTAGGTGGTCACCCCGTTGCCGCGGATCATCACCCGGTCCTTGTCATCCCCGTGGCGGGTGGTGGCCAGCCACACGGCGTCGTCCTTT
>JAOUMB010000070.1 GCA_029881725.1 Nitrospirota bacterium
CCGTTCGCCCGTTCGCCCGTTCGCCCGTTCGCCCGTTCGCCCGTTCGCCCGTTCGCCCGTTCGCCCGTTCGCCCGTTCGCCCGTTCGCCCGTTCGCCCGGATCCCCGATCCACTGCGCGCTTGACATCCCCAAAAAATGATGCCAGAGTGTACAAAAACGCACATTGGCGCCGAAAGCGCCCGCGCATTTCCAGTGATCCGATACCGGACACGGGAGGCTCCCTGCCTGTTTGCAGGATGTTTCCCCCTTGTGTGGTAAGGGGAAGTGCCGGTGGTGTTTCCGCTGTCTTGCGTGGGGCAGGCACGGTGGTTACCCGAAACTGTGTGAGTGGAGGATATGTGATGGTGGCTCACCCCCGTAAATGGAGTCGCTCCGGAACCGTTCAGGAACGCATTCAGGCTGTTGTGGCCTTGGTGGTTTCGCTGTTCATGGCGTTATCGCCCGCGGTGAGTTTCGCTCAGGCTCCGAAGCCGACCCGCATCTTTCAGGACGCGGTGCTCGATTCCTTTGTGCCCGTTCCCCTCAACTGGGTGAATGTTCCGGAGCCGTCCACGCTGGGGCTGTTCGTGGCCGATCGCGCGGCGGCGGTGCGGCTGGGAAAGGCCCTGTTCTGGGATATGTCGGTGGGCAGCACCGGCACTCAGGCGTGCGCCACCTGCCACTTTCACGCAGGGGCCGATGCCCGCGAGCGGAACCAGTTGAATGCGGGGGGCAACGGCATCTTTGAATTGGGCATGCCCAACTACACGGTGGTTCCGGCTGACTTTCCGCTCACCGATTTTGCCGACGTCAACAACCGTTTTTCGCCGCGCACGCGGGACATCCGAGACGTGCTGGGCTCCCAGGGTGTGCCGTTTTCCGCCCATGTGGGAGTGGCTCCGGGGGTTCCGGTGGATGACACGGCGCTGATTCCCGATGCGGTGTTCCACGCGCCGGACGGGGCGGGCATGCCGCTCAACACGCGGCGGGTGACGGGGCGCAACACGCCGTCGGTGATCAACGCGGTGTTCAACCTGCGCAACTTCTGGGACGGTCGTGCGGCAGCGGGGTTCAACGGCGTGAGCCCGTTCGGCCAGCACGACCCGGCGGCCCAGGTGTGGACCGTGGACGCGTCGGGCCAGCCGTCGCTGACGTCGATTCTGATGGAACTTTCCAGTCTGGCGGCGCAGGCGGTGGGGCCGGTGTTGAACGACACCGAGATGTCCGCCGCTGGAAGACAGTGGGCCGACATGGGGCGCAAGCTGCTCACCGCGCGACCCTTGCAGCAGCAGGCGGTGGATGCGACCGACAGCGTGCTGGGCGGCATGGCCGCGCCGGGGGCCGGGCTGACCGGGACCTATGCCGATATGGTGCGCGCCGCCTTCCTTCCCACCTGGTGGGACAGCGCTGTGCCGGTTGTCGTGAACGGCGGCCTGTATTCGGTGATGGAGGCCAACTTCTCGCTGTTCTTCGGCCTGGCCGTGCAGATGTACGAGTCCACGCTGATCTCTGACAATGCCAAGTTCGATCAGGCACGGCGCGGGGACATCGGGCCCGGCGGCGTGCCGGTAACGCTCACCGCCAACGAAAAGCGCGGTCTGGAGATTTTTTCCAATATCGGCCAGAACCCGAACCCCGACATTCCCATCGCGTTCTGCGCCATATGCCACCTGGGATCGGAATTCACCGGGGCGGCAGTCAGTCAGGTGGGGCTGGCCCCGCTGGTGTTGCCGGGGGCCATTGCTGCGCCGGAGTTCCTGGTGGAACGCATGCAGTCCGGGGCGATTCTGGACATGGGGCGGCTGGTGATGAGCAGCAACCCGCTGCCGGATCAACTGCCGTTCCCGGCCGGATTCAGCCTGAATCCCGCCAATTCGCCGCTGACCGGGCTGATCGAGGTGCGCCCGGCACCGGGCGATCCGACCGCGCGCGGCACCTATAAAAGTGCCTTCGGCGACAAGCTGACCCAGCCGATCGTGATGAATCTGGCTCTGGAACCGAAGCCGGAGGCGATTACCGATCCGGCTGTCGACGCCACGCTGACCGTGGGCAACGATGGCAGCATCGGCCTGGAAATTCTCACCTTCAACATGGTTCCCGGTGTGTACCAGGTGCTGGCCGGGGGCGTGGTGCTGGGCACCTTGACCGCAGTTCCCAACGTGCTGTACGACCTCGGCTTTTATAACGTGGGCGTGACCCGCACCACGGACGATCTGGGGCTGGGCGCGCCCGGCGTGAACCCGGATGGAACGCCGTTGGGCATGTCCGCGCAACGTTTGTTGGGGCTGCCGGAGCCGTTTATCCGCGCCGGCGTGCCAGAGGTGATCAACATCGTGACCGGGAGGCCGATGACCCTGGAGGCGCCAATCGCCACCGACAGGCCGCTGGTGGATGGTTCCTTCAAGGTGCCGAGCCTGCGCAATGCGGAACTGACCGCGCCCTATTTCCACAACGGCGGCAAGCGCACCCTGTGTGAAGTGGTCGATTTCTACAACCGGGGAGCCGACTTCCATGCGGAAAACGCCATGGACCTGGCCCCCACCATTCAGAATCTGGGCATGACCGATCAGGACAAGGCCGACGTGGTGGCCTTCCTGCTCACCCTGACCGATGAGCGGGTGCGCCATGAACGGGCCCCGTTTGACCATCCGCAACTGTTTGTTCCGGATGGCCACCTGGGCAGTGACGCGCTGGTGTTCGATGCCGATGGTGACGGCAATGCGGACGACGGGTGGATGGTGCTTCCCGCCGTGGGCGCCGCGGGTGGTCCGGCCATTGCCGACTTCCTGGGGGGCGGTGCGGGTACCTGTCTGGCTGCCGCCCCGGCGCCGGAAATCCCGGCCCCGGTTCCGGCTCCGGCCCCGGATACGACGGCTCCGGTGGTTACCGCTCCGGCGGCCATCACGGTGCCGGCGATGGACGGTACGGGCACGCCGGCCAGCAACGGGGTGATTGCCGCATTCCTGAACGGCGCGACGGCCACGGATAACGTGGGTGTGGTGAGCCTGACCCACAACGCCCCGAACCCGCTTCCGCTGGGGGTGACCACGGTCACCTTTACCGCGAGTGATGCGGCGGGCAACATCGGGACGGCGACCTCAACGGTCACCGTAACCGACCAGACCGCCCCGGTGGTGACCGTCCCGGCGCCGCTCACGCTGGTCGCCGCCGACCCGGCGGGCATCCCAATAAGCGATCCGGCCATCGTGGCGTTCCTGGCGTCGGCCTCGGCGGCGGACAACGTGGACGGTGCGGTGGAGGTGACGAACAATGCCCCGCCCACCTTCCCGGTGGGCACCACTACGGTGATCTTCAGCGCCACCGACCTGGCGGGCAATCCCGGCAGCGCCGGCGCCACGGTGACCGTGACCCTGCCCTCGGCGCAGATCAACACCCCGTTGCATGACGCAGTGATTGCGGGCAACAAGGGATTGGTGGAAACCCTGATCGGAGGCGGCGCAAGCGCCGATGCCCAAGGGGTGGACGTCCGTACCCCCCTGCATCTGGCGGCCATGGCCAACAACAAGGAGATCGTCGGCATCCTGCTGAAGGCGGTCACCCGGATCAACACCGTCGATGTCTTCGGGCACACGGCGCTGTTCTATGCCACCAACCAGGAGGTGCAAAAAAAGCTGATCGAGTCCGGCGCGATCGCCCTGTAGCCGGGAGCCGGGGGCGAGTCCCCGGTCAGGTGTACAGGCCGTTGCGGGTGATGTAGTCGTGCACGGCGGGGGGCAGTCCCAAGGGGGGCCGCCCTTCCGCCAGCGCCTTGCGAATCGCCGTCCCCGATTCGGGGCACGGGGTCACCGGCACCAGGATCAAGTGGATGCCGTCGCCGGAGGTGAGGTGGAGGGGGGCCTCCGGGTCGCGTCCGCAGCAGTCGAACAGGGGGGAAAAGTCGATTCCCGCCATCTGCGGCAGGTCCTTCAATTGCCCGAACCGGGCGCCGGGGCGAAACAGCACCGCCAGCGGCAGGGCGCGCAGCAGTGCATCCGGGCGGTGCCACGCCCCCAGGCCGAGCACCGCGTCCAGCCCCAGAATCAGGGTCCAGCGGGTGTCCGGCTGCTCCGCCTTCAGGCTGTTTACCGTGTCCAGGGTGTAGGAGGGGCCATCGCGGCGCACTTCGCGGTCGTCCACCTCGAATTCAGGGATGCCGTGGATGGCGATGCGCACCATTTCAAGGCGGTGGGCCGCCGGGGCCAGATTGTGGGTTTTCAGGGGTGGCTCCCCCGCCGGGATGAAGCGGATGCGGTCCAGCCCCAGCGCCTTGCGGCACGCCCCGGCCACTTTCAGGTGGCCTTCGTGGACCGGGTTGAAGGTGCCGCCGAAAATGCCGATGCGTGGATGGGCCACGCGGCTACTCGCGCAACTGGCCGTCGCCCAGCACCACGAACTTCTGGCAGGTCAGCTCCTTGAGGCCCATGGCGCCGCGGGCGTGCAGGCGGCTGGTGGAAATGCCGATTTCCGCGCCCAGCCCGAACACATTGCCGTCGTGCAGGCGGGAGGAGGCGTTCACGTGCACCGAGGCGGCGTCCACCTCGCGCACAAAGCGCATGGCGGTGGGGTAGTCGGCGGTGACGATCACTTCGGTGTGCTCCGAGCCGTGGGCGCGGATGTGGGCCACCGCATCGTCGTAGCCGTCCACCACCTTCACGCTCATTTCCAGACGCAGCCATTCCGTGTCCCAGTCCGCATCGGTGGCGGGGACCGCGTCCGGCAGCAGGGGCAGGGCGCGCGGGCAGGCGTGCAGGGCAACCCCCCGCTCGCGCATGCGGGCGGCCAGCGGGGGCAGGAATTTTTCCGCGATGTCCCGATGCACCAGCACGGTTTCCGTGGTGTTGCAGGTGCCCGGGCGCTGGATCTTGCCGTTTTCGGTCAGGTTCAGGGCCATGTCCAGGTCCGCCGCCCGGTCAATGTAGGTGTGGCACAGCCCCTTGTCGTGCTTGATGACCGGGATGCGGCTCTTTTCCACCACCATGCGGATCAGCCCCTCGCCGCCGCGCGGGATGATCAGGTCGATGGATTGTTCCTGCACCAGCATGTGGTCCACGGCGGCCCGGTCGGTGGTTTCCAGCAGGGCGGCGCAGCCGGACGGCAGCCCGGCTTCGGCCCCGGCCTGCTCCAGAATGCGGGCGATGACCGTGTTGGAGTGGATGGCCTCGGATCCCCCCTTCAACACCACGCCGTTGCCGCTCTTGATGCACAGGGCGGCCGCGTCGGCGGTGACGTTGGGGCGGGATTCATAGACGATGCCGATGACCCCGATGGGCACCCGCATGCGCCCCACCAGAAAGCCGCCGGGGCGGCGCTCCATGCCGTCGATCTCGCCCACCGGGTCGGGCAGGGCGGCAATCTGGCGCAGGCCGTCGGCCATGGAGGCGATGCGCTCCGGGGTCAGCGCCAGCCGGTCCAGCATGGCGGCGTCCAGCCCCTTGGCGCGGCCCGCGTCCAGGTCTTTTTGATTTTCGGCGCCGATCTCCGCCGCGCGGGCGATCAGGGCATCGGCCATGGCCAGCAGGGCGCGGTTCTTCACCTCGGCGGGGGTGGTGGCCAGACGCACCGAGGCGGCACGCACGGCGCGGGCGCGCCCGGTGACGTAGGCGGCGATGTCGCTGATGTTCCCCTGGGTGCTTCCCATTGTCATTCTCCTGGCTGTGATACTGCGCGGGCCGCCGGGGGGTGGCCAGATCCGGCAACGGGCCATGCCCGGAAGCCGGAAGGCATCCTGGCAAAACCCGCCCGGCGCGGGGCCCCCGGAAAAAATCGCCGTGGGCCGGACACACGGTTTTGATTGACCTGTGGCCCCTTATTTTCATACACTTTAAGGCTTCCCATCAAGGGGAAAGGTCCGTTTGCGGCGTGGCGTGTGTTGCTGCGCCCTTTGATTTCAAGCCTTTCCGGTGGGTGGCAGGATAACAGGAGACCCGTGCTCAACGCCCTTTCCGACAAGCTCGAGGGGGTCCTCGGCCGCCTCAAGGGGCGCGGGGTCCTCACCGAGCAGCATATTTCCGACGCCATGAAGGAGGTGCGTTTCGCCCTTCTGGAGGCGGACGTGCATTTCTCCGTGGTGAAGTCGTTCGTCGCCGACGTGCGCGAAAAGTGCCTTGGCCAGGACGTACTGGGCAGCATGACGCCGGGGCAGCAGGTGGCCGGCATCGTGCAGCGGGAGCTGGCGCGCCTGATGGGTGGCACCCAGTCTCCGCTGAACCTGTCGCCGGACGATTTGACCGTGGTGCTGATGGTCGGCTTGCAGGGCTCCGGTAAAACCACCACCACCGCCAAGCTGGCCAACCGCCTCAAGACCCAGGGGCGTCGGGTGCTGATGGTGGCCTGCGACCTGCAGCGCCCCGCCGCCGTGGAGCAGCTCAAGACCCTGGGGCGGAGCATCGACGTGCCGGTGCTGGACCCGCAGCCGGCGGGTGGAGACCCGGTGGCCGCGGCGAAGGAGGGCCTAGCCCACGCCAACGCCCAGCGCTACGACGTGGTGCTGTTCGATACCGCCGGCCGCCTGCACGTGGACGGCGACCTGATGGACCAGCTGGTGCAGGTGCGCGACGCGGTGCAGCCGCGCGAGACCCTGCTGGTGGCCGACGCCATGACCGGCCAGGAAGCGGTTAACATCGCCACCTCGTTCCACGCTGCGCTGGGTCTGTCGGGCATCGTCCTGTCCAAGCTGGAGGGGGATGCGCGGGGCGGCGCGGTGCTGTCCATGCGGCAGGTGACCGGATGCCCGGTGAAGTTCGTGGGCGTGGGTGAGAAGATCGGCGCGCTGGAAACCTTCCATCCGGAGCGGATGGCGGGCCGCATCCTGGGCATGGGCGATATGCTGGGGCTGCTGGAGAAGGCGGAAACCGCCGTCTCCCGCGAGGAGGCGGAAAAACTCGCCAGAAAGCTCAAGAAAAACGATTTTACGCTGGAAGACTTCCGCGACCAGATGCGGCAGATCCGCAAGATGGGCTCCCTTAGTGACATCCTCGGCATGCTGCCCGGCGCGGGCAAGCTGGCCCAGGTGGCCGACGCGGTGCCTGACAAGGAGATCAACCGGGTCGAGGCGATCATTAACTCGATGACCGTTGTGGAGCGGAACAATCACCAGATCATCAACAGCAGCCGCCGCAAGCGCATTGCCCGGGGCTCCGGCACCAGCGTGCAGGAAGTGAACCGGCTGCTGAAGAATTTCGTCAAGGGGCGCAAGATGATGAAGACCCTGTCGGGCGCCCGTGGCAAGGGTTACAAACTGAAACAGATGTTGCCGTTTTAAGCGGCGCTAAATCGAACAAGGAGAAGGCATGGCCGTTACCATCCGCATGACCCGCATGGGTCGCAAGAAGCTTCCGTACTACCGTGTGGTGGTGCTCGACAGCCGCACCCGTCGTGACGGGCGCTGTCTGGAGGTGCTCGGCACCTACGATCCGCTGGCCACCGAGGGCGGGCTGAACCTGCAGACCGACCGCGTGGACGAGTGGCTGGCCAAGGGTGCCACCGTTTCCGACTCGGTGCGCGACCTGATTCGCCGCGCCCGCGCCTAGCCTGTTTTCGCCCGGCTCCGGCCGGGTGCTCCGGAGGCCGTCATCATGAGCGCGGAGTGGGTACAGATCGGTGCCGGTGTCCGCGCTCATGGCATCCGGGGCGAGGTGCGTCTGGCGCCGCTGGCCGGTGATCCGTCCCGGTTTTATGCCGGGTTGTCCGTGGTGTGGCGGCGTTCCGGTCTGGCCGAGCGCAGCCTCACCGTGCGTGCCGCGCGCGGGCATGCCGAACGCGTGTTTTTGTCGTTCGAGGAAATTCCCGACCGCACCGCCGCCGAAACCCTGAACGGGGGCACCCTGTGGGCCACCGCCGATACCTCTCCCGAGCCCGACGAGGGGGAGTGGTACCACCACCAGCTGCTGGGCCTGAAGGTGGAGGATGAGGCGGGGCACCCGCTGGGGAAGCTCACCGCCGTGGTGGAGGGGGGCGCTCACGACAATTTTGAAATTACCGCCCCCGGCGGCGTGCGCTATCTGGTGCCCGCCGTGGAGAAGTTTGTGGTGGAGGTGGACCTGGGCGCCCGGCGCATGGTGCTCCGCCCCATCGAGGGCCTGATTCCGGACGGGGTGCTTCCCCCAAAACCGGGCTCCTCCGATGCCCGCTGATCCCATGCATGCCGAAATCATCACCCTGTTCCCGGATATGGTTCGCGCCGTGTTGGACACCAGCATCCTGTCCCGCGCCCGGGAGGCGGGCCAGTTCACTTGTGGCGTAACCGATCTGCGGGAGTTCGGCCTGGGCAACTACCGCCGGGTGGACGATGTGCCCTACGGGGGTGGTCCCGGCATGGTGTTTCGTCCGGAGCCGGTGTACGCGGCGGTGGAGGCGGTGGAGGCCCGCCTGGACGGGCCGGTGCGCCGCCTGCTGCCATCTCCCCAGGGGCGCGTGCTCGACCACGCGCTGGCCGCCGAACTGGCGCGGGAGGCCCGCCCGCTGGTGATCCTGTGCGGCCACTACGAAGGGATGGATGAGCGGATCATGCAGGGTCTGGCCTTCGAGGAGGTGTCCCTGGGTGATTTCGTGCTCACCGGGGGCGAGTTGCCCGCGCTGGCCATGCTGGATGCGGCGGTGCGGCTGATTCCCGGCGTGCTGGGGGATGACCGCTCCCACCAGCAGGACTGTTTTTCCGAAGCGGCGGCGGGGGGGCTGAAGTATCCCCAGTACACCCGTCCGGTGGTGTTTCGCGGCATGACCGTGCCGGAGGTGCTGCGCTCCGGGCATCACGCGGAAATCGAACGGTGGCGGGCGGAGCAGGCCCGTCAGGTCACCCGTACCAAGCGCCCGGATCTGGCGGCCCGGAAATCCGGCGGGAACGGCGCATGAGCGCGGCGGTATACGTGGCCCTGGTGCACGGGCCGGTCAAGAACAAGCGCGGCGATCTGGTGACCACCGCGGTCACCGGCCTGAGCCTGCACGATATCGCCCGCGCGGTGGTGACCTATGGCTGTTCCGGGTATTTTCTGGTCACCCCGCTGGAGGCCCAGAAACGGTTGGTGACGCGCATGACCGGGCACTGGGAGGGGGAATTCGGCTCCCGCTACAACCCCAACCGCAAACAGGCGCTGGAGGTGGTGTCGGTGGTGGACACCCTGCAGGACGCCATTCGCGAGGTTGTCCACCGGGAGGGGGTGGGTCCGGAAGTGGTGGCCACCTCCGCCCGCACGGTGGAGGGGGTGGCGCCGGTTTCCTTTGTGGAACTGCGGCAGCGGCTCGCGGCGGGAGGGCCGCCGTTGCTGCTGGTGTTCGGCACCGGCTGGGGGCTGTCCGAGGAGACGGTGTGCGGCATGGACCGGTTGCTGGAGCCGGTGCGGGGCCCCGGGGCATACAACCACCTGTCCGTGCGCAGTGCGGTGTCGATTATTCTCGACCGGCTGCTGGGGCAATAAAAATCTACGGTCCGAGTTGATTATCGGCGGAGTTGTCGGCATAATACTCCGTCTTTCAGGTTCCTTTGGAGGCGAGTCATGAACCGGCTTGAGCGCATCGAAAAATCCCTTGCGGCCACTAACCGGCCGTCCTTTACCGTGGGTGACACGGTACGGGTCCACGTGAAGGTTGTGGAGGGTGGCAAAGAGCGCATTCAGATTTACGAAGGGCTGGTGATCGCCAAGAATGGCGGCTCCAACCGCGAATCCTTTACCGTGCGCAAGGTGTCCTATAACACTGGCGTGGAGCGTGTGTTCCCGCTCAACAGCCCGATCGTCGACAAGATCGAGGTGCTGCGCAGCGGTCAGGTGCGTCGCGCCAAGCTGTATTACCTGCGTGAGCGTCGTGGCAAGGCTGCGCGTATCGCCGAGAAGGACATGCGTGGCAAGCGCGCCGCCGAGGCTGCCAAGGCCGAAGCCGTGCAGGAAGCCGCCGCCCAGGCAAAGGCCTCGGAAGAGGCCGCCCGTAAGGCAGAGGAGGAAGCCGCCAAGGCCAAGGCCGCCGAGCCCGAAGTTGCCGACTCC
>JAOUMB010000001.1 GCA_029881725.1 Nitrospirota bacterium
CCCACTCGGCCCTTGACCGCACGACCCCAGCCCAGTATTACTTCAAGCAACTGCCCCGGCCCGAGGCAGCATAAACCCGCAGGAAATCCACTTATCCAAACGGGCCAACCTGTTCAAACAATCGGGGGGTAATCCCCCCGAAAATCAATAGATGTCTAAAATAGATGGTCATCTGGCGAAATCCTAGTAATCCTGGGGAAGGCGGCAGTCGGCAGGTACACCGGGCCCTGCCCCAAGTCCAACGCACGGCATGAGAAGCGCCACGCTCTAATAAGAAACTGACGATGCGGCTCAGGACCGCAATTTCCGATTGGCGGAGACTCCCCTCAACTGCTGCAACTAAGCAGCGGCACCGGGGCGGTGGCGGGGGGTGGGGCGGCGTAGGCTTCCATGCCGGGGTGCTCGGTGAATGGGTCCCTCAGCAGCCGGTGCAGGCGCTCAATTTCTGAAAAATCGCCATCCTCCGCCAGGTCGATGGCGTCCTGGCACAGGTGATTGCGCAGCAGGTAACGGGGGTTGACCCGGTCCATGGCGGCCTTGCGCTCGTCGTCCGGGGGGCCGCCTGCCAGCCGTGTGGCGTAGCGCTGGAACCAGTCGAGCAGGGAACTGTCGTCGCAGCCGAAGGCGCTCTGATCCACCAACCGGGCACACGCCTCGGGAATCCGCACCCCCTCCCCGCCCGTGCGGAAATCCGACAGGCCCCGGAAGAAACAGGCAAAATCCACATGGCCCGCGTGCATCAGATCGAACAGGTCCGCATACAGGGCATCGTTTTCGGCGTGGTCCGCCAGCCCCAGCTTTTGCGCCATGCGCGCCCGGTAGGCGGCGGTGAACGCCGGCATGTAGGCGTCCAGCCCCGCCTGCGCCTGCTCCGTGTCCATCAGGGGCAGCAGGGCGTTGGCCAGCAGATAGAGGTTGTACCGGCCGATGTCCGGCTGCCGGTTATAGGCGTAAAACCCCGTGCGGTCCGTGTGGTTGCGCACATAGTCGTGCTGGTAGCGGTCGATGAAGGCGAACGGGCCGTAGTCGATGGTCAGCCCCAGAATCGACATGTTGTCGCTGTTGAGCACCCCGTGCACGAAGCCGTCGGTCTGCCAGCGGGCCACCAGTTGGCCGGTGCGTTCCGCCACCGTGGCCAGCAGACGCGGATAGGCATCCGGCTGCCCGGCCAGTTCCGGGAAGTGGTGCTCAATGACGTGATCCGCCAGGGTTTTCAGATGATCGTGCTGGTTGCGCGAGGCAAACACCTGGAAGCTGCCGAAACGCACGTGGCTGGGCGACATGCGGGTCATCATGGCGCCGGTTTCCACCGTTTCCCGGTATACCGGCTCATCGCTGCCGACGATGCACAGGGCGCGGGTGGTGGGAATGCCCAGGCCGTGCATGGCCTCGGAGCACAGGTATTCGCGCACCACCGAACGCAACACCGCGCGCCCGTCCCCCATGCGGGAGAAGGCGGTTTTGCCCGCCCCTTTCAGTTGCAGATCCCACGCGCCGTCCGGCCCCTCCACCTGCCCCAGCAGAATGGCGCGGCCGTCCCCCAGTTGCGGCACCCAGGTGCCGAACTGGTTTCCGGCATACAGCATGGCCAGCGGCTCGGCCCCCGGCAGCATTTCGGCCCCGCAAAAATAGCGGGCGAACGACGGGTGCGCCAGCGCCTCCGCGTTCAGCCCGATCAGCGCGGCGGCATCCGGGTTGGCCACCACCAGATGCGGGCGGGCGAACGGCGTGGGCGCCACCCGCTGATAGAACGCCTCGGGCAGACGGCTGTACCGGTTGTTGAACGGCAGGTTTTCAAGGGTGGTCATGCCCCTATGATTACCCGCCCCGCCCCACTGCGCAACGGTCCGCGCAAGGGCGGCTTCGGTGCCACGAGGGCATTCCCGGTACCGGGTCGGGTATACTGCGGCTTCCCGCCAGTGGGCCGGAATTGCCTGCCTATGCGCCCGTGGCTCAGCTGGATAGAGCATCAGGCTTCGAACCTGAGGGTCGCACGTTCGAATCGTGCCGGGCGCGCCAGTTCCCGCAAGGGCCCGCGTTGAAAAATGCGGGCCCTTGCCGGGTTTCGCCCCCCCGCCGTCCTCCATCGGTGGGCTGCGCCGTGACCCCGAACGCATCGCCCGAAAACAGACGGAGGACTCATGATCTACCGCGCCATCACCGGCATCACCCTGTGCCTGACCCTTGTCCTCCTCCCGTTTCAGGGGAAGGCGTGGGCCGGGTACCATGAGGGATTCGCCGCGTACAGCCGCCACGACTATGCCACCGCGCTTCGCGAGTTCCGGCCGCTGGCGGAGCAGGGCCACGCATCGGCCCAGAACTACCTGGGGATCATGTACCAGAACGGATGGGGCGTTCCGGTGGACAACGCCACGGCCGCGCAGTGGTACCGCAAGGCGGCGGAACAGGGGAATGCCTTTGCCCAAAACAACCTGGGGGTCATGCTCCAGAAGGGGAAAGGGGTTCCGCGGAACCTCACCGGCGCCGTGTCGTGGTACCGAAAGGCGGCGGAGCAGGGGCATGCGCAGGCCCAGTACAACCTGGGGTACATGTACCAGGAGGGACAGGGGGTTACGCAGTCCGACGTTGCGGCAGTGGACTGGTACCGAAGGGCGGCGGAGCAGGGACACTCCATGGCCCAGAACAATCTCGGGGTAAGTTTCGCAAAAGGGCGGGGGGTTCCGCAAAACTTCTCCCGGGCCTCCGAGTGGTACCGCAAGGCCGCGGAGCAGGGAAACGCGCTGGCCCAGGACAACCTTGCGTTCATGTACCGTAACGGCCGGGGTGTCCCGAAGGATTACGCCCAGGCCGCGGCGTGGTACCGCAAGGCGGCGGACCAGGGGCATGCGGAGGCCCAGAACAACCTCGGGCTCCTGTACGAACATGGCCAGGGTGTCCCTCAGGATTACGCCCGGGCCGCGCAGTGGTACCGCAAGGCGGCCGATCAGGGAAACCACTGGGCTCAGAACAACCTGGGAATCCTGTATCAAAACGGACTGGGCGTTGCACAGGATCCCGCCCAGGCCGTCTACTGGTATCGCAAGGCCGCGGATCAGGGTCACGCGGCGGCCCAGTTCAACCTGGGAGCCATGTACCAGGGCGGGCTGGGGGTCGAGCGGGATTTTGTTCAGGCGTATGTCTGGTACACCCGCGCCGCCGCACAGGGACACGCGGAAGCCGTCACCAATCGGAGCAGCGTCCTGTCCGTCATGTCCCCGGCGCAGAAGGAGGAGGCCCGTCGGCGTGTCGGCAGGTAACGGATAACACGGCGCGCCCCCGAGCCCGCACGGGTTACGCCGACGCGGTCAGTGTCCTGACCGGTTCCTGACTGTGATAGAGATGCACATCCCTCTGGGGAAACGGAATCGAAATGCCCTGGCGGTCAAAGGCCGATTTTACCCGCTCCATCAAGTCGCCGCGAACCGCCCAGTAATCGGCCGTATTCACCCAGGGACGGGCGGCCAGATTCACACTGTTGTCGGCCAGTTCAATCAGGGCCACCGCCGGTTCCGGGTCGGCCAGAATCCGGCTGTCGGACGCCATGGCGTCGGCCAGTACGCGCTTGGCGTCCTCAATGCTGTCCCCATATCCAATGCCAAACACCAGGTCGATACGGCGCGTTTCCCTAGCCGTTACATTGACGATGGTCCCTCCATAAATTTGCGAGTTCGGCACGATGATTTCCCGGTTGTCCGGCGTCCGGAACGTCGTATTGAACACGCCGATCTCCTCCACCACCCCGGCGATTCCAGCGGCTTCCACAAAGTCACCCGCCTTGAACGGCTTGAAGAAGATCAACATGACGCCAGCAGCAAAGTTGGACAGGGAATCCTTGAGGGCCAGGCCGACTGCGAGGCCGGCGGCGGCAAACACCGCGAGGATTGACGTGGTATCGATCCCGAGCTGATTCAGGGATGCGATGATGACCACGCCGACCAACGCCGTATAGGCGATATTGCCCAAAAACCTCGCCAGGGTCGCATCCAGGCCGGTTCGTTCCATCACCCGCCTGATCCCCCGGGTAATCATGCGCGCGATCCACCGCCCCACGATAAAAGTCGCCACGGCGAGAACGATATTGATTCCCCACGGCACGAGGTAGGCGTCCATCCAGTCGGTACCGGAAAATAACTGGCTCACACGTTCCATCTCTCTTCCTCCTGTGAATTGCGCAAGACCGCCCACGACACCGCCGGGCAGGAGCGTAGTCCCCCGAATCCGGCACTTCTCCGGTCAGGCATCCCGCCGGGTAGCGGACCGGAACGCTGCCGTTGCGCAGGATTTACTGTAAGCCAATTGTGCAGGAGGGGAATCGGGAGCGCCATTTTTTCTGAATCGCGCAATTCAGTGGAAGCGGTTATTGCCTCCGGAGCGGCGGGCTATACCTTCTTTAAAAAGCAGGTTTTGAGCACGATGGTGCTCTTGCCCTCGCGGCACTCCACCTCCTCGGCCTTGGAGGTCAGCCGGATGTTCTTGAACACCTTGCCGCGTTTGAGGGTCATGGACGAGCCCTTCACCTTCAGGTCCTTGATCACCTGCACCGAATCCCCGTCGGCCAGGGCGGTTCCGTTGCTGTCTTTTACGTCCATGCGTTCCTTTCAGGAATACCCGGGTGTGCCGGCGGCCACCCGCGGTTTTTCCGGGGCCATGCCCCTCACCCGTCCAGCGCTTCCCAGCGGGCGTAGGCTTCGGCCAGACCGGCTTCCACCACCTTCACCTGCCCGGTCACTTTTTCCAGCTTCGCGGGATTTTTGTAAAACGCCGGGTCGGCCAGATCGGCGGTCAGCCGTTCCAGATCCTTTTCCAGCCCGTCGATGCGCGCGGGCAGTGCGGCCAACTCCTGCTGCTCCTTGTAGCTGAGCTTCTTTTTGGGCGCACTGGGGGCAGGTGGGGCCACCACCGGCGCCGCCGGTGCCGCCGGTGCCGCCACGGCCAACGGTTCCGCCGCCTCCTGCTCCTCGCGCGCCTTGCGCTCCAGCCAGTCCGCATAGCCGCCGATGTTCTCGATCACCTGGCCATCCCCTTCCAGCACCAGCACCGAGGTCACCACGTTGTCCAGAAAGGCGCGGTCGTGGCTCACCATCAGCAGGGTGCCGGGGTATTCCATCAGCAGGTCTTCCAGCAGTTCCAGCGTTTCCGCGTCCAGGTCGTTGGTCGGTTCGTCCATTACCAGCAGGTTGGCCGGACGGGTGAACAGGCGCGCCAGCAGCAGCCGGGCGCGCTCGCCGCCGGACAGCTTGCCCACCTTCACCCGAATCCGCTCCGGCGAAAACAAGAAATCGCGCAGGTAGCTCACCACGTGGCGCTCCCGGCCCCCCACCTGCACCATGTCGCCCGCGCCGCCATTGACCGCATCGCGCACGGTTTCGTTGTCGTCCAGGGTGGCGCGCAACTGGTCGAACCAGGCCACTTCCAGCCCGGTGCCCAGCTTGATGCGCCCGCCGGTGGGCTGGTGCTGTCCCAGCAGCAGCTTGATCAACGTGGTCTTGCCCACGCCGTTGGGGCCGATAATGCCCACCCGGTCGCCGCGCATGATGGTGGTGGTCAGATCGCGGATCACCGGTTCCCCGCCCGGATAGGCGAAGGACACCCCCTCGGCCTCCGCCACCAGCCTGCCGGAACGCTGCCCCGCATCCAGGGTCATTTTTACGTTGCCGTGCCGTTCGCGGCGCTGCAGGCGCTCCTCGCGCATCTTCTTGAGGGCCCGCACCCGCCCCTCGTTACGGGTGCGGCGGGCCTTGATCCCCTTGCGGATCCACACCTCCTCCTGGGCCAGTTTCTTGTCGAAGTGGGCGTTGGCCTTTTCCTCCGCCTCCAGTTGCGACGCCTTGCCCTCCAGGAAGTGCTTGTAGCCCCCCGGCCAGCTGGTCAGATGGCCCCGGTCCAGTTCGATCACGCGGGTGGCCAGCCGTTGCAGAAATTCCCGGTCGTGGGTGACGAACAGCAGCGTGGCTCCGTACCCGGACAGGAATTTTTCCAGCCAGCGGATGGCCTCGATGTCCAGGTGGTTGGTGGGCTCGTCCAGCAGCAGCAGGGACGGGGCCGAAGCCAGCGCGCGGGCCAGCAGCACCCGGCGCTTCATGCCGCCGGACAGGTCGGATACCTCCGCCTCCGGGTCCAGTTCCATGCGGGTGAGCACGCCTTCCACGCGCTTGTGGGCGTTCCACCCGTCCACGGTTTCCAGTTCCGAACCCAGGGTGTCGAGCCGCGCCAGCGCCTTGTCGGTACACCCTTCCGGGGTGGACATGCCCACCGTCAGGTGGTGGTATTCGGCAATCAGCCGTCCCGCCTTGCCGAGCCCTTCGGCCACCACGTCGAACACGGTGCCGCTCACCCCATCGGGCACCTCCTGCGCAAGGCGCGCCACGGTGGCCCCCTTGTCCAGCTTCAGGGCGCCGTCGTCGGGGATCAGTTCCCCGGCGATCAGCTTCATCAGGGTGGACTTGCCCTCGCCATTTCTGCCCACCAGCGCCACGCGCTCGCCGGGCTCGATGGTCAGGCCGATGCCGTTCAGCACCGGCAGGGTGCCGTATCCCACACTCACGTCGATTAATTGCACAATAGCCATAATCCGCTATTGTACCGCGCCCCGCCCCGCCCGCGGCGCGATATTCGCCGCCACGCCGGGAGCGCTCCCACCCTCGCCGAAGCGAGGCCTCGGTTCCCCGGAGTCGCCGGGCGGAGAACGTCCCCTTGTGCCCACTCCGGGACCGGTTTATCGTAGGTGAACAGCATCCCGTTACACCCGGACGCGCCCCGCTCCGGGTCACCCAAAATGAGGTCCGTCATGCGCCGATTCACCAATCCCACTCTGTTTCTGCTTTCCCTCCTGCTCATGGCCGTGCCGGCACTGGCCGGACCGCACGCCAACGTGGCCAAAACCCACGCCAAGGAGGCCCTGACCCACGCCGGGGAGGCCCTCAGCCACGGCGACATGGGGCACCTGAACGAACTGGTCAAGCACGCCAAATCCGCCATCGAGCACGCCAACGAGGCGGTCTCCCACGCGAAGGAGGATTACGAGCAGACCGGCAATTCCCACGTGCAGGAGTTCATCAAGCACACCAAGGAGGGCGTGCACCACCTGGAGGAGGCCGTTTCCCACGCCAAAATGGGACACGGCGACGTGGCCATGCAGCATGCCCGCAGCGGCAACAAGCACCTGAAGGAAGGGATGGAACACATCTAGGGTATCGGGGACGGGGGCTATACTCCCCCCATGGCCGCCCCCCTTCACCTGCGCTTCCACAGATCGCCATCGACCCTGTGGAATATCGGGCAGGCGCTCATGCCGTCCCCCGGGTTTTCGGGGCGCTTTCCGGACATGGCGCTTACGTGGGAGGGATTTCGCGCGGACCGGGGGCGCATGGTCCGCTGGCTGCGGGATTTTGCAGCCGCAACCGGAATGGACGGTGCCGACGGCCCGCCGTCCCTGTTTCTGCACGCAGTCAGCTTCCGCGCCCACATGACGCTGATCACCCACCCGCGCTTTCCGTTTCCGGTGTGGGAGATGCTGCAGATCCGCAACCATCTGCTCCGGCACCGCCCGCTGGACCCGCACGCCGCATACCGGATGGAAGTGCGCACCATGGATCAGCGGGTGATGGAGCGGGGCGCGGAACTGGACCTCCGCACCACCCTGTCGGACGCGGCAGGGGTGGCGTGGGAAAGCCTGAACACCTATTACCACCGGGGGCGACACTGGAACGAGCGTCCCGATGCCGACCCGCCCCAACGCGCCAGCCCTGCTGTGGACGGCCCGGAAGTGGTCCGCTGGCACACGGCGGCGGGCGGGGCGATGCGCTTCGCGCGGCTCACCGGCGATTTCAACCCGGTGCATCTGTGGGATGGGTACGCCCGGCGGCGCGGCTACGAAGGGGCGTTTCTATACCCGCAGCAGGCCATCGGCCAGTGCCTCGTCCGCCTGCCCGGGCCGCCGGAACCACATCCCGGACAATTGGACGTGTGGGTAAAGGGGCCGGTCTATGGCGGACGCGAAGTGCGCCTGCACGCGGCGCAGGAGGTGGAGGAAACCCGTTTCGCCCTGTACTGCGGAAACGAGCGGCGGCCCCAACTGGTGGGGAGGCGGAAAGTCGCTAGCGGACCCACCCCGCTGCCCTGACGCGCGGAAACCTGCGATTCACCATTGGCGGCATCGTCCGGGTCGGCTATGGTAGACGTGCAACGGGTTCCCAGGGGGGGCGGAAAAGCTGCTCATGCCGTGGCGGGAATCCCACATTTTCGCTTTTGCCAAGGAGGGCCAGGGCATGCCGGATATCACACACATTCATCCCATGCTGGTGCATTTTCCGATCAGCCTGTTTCTGATCGCGGTGCTGGTGCAGATTGCCACCCTGGTGCAGCAGGGCGATCTGGCGGCGGATGACTGCCTGCCGCAAGTGGCGCTGGGCGCGCTGGTGATCGGCACCGTGGCCGCCATCGCCGCCGGGGTATTCGGCGACATCGCCCTGGAACACGCGGCGGAACTCGGCTTCCCGGAGCACGAACTGGAGGAGCATGAAGAACTCGGCTTCGCCACCGTATGGTTCTTCGTGGTGCTTACCAGCTTCACCCTGTTCGCCCGCTTTCGCGGCATCGCCCTCGACGGCGGCAAGGGGTGGGGCGTGGCCGCCGCCGGCGTGGCCGGAGTGGTCCTGCTGGTGATGGCCGCCGCCCATGGCGGGGAACTGGTCTACGAGCTCGGCGTCAACGTGGAGGCCGTCACCCCGTAGGGGGCGTCACCCGGCACGGGATCGTTTTCCTGCATTTCCGGCTACACTGGTGCCCGAACCACTTCACCGGGAGCACGGCACTGTGACACCTTCGTCGGCCTGCGGGAATGTACCGGCGCCACACCGCATGGAGGCGGCATCCACCGGGTGACCGAAATGCGGGGGACCGAAACCGAACAACCTGACCCTCCGGGGCCGGAGCGCATTCCACGCATTGCCGCCGTGCTCAGTCTGCTGGTGTTCGCCGGGGCGCTGTTCGCCCTGCAGCGGATTTTGCACGACGTCCACCCCGGTGAGGTATTCCGCGCACTGCGGGAAATCCCCGCCCACACCCTGCTTCCCGCGCTGTTGTGCGTGGCGGGAAGCTATCTGGCACTGGCCGGGTACGATGCCGTCGCCCTGCGCCACCTGGGCCGCTCCCTGCCCCTGCCGCAAACGGCGTTTGCCTCCTTTACCGCCTATGCGTTCAGCAACAACATCGGCCTATCGCTGCTGACCGGCGGCACCATTCGCTACCGGATCTACTCGGCCATGGGCCTTTCCGTCACCGAGGTGGCCACCCTCACCGCCCTGTGCAGCATGACCTTCGGCCTCGGCGTCACCCTGCTGCTGGGCGTCACCCTGGTGGTGGATCCCGGCGCGGTGCACACCGGCCTGGCCTCCGAGGGCGCGCTGCGGGCGGTGGGCGGCGTCCTCCTGCTGGGGCTGACCGCGTATACCGTCTGGGGAGCCACCCGCCGCGAGCCGATCACCATCGGCAACTGGCGCCTTCCCGCCCCGCCGCTTTCGGTCACCCTGACCCAGTTCGCTCTCGGCGCGGTGGATATCACCCTGGCGGCGGGCGCCCTGTATCTGTTGATGCCTCCCGGCTTCCCCCTGGCGCCCATGCCCTTCGTCGGCCTGTTCGTGGTAGCCATCTCGTTGGGGGTGTTGAGCCATTCACCGGGCGGACTGGGGGTGTTCGAGGCCACTCTGCTGCTGGGCCTGCCGGAAATGGACCCCGGCCCGGTGCTGGCGTCGCTGCTGCTGTTCCGGCTGCTCTATTACCTGCTGCCGCTGGCTCTGGCGGCGGCCATGCTGGCCTGGCACACCGGACGGGGCGCACGGCGCCCGAGCGCCCCGCAATTCGTGCTGATGCGGCGCGTGTCGCTGGCGGTGGCTCCCACCGTGATTGGCACCACGGTGTTCGCGGGTGGGGTGATTCTGTTGTTTTCCGCCGCCATTCCCGGCGTGAACGCCCGCATCCGGGCGCTCAGCGAGGTCGTTCCACTGCCGTTTCTGGAGTTGTCCCACCTGCTCAGCAGCATGCTCGGCGTATGGCTGCTGTTCCTGTCCCGCGGGCTGTTCCGGCGGCTGCGGGGCGCGCACCATCTGGCGGTGGGAGCCCTCGCCGGGGGTATGCTGGTTTCCCTGCTGAAAGGGCTCGATTACGAGGAAGCGGCCATTCTCGCCGTCCTGATGCTGGTTCTGGTGGTCAGCCACAAGGCGTTTTACCGGGATTCGTCGCTGCTCAGCCAGCGGTTTTCGCCCGCCTGGGTGGCCACCATCGTCGCCATAATCGGCGCCATGGTGTGGCTGGGCCTGTTCTCCTACCGGCACGTGGATTATTCCTCCGACCTGTGGTGGCAGTTCGCCTACAACGGGGACGCGTCCCGCTTCCTGCGCGCGGCGGTTTCGGTGGTGGTGCTGGGCAGTGGCTGGCTACTGCTGTCCTGGATGCGCCCGGCCATCCCCCACACCCAGGGAGCCACAGCCGACCCGGCGGCACTGGCCGCCATCGTGGCCGATGCGACCTGCGCGGACGCCAACCTGGCGTTTACCGGCGACAAGCGCTTTCTGATGGACGAGGACGCGCGGGCGTTCATCATGTATCAGGTGCAGGGGCGCAGTTGGATCGCCATGGGGGATCCGGTGGGCGACCGATCCGCATGGCCCGACCTGCTGTGGCGCTTTCGCGAACTGTGCGACCGCTACGACGGCTGGCCGGTGTTTTATCAGGTGGACGCGGAGCATCTGCCCCTGTATCTGGACATGGGACTGTCCCCGTTCAAGCTGGGGGAGCAGGCCCGCGTGCGTCTGGACGCGTTTTCCCTGGAAGGGCCGGAGCGCCGCGAGTGGCGTTACATCGACAAACGGTTCACGCGGGACGGTGCCACCTTTGAGGTCATCCCGGCGGCGCGGGTGAGCGGAGTGATCGGCGAATTGCGCGCCGTTTCCGAGGCGTGGATGCGCGACAAGCGCGCGCGGGAAAAACGGTTTTCAGTGGGGGCCTTCAGCGAAGCCTACCTGTCCCGTTTCGACTGCGCCGTGGTGCGCGTGGGGGGAACCATCGTAGCCTTTGCCAACCTGTGGGCGGCCCCCGCGGGCGGGGAGCTGTCGGTAGACCTGATGCGCCAGTCCGATCAGGCGCCGCGTAGCGTGATGGATTACCTGTTTGTGCGCACCATGCTGTGGGGACGGGACAACGGGTACCGCTGGCTGAACATGGGCATGGCCCCCCTGTCCGGGCTGGAAAGCCATCCCTTGGGGCCCATCTGGAACCGGATCGGCACCCTCATCTTCCGGAACGGGGAATATTTTTATAATTTCGAGGGGTTGCGAAGCTACAAAGCCAAATTCGGGCCGGAGTGGACCCCCAAATACCTGGTGGTTCCGGGCGGCCGGGTGCTGCCACGGGTGCTGCTTGACGTCACCACCCTGATCGCCGGCGGCAAGGGCGGCATCTTCCGCCCCTGACCTCCGGCACGGCCGTAGCGGGTGGATTCGCGTACTCTGCCTGTTTAACCCACCGGATCTTGGATCCAAAAGGATCACCTCCCCCACTTTTCCATCAGTTTGCCCACTTGCGATAACTGTCTGTTTTTTAAGAACACTATCGAAGTAGATTCCTGTCACCGCTGGACCGGTCAATCCCCCTGAAAAAATGTCCGCCCCACTCTTGACATTTAACGAACGAACGTTCATTTTAAATCCATGAACAACCCGCAACGGAGCACCTGATGGCACCCCGCATCTCTCCCGAACAGGCCGACGACCGGCGCGCCCAGATCCGCGCGGCGGCGCAGCGCTGTTTTGTCAAAAAGGGCTTTCACCGCACCAGCATGCGCGATATCTGCGCCGAGGCCGGACTGTCCGTGGGGGCCGTGTATTCCTATTTCAACAGCAAGGAAGACATCATTGCCGACGCCGCCGTGGACGAGCGGGCGTTCATCCGCGAGGTATTCGAGCGCAACAGCGCCAATCCGGACCCCGCCCAGTGCGATATCGTGCGCACCTTCTTCACCATGGCCGCCGACCCGGACACGCCCCCCATGGCCTTGTCCCTGTGGGGCGAGGCCGCCACCAACGAACGGGTGCGCACCATCCTCGCCGATCTTCGCACTGAACTGATCGACCGTCTGGAAGAACGGGTGGCGGAGGCCCAGAAAACCGGCGAAATCAGTCCCGAACTGGATTCCCGCTCCGTGGCCCAGGTGATGCTGGCCATGCACAACGGCATGGTGGTCCAGATGGGCATTTGCGGCGACGTGGACCTGGATGCCTACATCCAGGTGGTGGAAGCCACCTGTTTCGGTCCCCCCGGCGGCGGTAACGGAGGCACCACCCCATGAGCCTCACCACCCGCATCCTCCCGCTGCTGCTCCTGTTTCCCGCCGTGGCGCTGGCGGAACCCATTTCGCTGGATGATTACCTGGCCCGCGTGGCCCGCAACCACCCCTACGCCGCCAGTCAGGCACTGGGGCCGGACATCGAGCGCCAGCGCCGCGCCGCCCTCGCCGGGGACGAGGACTGGCGTCTGGCCGCCTCCCCCACCCTGTATCACGCGGAAGGCGGCGCCCTGGGCCCGTTTTCTCCGGAGCAGACGGACCGGTTCTCCCTCGGCCTGTCCGCCGGGCGCACCTCCTGGGCTACCGGCGGACGGCTGTCGGTGGGATACGATTACACCCGCTCCGACCAGCACCTCACCGCCCTGACCCTGCCGGTCACCGGCGGCACCGGGTTTGTGGACATTCCCACCGGCCCGGAACGGTTCGACCAGAGCCGGGTGAACGTCGGCTACGCCCTGCCCCTGCTCAAGGGGCGCGGCGGCTCCCTGGCCCGACTGCCGTGGGAGGCCGCGGCATTCGACGTGCAGGCAGCGGAGTTGGAAACCGCCGAAAACGTGGAGGCGTTTCTGGCCGGTGCGGGGGTTCGTTATCTGGATTGGGTGCTGGCCACCGAGCAGCACGCCATCGCCGGACGCCGCCGGGCGCTGGCCGCGGAGGAACTGGAGCGCACCGAACGCAAACGGCGGCAGAATCTGGTCGATACCGCCGATGTGCTGCGTGCCCGCGCCGCGTTGCTGGCGGCGGAGCAGGAGGTGATCCGCGCGCAGGCGGCCACCCGCGCCCTGCGGACGGAACTGGCGGTGCTGGCGGGGCTGCCCGCGGACCAACTGGAGGCGCCCGACTTCGACCTGTATGCCCGCGCCCCCCTGCCGCCACCCGGCAATGCGCTCCGCGCCCTGTCGGAATCCGCCCGCGTGTTGAAGGTGTTTGACCTGCGGGAGGCCCGGCTGGCGCGGCATGCGGAAGGCGCGCGGGAAGCCGCCCGCCCCGACCTGGACGTGCAGGTGAACGCCGCCCTGTCCGGTTCCGGAACCGGTGCCTCCGACGCCCTGTCCATGAACGACCCGGCCTACGGGGTGGGGGTGTCCCTGCGCTACCCCCTTGGCAACCGCTCCGCCCGTGCCGATCTGCGCCGGGTGGGCCTGGAGCGCCAGCGGCTGGCCGCCGCCCGTGACGGCGCCGCCCGCGACCTGAGCGCCGCCCTGTCCGGGATCACCGTGCGTCTGGATGAGTTGGAGCGGCTGCTGACCGTCACCGCCCAGGCGGTGGAGGTGGCCCGCTCCAAAACCGCCGAGGAGGAGAAACTGCACGCCCAGGGGCGCACCGAACTGACCTTTGTGATCCAGAGCCGCGACGACGAGCAGCGCGCCCAGGCCGCCCACGCAAGCACCGCCGCCGCCTGGCAACAACTGCATATCACCTGGCGGGAGCTGACCGACACCCTGCTCCCCATGGAAATTCCGGCCCCGGAGGACACCCCGTGAGCGCCCTGTTCCGTTTCTTCGTCGAGCGCCACATGGTGGCCTGGGTGATCACCGCCATGATCGTCCTGCTGGGCGGCTACGGCCTCACCGTGGTGCAGCGCGACCAGTTTCCTCAGGTGGATTTTGGGGAAATCTACATCACCACCACCTACCCCGGCGCGTCACCGGAGGACGTGGAACTGAAGGTCACCAACCTGCTGGAGGACGAACTGGAGGAGGTGACCGGGCTGGACCGGCTGTTCAGTTGGTCCATGGAGGACGTGTCGCTGATCGGCCTGCGCATCGACTCGGATGTGTCCGACCCGGACAGCGTGAAAACCGACATCCGGGAGGCGGTGGGACGGGTCACCGACCTGCCGGTGGAGGTCACCGAATCGCCCATGATCACCGAGCTGGACACGGCCATCCTGCCGGTCATCGAGGTGGGGCTGTCGGGGGATGTGCCCTATACCGAACTGCGGGAACTGGCGCGGCGCTTTGAGAAAAAGCTCAAGGCGGTGCCCGGCGTCACCAGCGTGGAGCGCTTCGGCTACCGGGACCGGGAGGTGCGCGTGGCGGTGGACCCGGAGCGGGCGGCGGAACTGCAAGTTCCCCTGCGGGAGGTGATGGCCGCCATCGCCACCCGCAACGTGCGCGCCACCGGCGGCACCTTCGAGTCGTACACCAGCGCCAAAAACATCGTCACCCTGGCCCAGTTTGAAACCCCGCAACAGGTGGGCGACGTAATCATCCGCACCACCTTCGACGGTCCCTCCATCAAGGTGAAGGACCTGGCGCGCATCACCGACGGCTTCGAGGAGGAGACGGTGCTGTCGCGCATGAACGGGAAACCGGCCATCTCCTTTCTGGCCCACAAGAGCGCCAATGCCGACATCCTGCGCACGGTGGAGGGAATCCACACGTTGGTAAACGACGAGCAGGCGCGTCTGCCGGAAGGGGTGACCCTGCACTTTTTCAACGATACCGCCGTCTACGTGAAAAACCGGCTGGACATCGTCACCGCCAACGGCCTGATGGGTCTGGCGCTGGTGTTTCTGGTGCTGACGGTATTTCTGAGCCGCCGGATCGCCTTCTGGGTGGCCCTGGGGGTGCCGGTATCGTTGATGGGGGTGATCTTTCTGCTGCCCCTGTTCGGCTGCTATCTGGACAGCGTGACCCTCACCGCCATGGTGCTGGTGCTGGGCATCATCGTGGACGATGCCATCATCATCGCCGAGAGCATCTACCGGCGCTTCGAGCGCGGTGATTCCCCGGTGGAGGCCGCCGTGGGCGGCATCCAGCAGGTGATCAAGCCGGTCATCACCACGGTGCTGACCACGCTGGTGGCGTTTGCGCCGCTGTTCTTCATGCCCGGCATGCTGGGCAAGTTCGTATATGTGATTCCGCTGGTGATCACGCTGGCGCTGTGCATTTCCATGGTCGAATCGACCCTGGCCCTGCCCGCGCATCTGGCGGCGGGGCTGGCCCACGCCCGCCCCACGGAAAAGGGGGGCGACGTTCCGGGCGGAACAGAGGGGCGAAAACGGCACCTGTTCGTGGCTGCGGGGGCCGCCTATCTGAAACTGGCCCGCCCCCTGTTCCGCTTCCGCTACCTGACCGTGCTGGCCTCGATGCTGGTGCTGGCGGGGGCGCTGGGGTATGCGGTGCGCTTCATGGACTTCGTGTTGTTTCCCTCCAACACCGCCGACCGTTTTGTGATCTTCGTGGACCTGCCGGAGGGGGCGTCGCTGGCCGCCACCAGCGACCGGGTCCGCCTTATCGAAAGCCGGGTGCTGGCGCTGGGTACGGGGGAACTGGACTCCTTCGCAACCCGCATCGGCACCAGCGGCGACATCGTCGCCCCCCTGTCCGAAAACACCGCCGGGGTGTGGGTGGCGCTGACCCCGTTTTCGGAGCGGGAGCGGACCGCCGATCAAATCGTCGAGCATCTGCGAAAGCAGACCGACGCCCTGCCCGGTTTCGAGAAGATCGTCTACCAGATCGACAGTGGCGGCCCCCCGGTGGGACGGCCCATCACCCTGCGGGTGGTCAGTTCCAACGACGCGGAACGGACCGCGCTGGCGGACCGCATCGTCGCCGACCTGAAGGGCATGCCCGGCGTGAAGGACGTGGACCGGGACGACAAGCCGGGCAAGGAGCAGGTGGCCATCCGCCTCAACTACGAGGCGCTGGCGCGCAGCGGCCTGACCGTGGCCGACGTGGCCCAGAACGTGCGCATCGCCTATGACGGTGAAGTGGTCACACGGGTCCGCTACGGGGACGAGGACGTGGATTTCCGGGTGATCTTCCCGGCCTCGGCCCGGGAGAAGCCGGACTATCTGAACGGCCTGCAAATCCCCAACGACCGGGGGCGGATGATCCCCCTGAGCCGGGTGGCGCGGCTGGAAACCGGGCCGTCGCCGTCCAATTTTTTCCACTGGAAGGGGGAGCGCTCGATCACCGTGACCGCCGACGTGGACAAGGCGGTGACCACTCCGCTCAAGGCCACCGCCGGAATCATGGACACCCTGAATCTGGAGCGCGACGCCCCCGGCGCGCGGGTGATCGTGGGGGGCGAGGCGCAGGAGTCGGAACAGGCCATGCGCGACCTGTTCCTGATCTTCGCCATTGCTATCGTGGGCATGTATTTCCTGCTGCTGCTGTTGTTCGGCTCCCTGTGGCAGCCGTTGATGGTGCTGGCGGCGGTGCCGTTTGCCATCATCGGCGTGATCATCGCTTTCGCCCTGCACGGGGAACCCATGGGATTTCTGGCCATGACCGGCCTGGTGGGCCTGGCCGGGGTGGCGGTGAACGATTCGCTGGTGCTGGTGCATCACGTGAACCAGTTGCGCCGGAAACACCCGGACCGGCCCCTGCTGGAGATCGTGCTTTCCGGCACCGTCCACCGCCTGCGGGCCATCGTGATCACCACCGTGACCACCGTGGCCGGACTGTTGCCGCTGGCCTACGGCCTGGGCGGCGCCGACCCCTACATGGGGCCCATGGCCCTGGCCCTCGGCTGGGGGCTGATGTTCGCCACCCCGCTTACTCTGGTGCTGGTGCCGAGCCTGTACCTGATCGGGGAGGACGTGACCGGGTTCGTGAAAGGAGACTGGCGACGCCGGAAGCGCGTCGGGCCGGAAGCCGTGCAATGACATGCGGTCGCGGCCGCACGGCCCTGTTTCCCGCCCGGTCATTGATGGATCCGGACCTCCACCCCGGGGACGCCCCCCGGGCAATCTGTTCAGCCCGGCTGCCCGTCTCCCCGGTTGCCGTTTCGCAACGACAGGTAGCGGGTGGCCACGAAATTCACCGGAATCATTACCGCCATAACGCACACAATGGCAATGCGCGGATTGCCCACCATCCGCTCTGCGAACAGCAGCAGTTGCAGGCCGGCGACATAGGACACCAGGTAATATCCGAACACCCCGGCACAAGTGGAAAAGGTCAGTTGCCGCACGCCGAACACATAGCGCGGGTACAGAACGCTTACCGCCGCCAGGCCGGTGAAATAGGCGAGTGTGTAGGACACTCCCGGCGCCAGCACAAACAGCAGTGCCTGATACAACAAAAATGTGGCGATGGTGTTGGCCGCTCCCAGCAACACAAATCGGGCGCCCTGGCCCGCAGTTTCCCGGTGTCTCACGAGCCGCTGTCGACCAGACGCTGGAACGTGGCGTAATCGCGCACGTAGTCCGCCTCATCGTAAGGTAGGGACGCCAGCACCATCAACACCGCGTCACGGGTGAACTTGTATTGAATGCCCCACACCCGGGGAGGAATGTACACCCCCGCGTTTGGACTGGTAAGGCGCACCTCCCGCGAGTAGCTGCCGTCGTCCACCACCACGCTCAGTTCACCGCGCATGGCCAGCAGAAACTGGTGACACTCCAGATGCGCGTGCTCGCCACGTACCCGGTCGTTGGGCACGTCATATACCATGAACATGCGCTGCGGCATGAACGGCAACAGGGTGTTGAAATCCGCCACTCCCAGGCTGCCGCGCAGGTCGCGGAACTGGGGCAGGTGGATCAGCACGCTGTCACCCACCCCCAGGGATTCCCGGTTACCGACCCGCTCAGGTGCGGAGGGGACCGCGCCACGGGCGCTGTCCGCCGGGGAGTGGGCCGCATCCACATAGCTATTGATGCGTGCGGGATTGCCATACACAATGGCCTTGGGCGGCACATTGCGGGTCACCACCGCCCCGGCGCCCACCATGGCACCCGCGCCAATGGTGATGCCCGGCAGAATGGTGGCACCGCCGCCGATGGACGCCCCCGCCTCCACCACGGTTTCGGCAAAGCGCTCCGGATACTGGCGGGAGCGGGGGAAGCGGTCGTTGGTGAAGGTCACGTTGGGGCCGACGAACACGTCGTTCCCCAGCCGCACGCCGTTCCACAACTGCACCCCGCACTTGACCGTCACCCGGTCCCCCACCCGCACATCGTTCTCGACAAACACGTGGTCGCAGAGGTTGCAGTCCTCCCCGATCACCGCCCCCGGAAGCACGTGGGCGAACGCCCAGATGCGGGTGCCGCGACCGACGGATTCGGATTCACACAGGGCCTGGGGATGAAGAAATACGCTCATGGCAGGGTCACTCGGAATCGCGGGCCGGGTAGGTGGCGCTGAGGGCCACCAGACTTTGTGGACGGCGGCGGGTGTTTTCGGCGATGCGCCACAGGTAGCACCCGATAAAGCCCTGGGTGAACAGAAGGGTGAAGCCGACGAACAGGATCACCAGCATGATCGGCGTATAGCCCGGGACCTCGATCACCCCCAGCAGCCACGACAGGTAAATCACCACCGCCAGCACCAGAGTCACAACACACCCGATGGTACCCACCCACAGCAGCGCCAGAATCGGGAAATCCGAAAACGAAAAAATGCTGTCCAGCATGTACTGGAAGCGTTTGCCGAAACTCCACGCGCTCTTGCCGTGTTCCCGCTCCCGTCGACGGTACGGGACGAAGGCGCGCCGGTACCCAACCCAGAACAGTTGGGCCACCAGCGAACTGTTGGTCTCCTCGATCTGAAGCAATGCCCCGCGCACCTGCTCATTGCAGGCAAACACATCCACCCCGCCCGCCGGCACGTCGCGGATCACCAGCTTGCGGTAGACATACCAGAAGGCGCTGGATAAGGATTTGGTGAACCACCCGTCAGCACGGCCGGTGCGACGGCCGAACGCCACGTCAGCCTCACCCGCACGCAGGATGCGGAAAAACTCAGTGATCAGTTCCGGCGGCTCCTGAAGATCGGCGGCCAGCACTGCAAAAAAGCGCCCGCGCGCCAGCTCCAGACCGGTACGAATGGCCGGAAAAGCACCGAAGTTGCGCGATAGCCCCACCAGTTGCGACTGGAAGGGCATGGCTGGAAGGCGTTCCGCCAGCATGGTATATGAATTGTCCGGTGAGCCGTCCACCACGAACACCACCTCGAAACCCGTACCAATCTCCCCCGCCAGCGCAATGAGGGCCTCCAGCAGGGAGGGGATGTTTTCCTCGTTGCGGTACACAGGGATCACCAACGAACAATTGATGCCGTCCGCCGTGGCACCCGCTTTCTGCATTGCAGTGCTCACGGCGCGCCAATGGTCCCGCACACGGTGCCGATTTCCGCGTCCGTCATTTCCGCAAAACAGGGCAGGCTCAGGATCCGGCCGGTGGCGCGTGCACTGTGGGTGAGGTCGTTCCGCACATGGGTAACCGACGCCATCATCGGCTGATCGGGATCCAGCACCGGGTAATGAATGTCGGTGGCCACGCCGTGGGCCTGCAACCGGGCGCGTACGTCGTCCCGCTGATCGACCTGCACCACGCACAGGTGCCCGACACTCCCCGGCTGGTCGGCCCCGGCAAAGTGCCATCCGGAAGGGGCGGCATCCCGGTACCGTTCAATGATCTCGCGGCGGCGCGCATTCCAATCGTCCAGCCGTTTCAGCTTTACCCGCAGCACGGCCGCCTGCAATTCATCCAGGCGGCTGTTGCGCCCATTGGGGATGGCGCTGTGATACTTGCGGTCCCATCCATACTGTTTAAAGGCCTTCACGGCCTCCGCGTGCGCCTCCGACTGACATACCACCGCCCCTCCGTCGCCCAGAGCGCCCAAGTTCTTGGTGGGATAAAAGCTGAAAGTGGCCAATTCTCCCATGGAACCGGCGCGGCAATCATCCAGACGCGCGCCGTGGGCCTGGGCACAGTCTTCCAGAATCAGCACGCCCGGGTGCCCGGCGGCATCCAGCCGGCTCCGCAGTTGCGGCACGTCCACCACCGAACCGTACAGATGGGTAGCCACCACCACACGGGTGTTCGGCCCCACGGCATCAAGCGCCGCTTCAATGCTCATCAGCAGAGTGTCCGGACTCACATCCACATACACTGGCCGGGCACCAACCAGATTGCATGCAACGGTGGTATATCCGCCCGCATTGGCCACGGTAATCACTTCGCTGTCCGGGCCACACCCGGCCACCCGCAGGGCAATTTCCAGAGCGTCGGTGCCGTTGGCCACACTCACGCAGTGGGCGACACCCAGGTAATGGGCAAAGTCTGCCTCAAAGCCGGAGGTCTCCGAACCCAGCAGGTACCAGCCACTCTCCAGCACGCGCTGCACCGCCGTGTCGATCCCGGCTTTCAGATCTGAATACTGCCGACCCGGCGCATTGAAGGGAATTTTATTCATGTGCAGGTGAATTTTTTTGATTGAGCACAACCGTTTGGTTTGCCTTGTCGGTCGTAACCAGATTCGAGTTGAGCCACCGGATTTTCCCGCACACGAGAGACAAAAGCACTTGAAACCATATCCCCAGCGCCACTACCCTCCCATTACCCGACGGCGGATATCCTGCTGCCGCGCATTCTACGTTTTTCTCCTGCCCCTCACAAGGAACAGGCTACCCACCCCCTCCGGCGAACACTGTCACTACCCATTAGCCTCCGGGGCATCTTTGGCAACTCCCCCATGCTCACAACGATCTCATACATAATCCTGTCCACAAGGGCACCGTTTTATCTGTTTTTCACTTCCCTTTTAACACTCCTTTTTATTACCTACCTCCACCCTTCCGAAGCGTTTTATGATGTCCACGATTATCTGGATGCGTTTTTTGTCTTCCTGGCCCAACGGGCGGAAATTCCGGATTTGTTCTGGAATCTGAATGCCCGAATGGAACGTCCGCTGGGGGGGATTTCTCTGAATGCGGTCGGGATAAACGACTTTGGAATCGGCCAGAACCTGTTTTTATGGTTCGACCCTTTCACCGCGCAGGCCATTGCGGAACTGACCTCACGTGTGATCGGATTTGTCGGCACGTTCCTGTTTGTCAGCAGGCATGTGATCCCTCCGCATGCCCGTTCGGGATCAGTATTTATCGCATCCCTCAGCGCTCTCATGTTTGCCATTGCGCCCCACTACCCGGCTTTTTATGCAACCGTCACAATGGTGCCTCTGCTCGCATTCGCGGTAGCCAATATCTGGTCCGGAAAGCATCGCCAGACGGACTTTGCCATCATTGGTGCATACCCGTTTTTTTCCTACTTTATATTTGGCGGTTTTGCCGTCACCGGAGTGCTTCTTTGGGTCGCAACAATCGCCTTCGTACTGCGCAACAAATCAGCACTGATACTGGCACTTACCGGACTTTATCTTCTGCTGGCATACTGTTTGATGGAATACCGCCTGATTGTCGACCTTCTTTTCTCCACAACCCCTTCGATCCGTTCCGAGTTTATCCACCCGGAGTATTCGGGACTGCCCGCGATCCTGTCGTCGGCATGGGGCGTATTTCTGCACGGGCAACGCCATTTCAAAGGGGTTCTTTACGGATTCTCGGCGTACTTCGTCTACACCACATCTATCTTTTTTTTCGCTGCCGCCCTGGCACGGCGGTACGGGGTGCGTTTTCTCCCCGAGCTTCCCAGTCGATCACTTCTCTGGGCTATCCTCTCCATCGGATTGGCCGCACTTTGTTCCATCGTTTACGCGATGGATAACAACGGTCTTTTCAACCTCAAATACGACATCGGTCTTCCGTTTCAGTTCAACCGCATCATCGTATGGGTGCCTTTCCTCTGGGCGGTTGCTTTTGCGTCCACGCTCTCCTTGGCTACTAGCTGGTTTCCCGGGATTCGTGTTCTCCTGCTGGTTGGAATTGCGGTTCTTTCGCTACAGGGAACCTGGGCTCATATCGACGGAATCCATCCCAAGCTCGGACTGCTCTCCTGCCGCATGTCGGGTAACGGTGAGTGCTCCAAATGGCTCGACCCCATGCGCCCCGCAGCGCAGGTTTCCATTCGCGCCTATTTCCGGCAGAAAACCTATGAAAAACTGGCTGGAGCCATTGGAAAACCACAGGACCAGTACCGGGTAGTAAGCGTTGGACTCAGCCCAATGACCGCAGTTTTTAACGGGTTCTTCACGCTTGATGGATACCTAACCAACTATCCCCTTTCCCATAAGGCGGCCTTTCGCAAAATCATTTCCGGTGAGTTGGAAAAGGATGATCGCTTGATGCGGTATTTCGACACGTGGGGCGGTCGCGCACGTTTGTTTATTGCAGATCCTGATTCCTGGGCCGGTTTTCGGTCCATTCAACGACCGAACGCCGGACCGGTAGACCTGGCCATCGATACCTGCCAGATTTGGTTCATGGGGGGGGAATATATATTTTCCCGTTACCTTTTGGTCAATGCGGAAGAGCTGAACCTTGACCTCAAGGGGATCCTCGATGACATTTTTCTGTACGAGATACGCCCGGATTCGTGCTGAGGAAAGTCCCCCAGGTGCCCCAAATACCCCGTACCATCCTCATCACCGGCGCCTCCTCCGGTATTGGCCGCTGCGCGGCGCTGATGTTCCGGGACCGGGGCTGGCGGGTGTTCGCCACCGCCCGCAAGGACGAGGACCTGGAGGCGCTGGAGGCGGAAAACGTGACCCCCATCCGTCTGGAACTGGCGGACACCGCCTCGGTGCAGTCCACCGCCGCGCAGGTGCTGAACGCCACCGGCGGGCGGCTGGACGCCCTGTTCAACAACGGCGCCTACGGCCAGAGCGGCGCCATCGAGGACCTGTCCCGCAGGGCGCTGGAAGAGCAGTTCGCCACCAACCTGTTCGGCACCGTGGAACTGACCAATGCGGTGCTGCCCGCCATGCGCGCCAACGGGCACGGGCGCATCGTGATGAACAGCAGCGTGCTGGGACTGGTGTCCCTGGCCTATCGGGGGGCCTACAACGCCAGCAAATATGCCCTGGAGGGGGTTTGCGACACCCTGCGGCTGGAGCTGAAAGGCTCCGGCATCCACGTCTGTCTGGTGGAGCCGGGGCCGATCCTTTCGCGTTTCCGGGCCAACTCCTATCTGGCCTTTCAGCGCCATATCGACGCGGAGGCCAGTGTGCACCGCGATCGCTACCGGGCCATGCGCGAGCGGCTCAACACGAAGGGCGCCGCCGTGCCCTTCACCCTGCCGCCGGAAGCGGTGGTGAAAAAGGTCATCCACGCGGTGGAAAGCCGATCCCCACGCCCGCGCTACTACGTGACCTTCCCCACCTATCTGTTCGGTTTGTTACGCCGGGTACTGTCCACCCGCATGCTGGACCGGCTGCTGGCCCGGGTCTAATCGATCGGGGCTGAACGACCACCCCGGCGCCACCCCGCCCATCCGCAACTATGGCCGTGCGCCTGGCACTTCTCCAGAATTCCAGGTTGCCCGGGGCCAACCTCAAACGGCGCTGAACGACCACCCCGGTGTCACCCCGCCCATCCGCAACTATGGCCGTGCGCCTAGCACTCGGCGTGGACCACGCGGTTGCGGCCTTTGGATTTGGCAACATACAGGGCCTTGTCCGCCTTGGCCACCAGCGGGTCGATGCCCGCCCCGTGATCCGGGTAGGCGGCCACCCCGGCGCTCACCGTCACCCGCAGGGCCACCTTGCCCAGGTCGGTCACCTCCCGCGCCATCCGTTCGCGAATGCGCTCCGCCACGCCGTGGGCGCCGCTCAGACCGGTGCCGGGCAGCAGCACGGCAAATTCCTCACCGCCCAGCCGCGCCGGACGGTCGATGGTACGCACCTCCTCGCGCAGCACTTCCGCCAGCAGTTTCAGCACCCGGTCGCCGGTCTGGTGGCCGTGGCGGTCGTTGACCTGCTTGAAATGGTCCAGGTCCAGGATGATCAGGCCGAACGGTTGCGTGAAGCGCTCCGCCCGCGCCAGTTCCTCCTCCACATAGCGATGGAATGCGCGCCGGTTGGGCAGGCCGGTCAGTTCGTCGTGCAGCGACAGATATTCCAGCCGCTCGTGGGTACGCGCCAGATCCTCGCCCATGCGGTTGAAGGCCGCCGCCAGTTGCCCCAGTTCATCCTTGCGGTCCAGCGCCACCGGCACCGAAAAATCGCCAGTGGCATACCGCTCCGCCGCCTGCTGCAAGGCGCCCAACGGCAGCACGATGGAGCGGGTCAGGCTGTAGCCGATGATCGCCGCCAGCCCCAGCGCCCCCCACAGCAGCCCCATCACCACCGACAGGTCGCGCCGCTGGGCTTCACGGGCCACCACCCACTCGTTGTGAATGCGCCCCTCGATCAATTCATACAGCCGTCCCAGAATCTGGATGGTGTGGCCGGTGTGGCGGTCGAACTTGTTCATGGTGGCGATGCGCACCGCCTGCGGCATCTCGTCCTCCCGGAACAGGCGCCGGGCGTCGTCGCGGGCGGTGCGCCATTCGGCCACCGCCACCGCCATCAGCTGCCGTTCCACCCGCAGCAGGGCATCGCGGGTTTCCTCGCGTACCTCCAGGCTCCCTTCCGGGGCCTCCATCACCCCCTGTGGCGGCTGCTCCGGGTTGCCGCGCCGGGCATAGCGCTCGAACAGGCCGTCGATCTCCGCCGACACCCGCTCGAAGCCCTCCGGATAGACGGGGTCGGCCTCGACCAGAAAATCGTGCACCGGCTGGGCGGAGGAATACACCAGTTGTTGCAGGCGCGATACCGGCACCATGGAATCCAGCGCCCGGTTGACGATCTGCTGGTAGGAACCGCCCACCATGCCCAGAAACAGGAACGCCCACGCGGACAGGCCGAACACGCCCAGCGCCATCACCATCAGGGTGGCAATGGCGCGCGCACGCATGGACTGCTGCAAATAGCGGAACAGGCGGATCAAGCAGTCGGCTCCGTCTCTCCCACCGGCGGGATGGTGACCCGCGCCAGAAAGCCGCCCAACTCCTCCGACCGGCCAAAGGTGAGGGTTCCGCCATAGGAGTCGGCCACGTCCCCCGCAATGGCCAGACCCAGCCCGTGACCGGGGGCCGCCTCGTCCAGACGCACGCCCCGGCGGGCAATGTTTTTCAGTTCCTCGTCGGGACAGCCGGGGCCGTCATCCTCCACCCGCACCTGCATGCCGGGAACCTCCTCCACGGTCAGCCGCACCCGCGCGGTTGCCCACTTGCAGGCATTGTCCAGAAGATTCCCAAATAATTCAAGGAGATCCTCCCGATCGGCCCCGCAGTCCTTGCCCTTGGGCACGCGCACGTCGATGGTGACCTCGCGCTCCCGGTGGGCGGCGGACACGGCGCGGGCCAGGGCGGTGAGTTCCCGTTCCAGATCCACCCGCTCGCCGGGGCGGGCCTGTCCGGCCAGCCGGGCACGGCCCAGTTCGCGCTCCACCAGCCCGGTGATGCGCTCCACCTGACCGACGATTTCGGCGCGCGCCCCGGCGCTGTCCAGGCCGTCGTTTTCGGTGGTCTGGCGGATCACGGAGAGGGGTGTCTTGAGGGCATGGGCCAGATTGCCCATGGCGGTGCGGGAGCGCCCCACGCGGCGCTGGAGGGAGTCCAGCAACTGGTTGAACCCGGCCACCAGCGGCACCATTTCATCCGGCACCTGTTCGGTGACCCGGGTGGCCTGTCCGCGCTCCAGCGCCTCCAGGTCCGCCCGCACCCGCTTCAGCGGCTTCAGGGTGTACCCCACGATGGCCCGCTGCAACACCACCAGAAGGCTCAAAAACCCAAGCGAGATCAACCCCACCTGCACCTGCATGGCACGCACCGCATGGCTCACGTGGGACAGGTCCTCCCCCACCGAAATCACCACCTGCACACCGCGCCGCGTGTAGGAGCGGGTAACCACCAGCAACGGCTGCCCACGGGGTCCACGGGCGCGCTGAATGGGGTGTTTGGTGTCGGGAAATCCCTCATCCCACAGGGAGCGGGACAGAAATTCACTGGGACCGGCCACCACCCGGAAGTAGTGGCCGGAGAACGGGCGGGAGAACACCGGCCCCACCTGCCGGAGGCCCAGCGTGACGCCTCCCAGGGGACCGATGCGCAGGGCTCCGAGTAGCGCCTCGGCGTCGTGCTCCAGCCGCTCCACCATGCGATCTTCGTAAATGGCCGGGGCCATCAGGCCGATCACCACGAACTGGAGTGCAAACAGCACCACCAGACTGGCGCTCAACCCCCAGCTCAGACGTGCCTTGAGCGAGTTCACTGGCCCCCGAACACGTAGCCCTGGCCGCGCCGGGTCTGGATCATCTCCTTGCCCACCTTGTCGCGCAGGCGCTTGATGTAGACCTCGATCACGTTGCTGCCGCGCTCCGCGTCCAGGTCGTAGACATGTTCCTCCAGCCGCTCCTTGGACAGCACCCGCCCCCGGTTGAGCATCAGGGCGCGCAGCAGGCGGAACTCCACCCCGGTCAGGCGGTGGACGGTGCCGTTTACGGTGACCTGCTGGGTCTCCTCGTCCAGTTCCACCCCCTCCACCGCCAGCGGTCCCTGGGTGCGGCCCTGGCTGCGGCGGATCAGCGCCCCCATGCGGGCGATCAGTTCCTTCATGTAAAACGGCTTGGACAGGTAATCGTCGGCTCCGGCGTCGAAGCCGTCCACCTTTTCATGCCACTGGCCGCGGGCGGTGAGCACGATCACCGGCGTGGTGTTGCCCCGCTTGCGCCATGCCCGGAGTACGTCCAGCCCCGGTTTTCCCGGCAGACCCAGGTCGAGAATCACCGCGTCGTAGGGAAACTGGTTGCCATAGATTTCGGCGCTTTCGCCGTTGCCGGTGCCGTCCACGGCGTAGCCCGATTTGGAAAGGGCGTCCGACAACTGGCTGCGCAACGATTCGTCGTCTTCAACCACCAGCACGCGCATGCTCAGTCCTCCTGCTCGCTGTCCAGAAGCTCGCCGGTGCGGGCGTCAAAAAAGAACTCCCACACCTCGCCGTCCTCGGTGAGCAGTTCGATCTCGTACACCAGCCGGTCGTCCCGCTCCTCCAGCTCCGCCTCCAGCAGTTCCCCCTTGCGCTCCTGCTGGGCACGTTCCAGCAGTTCCGACAGGGGCCGGATTTCGCCGGACATGCGCAGCTTGCGCATCTCGTCATATTCCAGGTCGCCGGCCAGTGCCGGGGCGCCACACCAGGGCGCCACCAGCAGGGCCAGCAAAAGCGCCAGAATATGCCTGTGATCAGTCACGTTTCCTTCCAAACCCGGGAATCACCACGTCGTGCTCGTTATAGTAGCCCTCCGCGGCCCGGGTGTGGCAAGCATTGCAGTTGGCAATGGTCTTGACCTCCGGGTTGTCGGCCAGCTTGCGCCGGGGAATTTCATTGTGCTCGTGACGGATGAACGGAATGTCCGAAATCCGCTGCGGGGCGTCGATGCCCTTTTTGGCCAGCGAGCGCATGATGCGGGCGGAGCGCTTGTTGTCCACCCGGTCGGCGGCGTTTTCGGCCAGATAGGCGGTAATTTCGGCCTGATCCCCGGGGGGCAGTTCCGCGTTGTCGCCAAAGTGATCCGCCAGCCCGCCCATCAGGTTGCGCCAGCTCTTTTCGGGCAGCAGGCCCGGTTGGTAGGCAAAGTGGCAGGCGCCGCACTCCTCCGCGTACAGGGGGTTGGTGACCACCCCCACGCTGGAGCCCTTTTTGCTGCCGCCATCCGCATAAACCAGCGACATGCTGCCCATGAAGATGGCCACCCCCAGTGCCGTTGCGATCCAGTGTCGTGTTTGCATATGAGCTCCTTCGGTTTGCATGGCCTTACTGGGCCTGAATGAACATCAGCACGTCGCCCTTTTCCTGGGGCGTGCATTCGCGGCCAAGGGTCTCCTTGCAGTTCCGCAGGAGCCATTTTTCGATCTTTTTCACATCGGTCAGCCGATCGGGCTGCACCGAGGGGGCAATGGGATCGATGGGTTTTCCGGTCTTCTTGTGCTTGCCGGGTTTGGTCATGTCGGCGGTGTGGCAGTCGGCACACTGGGTCTTTTTGCCCTCGACCGTATAGGTTCCGTTCCACAGGGTGCGTCCGGCCTCCACGGTGAACGGCCCGGCCCCCTGGGCCCGGTAGGCGTCCAGCCGGTCCGGCACCATGGATTGCCCGGCCAGGCCCTGCCCGGCGGCGGCCAGCACCAGCAGCAACACCACCCCGGCGGCGGCCCGCCCCTTCCAGGCGCCAGCGGCCCCCGTTTCGTCGTCATCGGTATCCATGTGCACCTCTTTGCGGCCCGTGACCATGGCACGGATCAGGTTTTCACGATGAACGAACGAACTGGCCAGAATCCCCGCCAGATGCAGGCCCACCAGGAACAGGGTAAACCCGGCGAGCACCTCGTGGGCCTCTTCCAGCGGGTCCTCCAGATCGTGGTAGGGAGCCATGACGGCGGCCATCGGCCCCTGCCCCTCGTCCGCCCCGTACAGCATCATACCGCTGACCCCGGTGAGGGTGAGCGACACCAGCAGGGCGATGACCATCCACGCGGCGGCCGGGTTGTGGCCCACATAGGCCTTGCCCCGGAACAGGGCCAGATCCTTCAGATAGGCCAGCGCCGCGCCGGGGCTGCGCACGAAGCTGGTAAAGCGGGCATGGCGGGTGCCGATCACCCCCCACACCAGACGGAACGCGACCAGCCCCATGATGAGGTAACCGGCGGTGGTGTGCAGGTCGGCAAAATCGTCCTCGGCGGTGAGCCAGGCCACCGCGAATGCGGTTACCAGCGACCAGTGAAAGATTCGCACCAGCGGATCCCAGACCTTGACGGTTTTTCGCGGATTCATACTGCCTCCATAACTTCCGCCGGGCGAATATCCGGCGCGGGCCAAAACGTGAAGGGCGGCAAAATCGCAGCTCCCGAAAAGGAGGAGACGGAGCCACGATCCGCCGCCCTTGGAACCAATATGCCAGTCGAATCTGAACGGAGCCTGAACAGAATTCAGATTTGTGCGGCTCCAGCGCTCCAGCGCTCCGGTGCTGCGCACTCGGCGATTTTTTTTTGGGGGAGGGTGGAGCGGGGGGATTGTTCAACAGCAGGTGGCGGATGGCGCCACACCCCCCGGTTATTCCGGGGGAGCGCCGTTTATATGAGCACATCCGGACCGGCAAAACCATTCCATTTGTGTTACCATGGCCGACAGTGGGTTGCACCTCACCCGATATCCCATCGATTTCCCCCGCCATTTTTATGTTTATGCATCCGGGAACCGGCACGGATGTCACAGGCGTTCCCACGCGACTTTATTGCGCCACAAGGGCCAAATTGCTACACACCACGGAGCGAATTCATGTCGAACGAAGCTGTATTTGAGGAAATCAATGAGGTAAAGGCCGACATGGATTACATCTACAATCAGGCTGATCCAAGATCTTATTTTCGTGAGTTGCAAAAGCTGAACTATGCGATTCCGGACAGCGCCAAACCGGTGCTTCAAAAGCTGATTGAACACATGCAAAAAAACCGCCCCGACACCCTGCACGTGCTGGATCTCGGCTGTTCCTACGGCATCAACGCGGCCATTCTCAAGCACGATCTGTCCATGGACGATCTGTATGCGCACTGGGGGGATCTTGCCGACGCCACCACCCCGGAGCTGGTGGCCCATGACCAGCGCTATTTCGCCAGCCTTGATGATTCCCGGGACATCGAGGTGATCGGGCTCGACCAGGCCGATCAGGCGGTTGCGTTCGCCGAGGAGGTGGGCCTGCTGGGCGACAGCCTGGTGACCAACCTGGAAACCGATCCCCTGTCGGCCGCCGAGAAGGAAGAACTGGCGCCGGTGGATCTGATGATGTCCACCGGGTGCGTGGGCTACCTGACCGAAAAGAGCTTTGACCGCTTGCTCCCCGCCGTAACCGCGGGGCGGAAGCCGTGGATCGCCAACTTCGTGCTGCGCCTGTTCCCCTTCGATGCCATTGAGAAATCCATGGAAAAATGGGGATACGTCACCGAGAAACTGGCTGGAAGAACCTTCTTCCAGCGCCGTTTCGCCTCGGATCAGGAACAGGAGCAGGTGCTCCGCCAGTTGCGGGAGCGCGGCATCGACCCCACCGGCATGGAGGCCGAGGGGCACTTTCTGGCCGAGTTCTATCTGTCCCGTCCCAGGCAGGATGCGTTGGAGATGCCCATCGGGGATCTGCTTCCCGCCTGATCCAATCCGCCCTAACCGTCCGCACTCCGAAATCCCCCCACGGCAGACACCGCCGGAAAGGACTCGCCATCCATTCCGCATTGGCGATCATCGATGGACCATGCTTTTGGGGACGGTCTGGTGCGGGCTCGGCCGCGCAAATTGACTGGGCCGGATTTGCACCGGGCGGTCCGCTGGTGTAGAAATAGCTACCCTCGTGGCTCCAAGGAATCCGAAATGCTCTGGATCAAATCCTTACATATCATCTTTATGGTCAGCTGGTTCGCCGGGCTGTTTTACCTGCCCCGCATTTTCGTCTATCACGCCGGGCACCCGTCCGGGCCGGTGCACGATCAATTCTGCGTGATGGAGCGCAAGCTGTACCGCTTCATCATGAACCCGGCCATGATCCTTACCGCCGTATTCGGCCTGTGGCTGGGGTGGATCGGCTGGGCCTGGCTGGCCCACAGCGGCTGGTTCTGGGCAAAAATGGCGCTGATCGTCGGGCTGATCGCCTACCACCTGTGGTGCGGGCGCATCGTGGACACCTTTGCCGCCGGGGAAAACACCCGTCCCCACACCTTCTACCGGGTGTTTAACGAACTGCCCACCCTGGTGCTGATCGCCGCGGTGATTCTGGCCGTGGTCAAACCGTTCTGATCGCCTCTTTACCGTGACCCACGGCGACCCCCCCAAGAAAAAACTGCGCCGCGCGGTGCGCATGCACGGCCTGAAGTGGGGCATGACCCGCGTGCTGGGCGCGACCCTCATGACCCTGCTGGTGGCCGGTGCCGTGTCCCTGGAAGGGCAGCACGTTTGGCAGGAGTGGGACCAGCACAACCATCCCCCCCCCGGCGTGCGGGTGGATGTGGGCGGCTACCACCTGCACGTGAACTGCATCGGCACCGGGGAGACGACCGTGGTGCTGGAAGGCGGCGCCGGAGAGTGGTCGATCCACTGGATGCCGGTAATGGCCCGCCTCGCCGCCCACACCCGCGTGTGCGCCTACGACCGGGGCGGCTACGGCTGGAGCGACCCCGGCCCGCGCCCGCGCAGCGCCATGCGGCTGGCCGAGGAACTGTCCATGGCCCTGCACGAACTGCGCGAGGACGGCCCGCTGGTGCTGGTGGCCCACGCCGAAGGGTTCGCCATCGCCTCCCACTTTGCCCGCCGCCACCCGGACCGGGTGACCTCGCTGGTGCTGGTGGACGCCATTCCACCCCCCTTGGCGCCGTTGCGCGAGCAGGCGGGAAAACGTCTGCTGGCACGCCTGGAATATTCCCTGCCGTGGGCCCATTTCGGCACCGGCCACCTGACCGGTCCGCCCGCACGGCTGACCCGTCCACCGCAGGCGGATACCTGGCGGCGGCAGACCGCCTATCCCGGTTTTTATGAAACCTATGTGGCCGAGTTCACCCGGCTGCTGGAGCGGACCGCCACACCGGACCTGTCCCCGGCCCTGCCGCGGGTGGTGGTGTTCAGCCAGACCCCCGAAACCCGCGACCCGGCCCCGGAAATGACCGCCGCCGTGTACAACGAGGTGTGGAACACCCGCCAGCGCGATTATGTATACGGCATGCCGGAGCGGGCCTTTGCGGTGCCCGGAGGCAGCCACCTGCCGCTGGAACAGCCGGATGCGGTGGTGCGGGCGGTGGTGATGGCGCTGGGGGACGGCGCGTAGCGTTCCGCCGGGCGGTCAGTTGCCGCCGTCGCTGACGACGGGGACCAGGGAGCGGGCCTCCAGCAGATCACGGACCCGCTCCGAGGTGGCAAACGCGATGAACTCTTTGGCCAGTCCTTGCGGCGGCCCGGTGGTGACCAGCGCAAGCTGGCGCGACAAGGGGAACCGGCCTTCCCGAACGGCGGCGGTGGAGGCCTGCACGCCGCCCACCCGCAGCAGGCGGATGGGCATCCCGGCATCCATTTGCTGCTCCGCGGCCCCCACCGACACATAGCCGATGGCCAATGGGTCCCCGGCCACGGCCCGGACCCCCTGGGCGTTGTCACGGGTGACCACCTGGGCGCGGATGTCGCCGTCCTTCAGGCCGTAATAATTCAGAAACAGTTCGTGGGCGGGGCGCCCGGCGGCCGCGTGCACCACCGTAATCGGCCCCGAAATCCCGCCCAGTTGCGACCAGTCGGTGACGGCGCCGGTATAAATGGCGATCACCTCCTCGTCGGAAAGGGGCAGCACCCGGTTGGCCGCGTGCACGATCAGGCCCACCGCATCCCGCGCCAGGGCAAAGCCGGTCAGGTCCTTTTCGCTGTCGTACAGGGGGCGCGCCACCATGCCGATGTGGGCCACTCCGGCGCGCAGGGCGTGAAGGCCGTTTCCGCCGCCATCGGTGCGCACCTCCACCCGCACGCCGGGGTAGACTTTCTCGAACCGATGGGCAATCTCCGCCGCCAGCGGCGCCACCGCGCCGGATCCGGTCAGCACCAGTTTCCCATCGTGCGCCGGGGCGCCCGCGCCGCCGGAGGCGTGCTCCTCCGCCACCGGCGCCTGGCTGCATGCCGCCGCCCACAGGCCACAGGCAAGCGCCAGCGCGGCGCATAACCTCCGTGTCATGACGTCCCTTCCCTCTCCATATTCCCTCCGGCACGGACCGCGTGCGTCGGGGTTCCCGCAAGGGAGGGTACCCTACCCCGCGCTCCGGATAAAGCGCCGCACGCCTTCCAGTCGCTTTTTTGCCCCCCGGCGGACCGGTACTGGCGGCATCGCCGGGCAACCCGTTACCCTTGCACCTCCCCCTTCAGGAGATCCGCACCCATGTCACGCAAGACCATCGGCCTGCCAGGCCCGTTGTATCGCTACCTGCTCGACAACTCCCTGCGGGAGCCGGAGGGGCTGCAATCCCTGCGTGCCGAAACCGCCACCCGGCCCGACGCCCGCATGCAGACCGCCCCGGAACAGGGCCAGTTCATGGCCATGCTGGTGCGCCTGACCGGCGCCGTGAACGCGTTGGAAATCGGCGTGTACACCGGCTACTCCGCCGCCTGCGTGGCCCTGGCCCTGCCTCCGGAGGGGCGGCTGACGGCCATCGACGCGGACCCCGAAACCTCGGCTACGGCCCTTCGCCACTGGCGGGAACTGGGGGTGGCGGACAAAATCGACCTGCATGTGGGCGACGCCACCGCCGAACTGGACCGGCTGCTGGCCGCAGGGGCCCCGGACCGCTTCGACTTCGCCTTCATCGACGCGGACAAGGTCAACTACCCGGGATATTTCGAGCGGTGCCTGACCCTGGTGCGTCCCGGCGGGCTGATCTGCATCGACAACGTGCTGTGGTCCGGCCGGGTGGCCGACCCCGCCCACGACGACCCGTCCACCCGCGCCATCCGCGCATTCAACAAGGCGCTGCACACGGATGAGCGGGTGGACATCTCGCTGGTGCCCATCGCCGACGGCCTCACCCTGGCGCGCCGGAAATGACCGGAGCGCACCGCCTCGCCCGCTGGGCCGGATACGCCCAGGACGGATTTGTTATCTGGGTGGTGCTGGGCGCCGCGTGGGGGTATGCGTGGCCCGAGGCCGCCGCCCCCGGCAAGGGGTGGATTCCGGAGGCGCTGGCGGTGGTGATGCTTGGCATGGGCCTCACCCTGCGCCCGTCGGACGTGGCCGCCCTGCGCCATGCGGGAAGGGCGGTACTGACCGGGATCGGCCTGCAATTTCTGGTCATGCCGCTGGCCGCCTGGGGGGTGGCGCGGACCCTGGGCCTGCCGCCGGAACTGGCGGTGGGCCTGCTGCTGGTGGGGGCCGCGCCCGGCGGCACCGCGTCCAACGTGGTGGCCTTTCTGGCCCGGGGCGACGTGGCCCTGTCGGTAACCATGACCACCGCCTCCACCCTGCTGGCGCCGTTGCTCACCCCCCTGTGGGTGGGGGTGCTGGCCGCCACCTGGATCGACATCGATCCGCTGCTGCTGGCGCTTACCGTGGCCAAAATCGTGCTGGCGCCGGTGGCCGCCGGGGTGTTGCTCCGGCGCTGGTGGACTCCCGCCCCCTGGCTGCCGGAACGCCTCCTGCCGCTGCTGTCCATGGCCGCCATTGTGTGGATTGTCGGCGTCATCACCGCCCTCAATCACGACCGGCTGGGGGTGGCTCCGCTGGTGCTGCTGGCGGTGGTGCTGGTCAACGCAACGGGGCTGGCACTGGGCTACGCCGGGGCCCGCGCCGCCGGGCTGCCGGAGCGCGCCCGGCGCACCGTGGCGCTGGAAGTGGGCATGCAGAACTCCGGGCTGGCGGTGGCGCTGGCAGTGGTCCACTTCGGGCCGCTGGCGGCAATTCCGGGGGCATTGTTCAGCATCTGGCACAACATCAGCGGACCGCTACTGGCCGTCGTCTGGCGACGGAATCCGCCATAGAGTGCCCATAGATTTTCCAGATATTTCGCGTCCCGAAGGTCGAATTCACTCAACACCCGTCCCCCGTGCACCGATAAGGGGGGAAGTCTGTTTCGTGCCCCAGAATGGGGTCCCAACTCACCGCAAGGCGAGGGAGATCGGTCATTTCGGACAAACACGCCAGCACCACTGCGGCCCCCTCTACCCCCGCCGGTACCCCGACGGGCAGCAAGGGGTTCCGGCGCAAGGGGAAGGGCAAGCCCACCCCGCCCCCGAGCAACGGCAACGCCCCCAAGGGAAATGCCGTGCGCGTGCTGGTGGTGGACGATGACCGGGCCATGCGCGAACTGGCGGTGCGCTCGCTGGAGCTGTCCGGGTTTGCGGTCGCCTCCGCCGGCAACGGCCAGCAGGGCGCCCTGGTGTTCGCCGAATTCGTGCCCGATATCGTCCTGCTCGACGTGATGATGCCCGGCTGGGACGGCTTTGCCACCTGCAAGGCCATGCGCGGTCTGCCCGAGGGCGGCAACACCCCCATCGTCATGGTCACTGCCCTGGACGATCTTTCATCCATTGAACGCGCCTATGAAGCGGGCGCCACCGATTTTGCCACCAAGCCGATCCAGTGGCCGGTGCTGGCCCAGCGCCTGCGCTACATGGCCCGCCAGAAGCAGGTGGCCGACAAACTGCGCGAAAGCGAAAAACGCCTGGCCAAGGCCCAGCGCATCGCCCGCCTGGGCAGTTGGGAGTGGGACATCGCACCCGACCGGCTGACCCTCACATCGGACCCCAATTCCGCCCCGCTGGACTGCGGGGAAACGTTCGACGGCACCTTTCTCGGTTTTGTGCGCCTGCTGCATCCGGACGACGCGGGGCGCACCCTGGACGCCATCCACGCGGGCATCCGTTCCCGGTCCCCGTTCTCGGTGGAATACCGGCTGAACACCGCCGACGGCGCGGAACTGTTCATCCATCAGGAAGCGGAACCGGAGTTCGACGAGCAGGGCAACCTGGTGCGCCTGAGCGGCACCATCCAGGACATCACCACCCAGCGCGAAACCGAAGACCGCATCCAGTTTCTGACCCGCTACGACGGCCTCACCTCCCTCCCCAACCGGCACATGCTGACCGAACAGATCGCGCGCACCATTCAGGGGGCGCAGCGTGGACGGCACATGGCCGCCATCCTGACCATCGGCCTGGACCGCTTCGAGCGGATCAACCATGCCTTCGGCCACGATGTGGGCGACGAACTGCTGCGCGAAGCATCCTTGCGCCTGCGCGAATCGGTGGAACGCTTCGCGGGCCGCTCCCGCTCCGGCCAGCCGCCCATGGTGGCGCGCCTGGGGGGCGACGAATTCTGCGTGGTGTTCACCCACATCGAGGAGGCCAGCGAAGTGGCCCGCACCGCCCAGATGGTGCTCGATGAACTGACCGACCCGTTCCAGGTGGACGATCACGAGGTATACATCACCAGCAGCATCGGCGCGGCCCTCTATCCGGTGGACGGCACCTCGGTGGACGGCCTGCTCAAGAACGCCGCCGCCGCCCTCAAGGACGCCAAGGTCCAGGGCAAAAACAACTACCGCTTCTATACCAGCACCATGAACTCCGACGCCATGCGCCGGGTGGCGCTGGAGGGCAAGCTGCAAAAGGCCATGGACAACGACGAGCTGGTGCTCTACTACCAGCCCAAGATCGATATCCGCACCGGCCGGATGATCGCCATGGAGGCGCTGATCCGCTGGCAGCACCCGGAACTGGGCATGGTCTCGCCCGCCGAATTCATCCCCCTGGCGGAGGAAACCGGGCTGATCGTGAACATCGGTGAATGGGTGCTGTCCGAAGCCTGCCGCCAGAACGTGGCCTGGCAGAAGCAGGGGCTGCACCCGGTGCAGGTGTCGGTCAACCTGTCGGCCCGCCAGTTCTGGCAGGACGATCTGGCCGAGCGTCTGGGAGGCCTGCTGGCGGAATCCGGCATGGACCCGCGCTGGCTGGAGCTGGAGATCACCGAGAGCACCTTCATGCACAACGCCGAGGAGACAGAACGCACCCTGCGCGACCTGAAGGCTCTGAACATCTCCCTCAGCGTGGACGACTTCGGCACCGGCTATTCATCCCTGGCCTATCTGCAACGCTTTCCCATCGACGCCCTGAAGGTGGACCGCTCCTTCATCACCGACGTGACCACCAGCGCCGACAGCGCCACCATCACCCGCACCATCATCTCCATGGGCCACAGCCTGGGCATGACGGTGATTGCCGAAGGGGTGGAAACTGCCGACCAGTTGCGCTTCGTGCGCGATCAGGGGTGCGACCAGATTCAGGGCTATCTGGTAAGTCCGCCGATCCCCGCCGAGTCCTTTTCCGAACTGCTGAAGGACGGGAACAAGCCGCATATCGATCTGTCGCTGCTTTCCGATTCTCCTTCGGAGTAATCCAAAACCGCCCCATAAAGGCCAGTAAATTCAAGGGTATCGACAGAAGGTCCGACAAGAGGAATGAATTTGCATGCCACCCTTCCGGCGGGGAAGGCGGCACATCGGTTTTACCGGCCGGACCGGGAGCGGATCCGGCCATCCAACTGGAGACGGGACCCTCACCATGATCGTACGTTCCGGCGGAAACAAGCGCCGCAAGCCATTGGGTGAACGGCTGGTCGAATCCGGCCAGATCACCGCCCAGCAACTGCGCTTCGCCCTTCAGGAGCAGTCCCGCACCGGACGCCTGCTGGGGGAAATCCTCATCGCCAACAACTTCACCTCCGAGTCGGCCATCGCCTCCATGGTCACCATGCAGGCCGGTGACTCCTACGACGACCTGACCGACATCGAAGTGCCGCGCGAGGTGCTGCAACTGCTCCCGGAAACCTTCATCCGCAAGCGCCATGTGCTGCCCCTGTGGACCGACAACGAAAGCATCCGCGTGGCCATGGTGGACACCTTCGACGTGGAGGCCATCGACGACGTGGCGCGGGTGACCAACCGGGACGTGGTGGTGGTGGGCTGCCCCCGCTCCGCATTCCTGGACCTGGTGCGCCGCCTGTTCGATTCCGCCGAGGCGCGCAGCAGCCGTTTCGAGGGCGCGGTGAAAAACGCCGCCCGCTCCATCAGCGATCTGGCCGAAGGCGACCAGACGGCCATCATTACCCTGGTCAACGAAATCATCACCCGCGGGGTGCTGATGGGCGCCACCGACATCCACATTCAGCCCGAGGAAGCGGTGGTGCACATCCGCTACCGGGTGGACGGCGTGATGCGCGAAGGCGACACCATCCCGAAGGAGGTGCAGGCCGCCGTGGAAAGCCGTCTGAAGGTGATGGCGCGGCTGGATATCTCGGAAAAACGCATCCCCCAGGACGGCCGTATCGAGCAGCAGATCGAGGGACGCTGCATCGACCTGCGCATCTCCACGGTGCCGGCCCTGGCCGGGGAAAACATCGTGCTGCGCCTGCTGGACCGTGCCAAGGTGGCGGTGCGGCTGGAGGAACTGGGCCTCACCCCGGCCCACCGCCAGATGTTCCGCGAGGCGGTGTCCCGCCCCCACGGCCTGATTCTGATGACCGGCCCCACCGGCTCCGGCAAGACCACCACCCTGTACTCCGGCCTGATGGAAATCAACGCCCTGGAGCGCAACGTGATGACGCTGGAAGATCCGGTGGAGTATCGCATGAGCGTAATCCGCCAGACCCAGGTGAACGCCAAGGCGGGCTACACCTTCGCCACCGGGCTGCGCGCCCTGCTGCGTCAGGACCCGGACGTGATTCTGGTGGGCGAAATGCGCGACCCCGAAACGTCGGACCTGGCCATTCGCGCCAGCATGACCGGCCATCTGGTGCTGTCCACCCTGCACACCAACGACGCATCATCGGCGCTGCCGCGCCTGATCGACATGGGGGTCGCCCCCTATCTGCTGCCGTCCACCCTGATCGCGGTGGTGGCCCAGCGGCTGGTGCGCCGCCCGTGCAAACACTGCATGCGCCCCTACACGCCCGCGGTGGAGGAATTCGAATCCTTCAGCCGGGAGCCTCACGAAGGCAATTTCGTCACCGTGGAGGGGTGCAACCGGTGCTACGGAACCGGCTACTCCGGCCAGTTGCCGCTGGTGGAATTCCTGAACATGAATCAGGAGGTGGGTGAACTGGTGATGGCCCGCGCCAGCGCCGCCGATATCTATCAGGCGGCCATGGCCTCCGGCATGCGCGACCTGCGCATGGACGGTTATGAAAAAGCCGTCCAGGGACTCACCACCCTGGCCGAGGTCCAACGCGTGGCCGAACGCCGCCTGGCCGTCCGCACCGGGCACGCCCCGGAGCGAAATAAAGGGTAACCGGCACCGGCGAGCATTAGGCCTCCACCCGGCGGCAAACGCGGGGATTCCCGCGGCACCCGTCAATCCGTGCGGGTTTACCGCCCCCCACCTGGCAGCGAATACGGCCCCGCGCCCGGCAGCGGTCAGGCTGAAATGGTTTCGGCGATCAGCTTGCCGTCCAGTTCGGCATACTGGATGCTTACCCGGGCATTCGGATGCACCGATTTTGCCTGCTCGGCGGTGATCTGAAACACCAGATGCCTGCCGGTCTGGGCATCCACCAGGGTGAGGGTGCCCGCGCTGGCGTCCACCGCCGCCACCACGCCCATGTGGGTCATCATTTCGTCCGGCCCGCAGGCCAGTGCCGGCGTGCTGACGGCCAATCCCACGGCGATCGCCGCGACCATTGAAAAGCGTGCAATTCCCATATGGCTGCTCCTTGTATGCCGGGTTAAAACGTTCCACTCATTATACCTGCCGACCGCCGGCCGGGCACACGGTGTGGTGTTGTACACCCCAGGATTGACGTACAATTGAACCATGGAGCGGAACGGCCGGACCCGCGGGCAACAGGGGGCGCCGACAGGCTGGCATTCCGCGTGCCGCCTGAAAGGAGGCCGCCATGCACATCCATTCTTTTCCCGTTCATTCCCGCGCCCTGACCGGCGCCGCACTGGTTCTGCTGATCGCTGGTTGCGCCGCGGTCGATACCGCCTATATTGGCACCGTGGGTGCGGTGGACCCGGACAAGTTGCGCCTCAAGCAGGAAACGAAATGGCTCAACCCGCAGCCCAACCTGAGGTTGGTGGGGGAGAAGCAGATGGTGGTGATGTTGCGCGTGCGCGACAGTTCCGGCACCGGGATCGAAATCACCAATGACCTGCGCGATGCGCTGCTGGAGCGTGGCTACCGGGTTACCGGCAACCTGGACGATGCCCAATACGTGATGAACCTGGACCTGCGCTATTACGGTGAGAACGCCACCGCCGACGGTGGCCGCGCCTCGATGGCCGCGGGTGTCGGCGGCGCCATCGCGGGAGGCGTGATCGGCCACCAGTCCCATCGCACCGGCAGCGGCGCCATGGTCGGTGCCGTCGCCGCCAGCATGCTGTTCGACGTGGCCGCCCAGCGCAACAAGATCCGGGAATACGATGTGGTGATGGACGTCCGGGTTGGCGAGCGGGTCGAGGGCGGGGTGCACACCACCCGCACCACCGGGGAAGACACTTCCGTGCGCCACTCGGGCACCTTCAGGTCCGGCGGGATTGAATCGGGACGCGGGAGCGGAGGCAGCGGTGAAACCCAGGTATATGAAACCACCGAGGATTTTCTGTATCATCAGAATCGTCTGGTGGTATTCACCAGCCGCATGAACCTGTCCCCCGAGGAGGCCCAGCCGGTATTGCACCAGCGGTTGATCCGGGCACTCGCCAACACCCTTCCCTAGCGCTCGGAGATCCCTTCAACTTATGGGCAGTTCATTCGGCCAGCAGTTCCGCATTGCCACGTGGGGTGAATCCCACGGCGGCGGTGTGGGGGTTACCATCGACGGCTGCCCGGCGGGCATGGAACTGAGCGAGGCGGACATCCAGCCCGATCTGGACCGCCGCCGCCCCGGACAGAGCCGGGTGACCACCCCTCGCGACGAGGCCGACCGGTGCGAGATCCTGTCCGGCGTGTTCGAGGGGCGTACCCTGGGCACCTCCATCGCCATCCTGGTCCGCAACCAGGACCAGCGCTCCTCCGCCTATGAGGATTTCAAGCACATCTACCGCCCCGGCCACGCGGATTACACCTATCAGGCCAAGTACGGCTACCGCACCTGGCAGGGGGGAGGCCGGGCCAGCGCGCGCGAGGCCATCGGCCGGGTGGCGGCGGGGGCCGTGGCCAAAAAGATTCTGGCGGAAAAATTCGGCACCCGTATCGTTGGCTGGGTACAGCAGGTGCACACCATCGCCGCCGAAACCGGCTGGGAGGGGGTCACCCCCGAAGCGGTGGAGGCCAACATGGTGCGCTGCCCCGATCCGGCAACCGCCGAACGCATGATCGAACGCATCGATCAGGCCCGCAACGAGGGAGACTCGGTAGGCGGCATCGTCCGCTGCGTGGCCGAAAACGTGCCGCCGGGGCTCGGTGATCCGGTGTTCGACAAGCTGGACGCCGACATCGCCAAGGCGATGATGAGCATCCCCGCCTGCAAGGGGGTGGAGATCGGCGATGGATTTTCGTCCATCGCCCTCACCGGCAAGGAACACAACGACGCCTTCTACATGGAAGGCGACCGGGTGCGCACCCGAACCAACCACGCGGGCGGCATTCTGGGCGGTATCTCCGATGGAGAGCCGGTGCGGGTGTCGTGCGCCTTCAAGCCCACCGCCACCATCGCCCACCCCCAGGAGTCGGTGGACGACCAGGGCAACGCGGTGACCCTCAAGGCCAAGGGGCGGCACGATCCGTGCGTGCTGCCACGCGCGGTGCCAATTGTGGAGTCCATGCTGGCGCTGGTGCTGGCCGACCACTGGCTACGGCAGGCGGCGTACCGGATGGGTGAGTGAGGCCGTGGAAGGCCTGACCATCCGTCCGGAAGAGCCCCGCGATTATTCGCGGGTTGAAGAGATTATCCGCCAGGCCTTCGAAAACCACCCCAGCAACACTGGCGCGGTGGAGCATCATGAGGAATTTGCCCGGTTTCGATAACCGGGCGGGCTACGCCACCAGTTCCCGTACCAACTGGGGCGTGAACTGCTCCATGTGGTCGATCACCCGGTCCGGGTTGGCGTCCTTCAACTCATCCGCCTTGTAGGAGTGGGTGATTGCCACGCAGCGCATGCCCGCCGCCTTGGCGGCCAGCACCCCGGCGATGGAATCCTCGATCACCACGCACCGCTCCGGACCGATGCGGCGGCCAGCGGCGGCCAACTCCAGGTTATGCAGGGCCAGCGCCTTCAGATACCCCTCCGGGTGCGGCTTGCAGTGCACCGTTTCCTCCGCCGCCACCACCAGCCGGAAGGTGTCGTTGATGCCCGCGATCTCGCAGATCCGGGCAATCTCGCCGAACAGGGCACCGGACACCACCCCCACCGGAAACGCCTCCCCCTGCGCCCGCACACATTCCACCGCGCCGGGGAACAGCACCAGGTGCTCGGCGATGTGGTGGTCGTAATCGTGGCTCTTGCGCCGGATCAGGTCGATCAGGTCGGCCTCGTCCAGGGGACGTCCGTTTTCCCGGTAGGCGTATTCAAAACAGCCCTTGTCATCGAAGCCCAGATAGACGTCGTGATACTGCTGGTCGGTAACGGTAATCCCCTCCTCGGCCAGCACCTTTTGCAGCAGCATCTGATGCACCGGCTCGTCGTCGGCAATCACGCCATTGAAATCGAAAAGGACCAGAATATCGGCGTTGCTCATGCGCCCGGCTCTCCCATGCGGAGGGTTGGAATTCTGGCGAATGGTATCACAGCCCTCCCGTTCGGCAGGTGATGCCCGAAGGCTCTACAATAGAGGTATGGGTACACCGCTCCGGTGCGCGGCGGGTGGGGCATGGCATCGGATGGCTGATGAATTGGAGGCTAGGTCATGGCACGGGTATTGGTTCCGCTCGCGGAAGGATTCGAGGAGATCGAGGCGGTCACGGTGATCGACATCCTGCGCCGCGCGGGGATCGAAGTGGTCTCCGCCGGGCTTACCGACGGCCCGATCAAGGGGTCGCGGGGCATCACGGTGGTGCCGGATACCGGCGTGCACCGCATCCTGGAGGACGATTTCGACATGGTGGTGCTGCCCGGCGGGCTGCCGGGGACCATGAACCTGCGCCTCGACAAGCGCATTCACGACATCGTCAAACGGGTGCATGAGCGCAAGGGATACGTCACCGCCATCTGCGCCGCGCCGACCATCTATGCGGAAATGGGTTTTCTGGAAGGCAAGAAGGCCACCAGCCACCCTTCCACCGCCGACGAAGTGCGCGCCAAAACCGGCGAATACTCCGAGGACCGGGTGGTGGTGGACGGCCATTTCATTACCAGCCGCTCCCCCGGCACGGCCATGGAGTTCGCCATGAAGCTGGTGGAGGTGCTGGCCGGAAAGAAGATGGTCGCCAAGGTCAACGAAGGGGTGATGGCCACCCTCTAAGCCCACACCTTCCGCACCGCACAGTGACGGACCGCCCCCGCCCCGCCAGCATGGTGGAGCGTGGGGCGGTTCGCTCTTTTGCGGATCCACCGTTAATTAACCAAACCCTGACCATTTCCCCACGCAATCCTCACATCCCACGACGATAATGGGGACAACAGCGGAGCAACGGACCCCGCAACGGTGCGGGCCATCCTCCATCCGCATTCTTCAGTTGGAAAGGAAATATATGGCATCAATGAAAGAACCTCGGACATTCTGGGGCCTGTGCGCCCTGTTCGGTCGGGGAACCGGCACCCGGAAGCCCGCCGCTACGGCAGGCAGCGTGGCGCTCCCAGATGATCCCTACCGGATCACCCTGTGCCCGTCCCACGCGGGACGGGTCCTCACCGAAGAAGAGGGGCGCGACCTGTGGCGAACCGCATAGCCTCCATCCCACACTCCCCCCCGCAAGGGGCCGCGCTTCGTGCCCGGCCCCTTTTTTGTGTCCGGGTTTTCTAACCGGATTCTCACACACCCCTCACAGTGCCCGCATATCGGCCTCCTATCCTTCCCCGCATTCAGTTGAAGGTTTTGCGCGGGCGGTGCCGTACACCTCCCGCAAGTGTCAGACAAAAATACAAGTGGACAGGAGATCGAATCCAATGAACTGCAAGCAACTCGTGACCATCGCGGCCACCGTGGCCAGCTTTTGCGTGGCCACCACGGCCCATGCCTACAAGGTGGACGACACCCTGGAGATCAAGGCCAAGCTGTTTGCCAACTGGCAGACTTTCGAAGGCGACCCCAACGGCGGCGGCTTCCATCTGGGCCGTAACTATGTGGAAGTCCGCAAGCACATCAGCGACACCGACATGGTGCGCGTGACCCTGGATCAGAAGGGCGAGGCCGATTCCACCGGGACCTTCGTCACCGTCTCCGGTATTCCGGACACCACCGGCAAGGCCGTCACCAAGAACGACGGCAAGATTTTCGTTAAATACGCCTACTGGCAGCACACCTTTCCGTTCAGCGCCAAGCTGAAGGTCGGTCAGCACCACACCCCGTTTGTGGACTACGACAACAACGATTTCTGGGGCTACCGCTTCGTGGCCAAGGCCTATACCGACGAGTGGGGCCTGCAAACCTCCTCCGACAGCGGCGTCAGCCTGCTGGGCACGGCGGCGGACAAGAAGGTGGAGTACTACTTCTCGGTGCTCAACGGCGAGGGCTACCAGCACACGGTGGACGGCCACGGCTACGCCTTTGCGGCGCGGGTGCAGGCCAACATCAACGGCATCCACGCCGGCGTGGTCACCCACGACGAGGGCAACCGCGGCGGCGCCTCCAACTACGACCCGACCCGGCGCCTGGTGTTCGCGTTCTTCGAGAACGACACCTTCCGCGTGGGCGGTCAGTACCTGGTGGATGCGGACGATGGCGCGGGCGCCAAGGACTTCGCCAAGGGCACCGGCTACAACGTGCAGGGTTCCGTCAAACTGCCGTTCGGCAACCACGCCAGCGCCTTCGCCCGCTTCGATTCCGTCGACAAGAAGGACACCGGCGTGGACGAGACCCTGACCATCGCGGGTGTGAGCTTCGAGGCGGCCAAGGGCGTCACCCTGGCCCCCAACATGCAGATCATGGACAACGGCGTGGACACCAACGCGGTGTACGGCATCAACGCCCAGTTCAAGTTTTAACGAAAAATACGGGGTGGGGGCGGAATTCACACAATCCTAACATTCCGCCCCTACCCTTCCTCCTAACCTGACTTTTGAAAGAGGAACCACCATGCGCAAGCAGACTGTTCTGACCCTATTGACCACCGGCGCACTGGCCTTGGCCGGTGTGGCATACGCGGGCACCACCATCACCGGGGCCGGGGCCACCTTCCCGTACCCGATCTACTCCAAGTGGGCCCACGCCTACAACCAGGCCACCGGGGTGAAACTGAACTACCAGTCCATCGGCTCCGGCGGCGGCGTAAAGCAGATCAAGGCCAACACCGTGGACTTCGGCGCCTCCGACGCGCCGCTGAAGGCCAAGGACCTGCAGCAAGCCGGGCTGGTGCAGTTCCCGATGATCATGGGCGGCGTGGTGCCGGTGGTGAACCTGCTCGGCATTCCGTCCGGCAAGCTGCGCCTGACCGGCCCGGTGCTGGCCGACATCTATCTGGGCAAGATCAAGCGCTGGAACGACCCGGCCATCGCCAAAATCAATCCGGGCCTGACCCTGCCCGCCGCCGAAATCGCGGTGGTGCACCGGGCCGACGGCTCCGGCACCACCTGGATCTTTACCAACTACCTGACCAAGGTGAGCCCGGCATGGGCGGACGAGATCGGCAACGCCAAGGCCGTGCAGTGGCCCGCGGGCATGGGCGGCAAGGGCAATGAGGGCGTGGCCGCCTTCGTGTCGAAGGTGAATGGCTCCATCGGATACGTGGAATACGCCTACGCCAAGCAGAACCACATGACCGTGGTGACCATGCAGAACCATGACGGCACCTTCGTGGCCCCCACTGCCGCCAACTTCCAGGCCGCCGCCGAAGGCGCCGACTGGAAGGGGACGCCGGGCTACTACGTGGTGCTCACCGATCAGCCGGGCAAGAACGCCTGGCCCATCACCGGCGCCTCGTTCATCCTGATGCACAAGAAACAGCGGGGCCCGGCGCAGGCCGCCGAAGTGCTCAAGTTCCTGAACTGGTCCTACGTCAACGGCAATCAGGCGGCGATGGACCTGGACTATGTGCCCATGCCCGCCTCGGTGGTCACGCTGGTGCGCCAGACCTGGGCCGACGAGATCAAGGGCGCGGGCGGCGAAACCATCTGGCCGGCCAACTAGTCCGTGTCCCGAACCGCTACCAGCGAATCGCAGATCCCCGAAGCCACGGCCCCGCGCCGTGCCTTCGGGGACGTTGCGTTCAAGGCCATCACCACCGGTTTCGCGGTGGGTATCCTGCTGCTGCTGGGGGCCATGTTCTTCGTGCTGTGGCGGGAGTCGGCGCTGGCCATCGAGGCGTTCGGCCCCGGCTTTCTGACCAGCGCCAAGTGGAACCCGGTGACCGAAAAATTCGGCGCCCTGGTGGCCATCACCGGCACCCTGGTGTCCACCGTCATCGCCCTGCTCGTGGCGGTGCCGGTAAGCATCGGCATCGCCCTGTTCCTGGCGGAACTGGCCCCGGAGAAAATCCGCACCCCGTTCGGCGTGGCCATCGAACTGCTGGCCGCCATTCCCAGCATCGTCTACGGCATGTGGGGACTGTTCGTGCTGGCGCCGCTCATGAGCGCCTATCTGCAACCGGCCCTGGGCGGCCTGTTCGGCTGGACCCCGTTCTTCTCCGGCCCCCAGATGGGCATCGGCATGCTCACCGCCGGGCTGGTGCTGGCGCTGATGATCATCCCGTTCATCGCCTCGGTCACCCGCGACGTATTCCGCATGGTGCCCGCCCAGCTCAAGGAATCGGCCTACGGCATGGGGGCCACCACCTGGGAGGTGGTCAAGGACATCATGATTCCCTACGGCCGCAAGGGCATCTACGGCGCCGTGTTCCTGGGGCTGGGCCGGGCGCTGGGGGAGACCATGGCGGTCACCTTCGTGATCGGCAACGCCCACCGGCTCAACTGGTCCCTGTTCGCCCCCGGCAACTCCATCGCCAGCACCCTGGCCAACGAGTTCACCGAGGCCGACGGCGACCTGTACCTGTCTTCCCTGGTGGCCCTGGGGCTGGTGCTGTTTCTGATCACGTTTCTGATTCTGGGGTTCGCCCAGCTTTACCTGAAGCGCATGAGCGCGCCGGGCAGCAAGGGGTAGCACGATGGCCGTCCACATCGATACCCGCCGCCGGGTGCTGATCAACAAGCTGGTCATGGGTGTCTCCACCGGCGCCGCCTTGGCGGGATTGACCATGCTGGTGTGGATTCTGGGTGACGTGGCCCTCAAGGGGCTGTCCGCCATCAACTGGGATTTCTTCACCAAGCTGCCCGCCCCTCCCGGCGAGGAAGGCGGCGGTCTGGCCAACGCCATTGTGGGCACCCTGATCCTGACCGTGGCGGCGGCGCTCATCGCGGTGCCGTTCGGTGTGCTGGCGGGCACCTATCTGGCCGAATTCGGAAAAACCGAAAAGCTGGGCGCGGCAGTGCGCTACGTGTCCGACATCCTGGTGAGCGCCCCGTCCATCGTGATCGGCGTGTTCGCCTATCTGGTCATCGTGATTCCCATGGGCAACTTCTCCGGCTGGGCCGGTGCGGTGGCGCTGGCCATCATCATGATCCCGGTGGTCACCCGCACCACCGAGGAGATGCTGCGGCTGGTGCCCATCGAGATGCGCGAGGCCACCCTGGCCCTGGGCGCCCCCTACTGGAAGATGATGCTCGGCGTCATCTACCGGGCCGCCGCCACCGGCATGACCACCGGCATCCTGCTGGCGGTGGCGCGGGTGTCCGGCGAAACCGCGCCCCTTCTGTTCACCTCCCTCAACAGCCCCTACTGGCTGGAGAGCCTGAACGAGCCCATTGCCAACCTGACCGTGACCCTGTTCAACTATGCCATGAGCCCCTACGAGGACTGGCAGACCATGGCCTGGGGAGCGGCGTTTCTGATTACCTCCTCCGTGCTGGCACTTACCGTGTTTTCCCGTATCATTCTGATGAAGCGGATGCGATGACGAGCAATCTGGTGACCAAACCCAAACATACCGACCCCACCCCCCCCGAAGCGGACGCCGTCAGCGAGACCCCGCCACGGGATGCCGTCCGGCCGCCGCGCAAGCCACACCTGGAGGCCTCGCGCAGAGGCGGCCGCAAGGTGGAAAAGGCCAAGGTATCGGTACGCGGCCTCAATTTCTTCTATGGCGAAAAGCAGGCGTTGATGGACAACACCCTGGACATCGCCGAGGGCAAGGTAACCGCCTTCATCGGCCCGTCCGGTTGCGGCAAGTCCACCCACATCCGCACCTACAACCGCATGTATGACCTGTACAAGGGGCAACGCGCGGAAGGCGAAATTCTGATGGATGGCGTGAACATCCTCTCACCGGAAATCTCGTCGCTGGAATTGCGCCACCGCATCGGCATGATTTTTCAGAAACCGACCCCGTTCCCCATGAGCGTGTTCGACAACGTGGCCTATGGCCTGCGCCTGCGCGGCAACATGCCCAAAAGCGAACTGGAAGGCCGGGTGGAGCAGGCCCTCAAGGACGCCGCCCTGTGGGATCAGGTGCAGGATGATCTGCACAAGCCGGGCACCGACCTGTCCGGCGGGCAGCAGCAGCGTTTGTGCATTGCCCGCGCCATTGCGGTGGAGCCGGAGGTGATCCTGATGGACGAGCCGTGCTCCGCGCTGGACCCCATCGCCACCGGCAAGATCGAGGAACTGATCGAGGAGTTCCGGGGCCGCTACACGGTGGTGATCGTGACCCACAACATGCAGCAGGCGGCCCGCGTGTCGGACTATACGGCCTTCTTTTACATCGGCAAGCTGGTGGAGTTCGGCGATACCGACACCATTTTCACCAACCCCCGTAAACAGCAGACGGAAGATTACATCACCGGTCGCTTCGGCTGACCGGACCACAAGGATCCCCATGGCACCCAATCAGGCCCATACCAGCCGCAAATTCGACGAGGAGATGTCCGACCTGAAAAGCCGCGTCCTGTCCCTGGGCGGGCTGGTGGAAAAAGCCATCGACAGCGCCATGATGGCCCTGTTGAACACGGACAACGAGATGGCCGAGCTGACCATCGACCGCGACAAGGCCATCAACGCGCTGGAAGTGCAGTGCGACGACATGACCCGCTCCATTCTGGTGCGCCGTCAGCCGGCGGCGGGGGACCTGCGGTTCATCATTTCGGCCATCAAGGTGGTCACCGACCTGGAACGCATGGGCGATCTGGCGGCGGGCATCGCCGAGGGTTCCCTGCGTCTGGGGGAAATGCCCGACGGCCCCAAGTCCAGCCTGTCGGCCATGAGTGATCTGGTCAAGCAGCAGGTGTCCCGGGCGCTGGATGCCCTCTCCCGCGGCGACATCGATCTGGCCATGGAGGTGATCGAAAAGGACAACGCGGTGGACGAGATGTACCACGCCACCTACCGGGAACTGCTCACCTACATGATCGAAAATCCGCGCCGGATCAGCGCGTACATCATTCTGAGCAACATCGCCAAGAACCTGGAACGGATCGGCGATCACGCCACCAACCTGTGCGAGATGGTGATCTACATCATCCGTGCCCACGACATCCGCCACGTGGACCACGAGGCCGCCGCGGCCCTGCTCAAGGAGGAGTAGCGTCCGGCGGCGCGAGTGCAACCCCCCCGTTTTCGGTTAAACCCGCCGGGGGAATGGAGCCGCTACATCTGCCGGGTGCCGCCGCTCCGGCTCGCCACGCGCATGCGGCTTTTGGGCGGCAGCGCGCCAAAGGAATGGCCGTCCTGTTGCAGCTTGGGGGGATCGGGAAACGGCTTGCTCGGCGGCAAGGGCGCGAACGACTCGCCGTTACGGGCGCGCATGTCGTAATACAGCACCACGATCAGCACCATGTACACGGGCATCATGCCCAGTTGCAGGGCCATGGGCACCAGCCCCTTGACCACATCCGGCACCAGCCCGGAGGGCAGGAACAGCATGCCGACGGTCATGGCCAGGACCATCGCCATCATCAGCAACGCCATCACCAGATAGACCCCGAAATTCCGCCAGCACCGCCCCCAGGCCAGTTCCACACTGCGCCGCAGGGCGCGGAGTGCCCACTTGCCTTCCGCCACCACCACGACGGGTGCGAACAGCAGATTCATCATCAGCATCATGCCCAGCACCCAGGTTGCCAGGGCGCAGGCAAACGTCACCCCGCCGCCAAGTTGCATCCGGATCGCCAGTTGGCCCGGCAGCATGGTCACCCCAATCGCCACCGCGGCCAGCAGGCCGGTGGGAAACATCTTGAGTGCCGGGGCGCCAATGCCCGCGGCCAGGGCATCCCCCAAGGAGGGACGACGCCCCTCACAGGCGGCGCACACCACGTGAATGGTGGCCACGTAGCTGACCACGCCGCCAAGAATCATCAGCAGCGCTCCGGCTGCCAGCAAGCCGATGGGCAGGGCCTGCATCAGCGGACCCAGGTCCGGCGGCGTGCCCGGCGACTGCCGGGAAATTTCAGAAAGTCCGGCCACCCATGCCGGGTTGGCCATGGTGGTCACCCCAAGCCACACAAGCACCCCCAGGGCCGGCAACAGCGGCACCGTTCCCACTGCGGTCAACACCAGCATATGGTCGATGAACATCCCGAAGGTGGTGCGAATCACCTGACCCAATGTCATTCGTGAGCGGATCGGCTCCATGACAACCTCCCGGTCCGGGAGGTTATCCTGCAACGGACATCCCCGGGCCACTGTAATTGGCCCGCCACGTCAGCGGGCATCGATGGCCGCAGCCACCTCCCCATTGCGCCATAACCCGCCGGGTCGCTATAACAGGGGCACTCAATTCACCCCTTTCACATTCGCCCCACGGAGGCATCCGGTATGGCACCCTCTCTTTTCGTCCTGTTCGGTGTTTTCCTCAACCTTTTGTTTGCCGTTCCTCCTACATTTGCCGAAGGGCCGGAGCGGGCCCGTGACATGGGCATCATTTTTGAAGGAAAAACAGGTCGTTACAACGCCATCACCGATGTGAACGGGGTCACCGTTGGGCATGCCACGGTGGTATCGGCGGATACGGGGCCCAACGCCGCGCGCACCGGGGTAACCGTGGTGTTTCCGGGCGGCTCCGGCACCGATGAACGGTACCCCGCCGCAACCCATGTGCTGAACGGCAATGGGGAGATGACCGGTACCGTTTGGGTTGCGGAATCGGGCTTTCTGGAGGGACCGGTGGTGCTCACCAACACCCACTCGGTGGGCACCGCCCATCAGGCCCTCATCGCCTGGGGCCAGCGGCGCTTTCCCGGCACCGAGGCCTACAGCCTGCCGGTGGTGGCCGAAACCTGGGACGGCTTTTTAAACGACATCAACGGCTTTCACGTCACCAGCGCCCATGTGGAGGCGGCCATCCAGGCGGCCGCCTCCGGCCCGGTGGCCGAAGGCAACGTGGGGGGCGGCACCGGCATGGTGGCCTACCGGTTCAAGGGCGGGATTGGCACCGCCAGCCGCGTGACGGACGGAACCGGATACACGGTGGGCGTGCTGGTGCAGGCCAATTACGGCCGCCGGGAGGACCTGATCATTTCCGGGGTGCCGGTGGGCAGGATGATCACCGACCGGATGCCGGCGCGGGGCATCGACCGTCAGCGGCGCGAAGGCTCGATCGTCGCCGTGGTGGCCACGGATTCTCCACTGCTCCCGCACCAGTTGCAACGGCTGGCGCGGCGCGTGCCGCTGGCGCTGGGAAAACTGGGCAGCGTGGCCACCAACTCGTCGGGGGATCTGTTCGTGGCCTTTTCCACCGCGCTCCCGGACCTGAAGAAGGGGGTTGAACGGTGGCGCGCCGTTCCCAACGACGCCCTGGACCCGCTGTTCACCGCCGTCATCCAGGCCACCGAGGAGGCGGTGCTGAACGCCATGATCGCGGCGAAAACCATGACCGGGCGCGACGGCAACACGGTATACGCCCTGCCCCACGAGCGGCTGCGGAAACTGCTGAAGCCGTAAGCTTCCCCCTAGCGGCGCGCCCCCAGCACCCATCCCAGCGGCAGGTGCACGCTGCCTTCCGCGTGCAGGCCGAGGCGTCCTTGGCCCCGGTCGGTAAAAGCGACCTGTTCCAGGGCCACCCGGTGCCGTTTCAGGCTGTCGGGCAACGACGCCACCAGCCCCTCCGGGGCCGACTTGCGGATTTCCTTCTCGATCAGGTCGGACAGCAGTTGCTCCAGGTTGAAAATGCGCGTCAGCTTGCCCAGATTGCCGCGTGGCTCGGCGCGGGTGATGCGCACCTCCAGCCGCACCCGCTCGGTGCCCTCGATTACCGGGGTCGCCGCCGCGCCGATGTCCACGGTGCCGCTGAGCAGCAGGCGCGGGGCCTTGCCGAACAGGCATGCCCACTGCTCCAGTTGCATCACCCCGGTCACGCCGAGGCCCCCGTCCAGGGGAACCACGCGCATCTCGCTCAGGGACACCCGCTGGCCACACTCGTCATACTGCTTGGTGCCCCCCAGCGATTCGGTCAACCGCTCCTGCACCGCGCCCATGTCCGCGTCCAGCACCAGGGTGCCGCGCATCCCCTTGCCCTCCGGGGTCACCGTAAGGGTGGGCACAAAGCGCACCGGCACCGGCTTGCCGTCCACCATCACCTGGCCGGACACCGGCTCCATGGGCACCTTTTGGGGGGTGGAGGCAAGGATGCTCGCAGGCCAGACCAGGAGCCCGATCAGGGCTCCCAGCATCAGCGATCGGGTTCGGTGAATCGAAAGGGAACGTTCCATGGGGGCGACTCCAAAAGAAGTCTTATCGGCGAAATCGGCCTGATTCGCAATTCCAGTTTGGCCGCCAGGGGTATTCTCCGGCTGAGCGCTTCCCGCCCCGCGTCAGCTCGCGGCCCGGGGCGGCAATTTCACCTCTCCGGCAATGCCGTCGAAGTCGTACCCAAACATGTCGATGTCCTGCTTGAAGGCCTCGGCCACCTGGTAGACGTGAACAAACACAAATTTGAATGGAAAATCAGCATGGCCAGAAAGTCCTGAAACCGGCACTCCAACACAAGGTGAAATGGATCGGGGTCGCGTCGGGTAACGATACCACGCCCGCTCCACGCAAAAAAACCGGGCTAACGGGGGACTCCCGCCAGGGCCTCCAGCAGGTCCGCCCCCACCCGTTCCACGGAACAGAATTCCCGCACCCGCGCCACGCCCGCTTCGACCATTTTCCGATAGTGATCCGGCTCGTCGATCAGGTGCGCGAATTTTTCCACAAACCCGGCTTCGTCGTCGTACAGGCACCAGGACAGTTCGCCGGTAAATAACTCATCGAACGGCCCCCACCGGTTGCACAGCACCGGCAGGCCTGCCGCCATGGCGTCCACCACCACGTTGGGAAACACGTCCATTTCGGAACAGTAGACCAGCACGTCGGCCTCGCCCATGCGGCGCGGCAAGTCGTTCACGCGGCCGGGAAATTCGATGCGGCCCCGAAAGCGGCTGGCGCGCCACCGGTCGCGGCTCAGGCGGAAATAGCGCCCATCTCCGGCCAATGTCCAGTTCACTTCCGGGCGCGCGGCCATCACCGCCTCCATCAGGCCGTACAGGCGCAGCACCCCTTCGGTTTTGAGGCGGAACATGTACACCGTGGCGGTCAGCGCGCGCACCCCGCGCGCCGGGTCGGGCACGTAACCGGTGCGCACCCTGCCCACCGGCTTGGTGCTGCGCACCACCGCCATGGGGGTGCCTGGGAGCAGCTCTCGCGCCTTTTTTTGCAGATGCTCCGACATGGGCCACACGGCGTCGGCCACCGCCAGGTTGTGGAACCACACCCCGCGGTACCATTCGGCCTTGCCCCTGGTCCACCACCAGCGGGCAGCCACCACCTCGTCATACTCGCGCCAGGCATCGCCGCGCAGGCGCACCACGTAGCGGCACCCCAGCGCCTTGATCCGGTCCACGAACCACGAATCCAGCAGCAACCGGTCGGTAAGCACGATCTTGTGCCTGTGCGGCAGCGCCGCGATGGCGTTCAGGGCGCGGCGGGAAAACAGCTCCCCCACCCCCGGCACGCGCACGGTGATGGCCAGCGCGTGGCCGGGCAGAAAGTAGCGCTCGTAGGGCAGCGTTACCAGCGTGACCGGCAGCGCCTCCAGCGCCGCGCCAATCTCCGCGTAGCGCGGCGAGTGGATATAGATCAGGGCGGTGTCCTGCGGGGTCATGGCCTGTGCCGATCCGGCGGTCATCCGCCCTTCAACCCCCGCATCACCCGCCACAGGAACCGCTGCAGCGGAACCCCGAACAGGGTGTCGACCAGCAGGACATACATCCCCAGCCGTTGAACCGGTGTTTCCAGAAACGCCCGCACCAGATAGCGCGATCCGTTGCGAAAATCCCGGTCGCGGAAATAGTGGTGCGCCACCTCCGACCAGCGGACGGCAAGCGCCTTGCGTTCGGTTCCGTGCCCGTATTTCGCAAAGCGGTCACCATGCTTGGACAGCAGGTGGCGGGTGGAGTTTTCCACGGACTCGCCGGTGGGGTTCCCGTCCCGGTACACCCGGGCCAGCGGCTTGGGGACCAGCACCAGTTCATACCGCTCCGCATAGCGCAGCAGCCAGTCCCAGTCGGTAAAGCGCGGCAGCGCGGTATCGTAATAGCCTACCTCGTCGAACACATCACGCCGAACCAGCAGCGTGGCGCCCGGAAACAAGCCGCACCCCATCAGCAGCAGCTTTTCCAGCGGGCGCGACAGGTGCGGAATCCTGGGGTAGGCCTCGCCGTCCGCCACCAGTTCGATGCCGCAGATGCAGCCGCGCACCGGGTCCGGGGCGCCTTCCAGCACTTCCAGTTGCGCGGCCAGCTTTCCGGGCAGCCATTCGTCGTCGGAATCCAGATAGGCCACATAGCGGCCGCGCGCGGCCCGCACGCCGGTATTCCGCCCCGCGGCCTCCCCGCCGTTGACCTCATGGCGGATCAGGCGCACGCGCGGGTCGTCCACGGACTCCACGGCGGCCACCGTCCCGTCCGTGGACCCATCGTCCACCACGACGATCTCCAGATCAGGCACCGACTGCTCCAGCACGCTGCGGATGGCCCGCACGATGGTTTTCTCCCTGTTGAACGCGGGCATGACCACGCTTACCAGCGGAGTGGCGGAAGGTTCAAACATACATCTTCCCCAATCCGCGCCTGACGGCAGTGCCCAGGTTTCTCAGGAAGGCCAGTGGCCACAGCGGATTGAACCGCAAACCCCGCATCGCATACCCGATCGCCCGGAACAGGCGCAAGGAGCGCAACGCATGGTTGACCGCGTCAGACGCAAACCGGGAATGAGCCTTCTGGAGGACCCGGCGAAAGGACGCGGGGAAACCGGAGCCTTCAAGATACTTTTCCGCCAGACCCATGTCCTCCTCCAACCGGGGAAGGACGCTGCCAGAAGAGCGGTTGATAGAAATGGAGCCTCCGTGCAGCAGGTAGTGGTAAACATCCCCGTCGAGACACGCGTGATTCGGATTCAACAGGGCCGCCCGCAAGAGCAAATCCCGGTCGGACGCGACTGGAAACGATGTGTCAAACCCGCCGACGGTGTCCAGAAAGGCGCGGCGGAAAAAGCGGGCATTGATGACCACCGCCCCCTGGGCCAGCATTTCCGGGGCCATGGCGAGGCGTTCCGCTCCCGCATAACGCAGCAGTTCCTTCTGGTGTGTACCTTGCTGCTCCCACACCACCGCCGCCCCCGACACCATGTCCAGGTTCGGTTGCCGGCTGAGATAATCGGCAACCAGCTTGAACGCACCGGACGCATACCGATCGTCGGTATTCAACAGGCCCACCCATTCTCCGGTGGCGCGCGCAATTCCCTTGTTGATGGCGTCGTACAGCCCGTCGTCCGGTTCGGATACCACCTTCAGATGCGGATATTTCGCCAGCACTTCCAGTGTGCCGTCGGTGGAGCCGCCGTCCATGACGATGTGCTCGAAATTGGGATAATCCTGGGCCAGCAGACTTTCAATAGCCTCGGCCACAAAGTCCCGCCGGTTCAGGCACGGGGTGACGATGCTGATGCGGGGCAGCGAGCCGCTCATGCGCCCGCCCCCAGCCGCCGGCGCACATTCCTGAGTACCCGTCCCGAAAAATAGAACGGCCACCAGGGGTCGCACCGCCAGCCCCTGGCCGCATAGGCGATTGCCCGTGCCGGGTGGCCGTCACGCAGGGCGGCAAACACCCCGTCGGTGGCCGCATGGCCGTGCCAGCGGCGGCAAGCGGCGCGCACCGGTCCCGGAGTGCCGGGTGCGCGCAGGTAGCGGCGCGGGATTTCCAGGTATTCCTCAATCAGCCGCCCCGCCACCGGCGTGCGCAGGGCGAAGGTCAGGGATCCCGCATGACGGCGGTAGCGGTACACGGTTTGATCCACCTGCTCCCCGCGCACCCCGGCCATGTACACGCGCAGCAGGAATTCCCGATCGGCGGCGATGCGGAAATCCGTGTCGTACAGCCCCACCCGCGCATACACCCCGGCGCGGAAAAAGCGCGCGTTGATCATCGGCTCCCCCACCGTCACATGGTGCAGGGTGAGCGGCCCGTAGACGGGACCGGAATATTCCGCCACGGTGCACGCGCCGTCCGGCCCGTCCTCGAATTCCAGTGCGCCGCCCGCCACCATGTCGGCCTGGGGGGATTCGGCAAACGCGCGCGCGATGCACGCAAAGGCGCCGGGCACATACAGGTCGTCGCTGTTCAGGTGGCCTAAAATCTCCCCCGTGGCCATGCGGATGCCCTTGTTGATGGCATCGTACAACCCGTCGTCCGGTTCGGATACCACCTTCAGATGAGGATACTTCGCCAGCACATCCAGGGTACCGTCGGTGGAGCCCCCGTCCACGATAATATGCTCGAAGTGGGGATACTCCTGAGCCAGCACGCTCTCCACCGCCTCAGCAATCATTTCGCGCCGGTTCAGGCAGGGGGTGATGATGGAAATCGTAGGCATGGAAGCTCTCAAATGATCCGGGATATTCCTTCGCAAACAGGTCCTGTATATCGTCGGATTCGTGTGGGCGATGCGGATACGAAAAGCGTCTGGCTACCAGTCGTCTTCCGTATAAAAATGAGCAGATATGCTTCCAGTTTTTTCCCGAATGCGCGCAATTTCCTCGTCAGTCAAACGTTTTTTCCAGGAATGGATCAGGTTGGAACTGTCCCTCCGAATCTCATGCTTCCCCTCGGTTTCCGAAGGATTTTCCGCCGATGTGTGGGCACGTATCACGTTCCGAACCTCGGGAGACAGAGATTCTCCAAGCGCCTGAAATACATCGCTGAAGCCACCCTCCGGATCCCGGGAAATGTCTTCGTGGCGAATAAATATCCAGTCTGGATGTCGATCGCGGTACCCGCGAATGGTCTCATGAATCAGATTCCACAGCAGGCAACCTTGGTCCACTATATTCATGTCCTGCGCAGCAAACTGCTCCAATTCACCCTTGAATTCACCTGCCATATCGCGCATGAACAAAGGCTGCCGGGTAAAATGGTCGAACGGGTGGGGCCATTCCGCCTTCTTCAGGCTGGAAACAAACGCCGCTGGATGCCGGATCATGGCGACAACCTGCATGTTGAACCGGCGCGCCAGCCATTCCGCTGAAAAAATGGCGATCGGATCCTTTAGCAGCGGGCGGCGTCTCTCTCTTTTAAATAAACGGAACTCACGCCATTCCCAAAGTATTTTCATCATTTGCTTTGGACCCAGGCGTGGCGCCTGTCGCAGCCTTTCCATCGTGGAAAACGAAAACGTAACCGTGTCACAAAGCGCTTCATCAACCATTTCCGCATTGTCATCACAAATATAGGTGAACCAAAGCGGAACATCGGCCCGGAACTGACCTCGGGAGTGGTTCACGTTAAACGGTTCGTGGATATACCCGAAGCGTGGGGATGCACAAAGCATCCGGCCCACCCAGGTGGTTCCCGAACGATGTGATCCGGTTACCAGTACCGGTGAGTTTGTCCTGCCAGCGTTCACTCCACATTCTCCTTACCCATTGGGAACTCCGGTTTCGGCTCCCGAGCGCTTCCCAAAGACCTTTCGAAACTGAGCAATGTCCTGAAAAGCAGGCGAAAGGGCCCTCAATTCCTCTTCCGGCAACTCCCACCAGCGGCTCTCCAGAAGAAAGCGGATATCGTCTTCCTCAAACCGGTATCGAATCAGCCGTGCCGGGTTGCCACCCACGATGGCGTACGGCGGCACATCCTTGGTAACCACTGCCCCGGCGGCCACCACGGCGCCTGTGCCAATGGTTACGCCACCGGGAATTATTGCCCGGTTGCCAATCCACACGTCGTGGCCGATCTCGGTGGGCAGCGGATCTTCGTCAAACCCCGGCCGGGTCACAAACGAGCAGCGGCAACCCGAGTTGTCCACCGAAAAAAAAGCCGGATAGGTGGACACGAAATCCCGCGCCGGGTGGCGGAACATGCCGATCTGCACCTCCTGCCCGATGGAGCAGAAGCGGCCCGCCCGCACATTGACCAGAATGGCCCCCTGCGCGGCATACGAAAAATCCCCCAACCCGCTCCGAACCAGCCTGCTACGGTCGTGCGCCACCGAATGCCGCCCCAGGGTGCTCTCGATCACCCGCGCCCCGGCGGCCACCCGCACATTGCGCTCGGGCGTCGTCTGCCACATTTCCCTTCCGGTCAGCAGTCCCACGCCGCGACGCAGAATCCGCAACAGTCTCCGTATCATGGCGTCCTCCCCATTATTTCGGGTCTCCGGCAATGCTCCGCCACAGTTTGCGAAACACGACCCGGATGACAAACCTGATGGCCGTGCGCGGCATGTATTTCGCGCAGAATTCCTCGAACAGAAGGTGGTCGGACGGCGGTTTAAGGTTCGCGTCCCGCCGACACAGGATCAGGTCCTCCCCCTCAATCCCGTAGATGACGTTGGCAACCTCCGGTTTCATGCGCAACCCGAAACCCATCCGAGCAGTATTGCTCCTGCGTGTGGTCAGAACATATTCGGCGGCCACCTTGGAGAGGTCTTTCGAACCGTGCACGTCCACCGCATAGTCGTATCCCCGCAACCGGCCGGTGAGACGATTCAGCCGATCCGGGAGGATCTCGAAATGGGCGTCATACACCGCCACCGCCGAATCCAGTGACTGAAACCGGAAAGGTGTTCCCTCCCGGGCCAGCGGCACCTGAAACATCAGGGTGGTCGACAGAAAGTGGGTCCCCGGTTCTCCTGTGTTGGTGGTCAGGCTTACTCGCGGAAAGACAAAATACCGGTCGCTCTCCACCATGTATTTGATAAAGCGCTTCAGCCACGAGCTGTCCGGCCAAGCGATGACCGAATCGGGCAACGGGTCGTCCTTGGATACCCCTTTTCCATCCCCATACCATTGCCGGAATGCGCTCCATTGGGTAGCGCTCCACGCCTGCCCCCAGGAGGAGGCAAACTGGATGAAAAACACGTCGCCCAGGTCGGGGACGGGGGAGAACGGCCTTGCCAGATAGGGAACCAGCGTGTGGCAATACAGCGAAATCCCGGCGATGCGCGGGTCGTCACGGTAACTGTCCTGGGCATCCATCGTGTACCGGTAAAACGCGGGGGACACCAGCAGGTCATCCTCCAGGACGATAACCCCGCCGTACTCCAGGGACAGGTCCCCACACGCGAGAATGTGCTCCCGCAGCCCCAGATTTTCCGGGTGTTCAATAATCCGTTTGGGGCCAAACCGCCAGTCAAACGCCCGTGCGGCCGTCGCCACCGCATCGGTATCGCTCTTGTCGATGCTGATGACCAGGGTCACCGGCTCCTCCGGATAGGCTGCCTGCGCCAGGGTACCCAGCAACCGGACGAGGGCGTCGGGGCGGTTATAGGCGGCCACCACAATGGCCGGGATTTTTCCGCTGTTCACGGTTTGTTGGTCGGTCACGCGGCGCTCCCCCGGCGGCTGTGAATGGCTTGAATCCTCATGTCGATTACCGGCCGATCAACATGGCAAGACGACCCACATAGTCCATCAATGGAGCGACTTCTTCGACCTGATACTGCTGCCAGTACGGATACCTTTCCCGATCTCTGAACCACACCTTGATCATGCCCTTGAAAACCAGTCTTCCTGCAGTCAGGAAAAACCGCCCAACCCAGTCTCGCCAACGCCAACCGTAATCTCCAAACAATACGTAACCTGACTTCCCGATCAGGTAACGAACCCTGAAATAATGGGGAACGGTCATTTTTCGGGGAGGCGCCAGGTGTTCCACCATCAATTCCGGATGGTAATACGCCTTTAACCCCGGTTTATATTCCCTGGCGTGGCGAATCAACAAGGTCTCCTCTCCAAACGCAAACGCATCCCCTTTTGGCCCGACCTCCGTATCAAACCCACCCAATTTATCAAGCAGGTCCTTCTGAAAAAACAGATTGGAGCCAGAAATATATTGTCTGTCATTCAGCCACCCCGGGGTATCCAGAACGCGGCGGATTTCATATTGGTCCTTAAACCACACAGGTCTGTTGGTCAGGTAAAACGGGTAGATCGATCCACCGAAAATATCCGGCTCATGCTCGCGGATGATCTCAATCGCACGGCTGATCCAGTCGGGCATGGCACGGGCATCGTCATCCATGAACGCCACATAGGCGGCGCGCGCTTCGCGCCACCCTGCATTTCGGGCCACGCTGGCTCCCGGAACCGGCTCATCGATCACTTTGAAAAAAGGGTATTTAGCTGCATATTCCGCAGCAATTTCCGCAGTGTTATCGGTGCAATTGTTATTGACGATGATGACTTCATACTGGCCTTCGCATCCAACCTGCCGCACCAGCGAGTTAAAACAGCCGTCCAGAAGGTCCGCTCGATTATAGGTGGCCACCACCACGCTGATGATCGGGGTTCCACTCATTGGTTCCACAACTCCCTCTCAATCCATTTTCCCAGCCGGGCACGAACCAGAGGAAACAGTCGGAATCCGGCCATGGAATCCAGAACCCCCGCAACGCTGGCCGGAGTACGGAAGGAGAAGAGGTCCAGTTTCATTGCCTTCAGAAAGTGGCTACGGGCTTCTGATATCTCACCCCCGGAATAAAGCTGTTCCGCACCGTGATAGTTGTGCCATGAGCGGATCCGACTCTCCTGACGCAACACCCTCTGATCCCGGCACTGCCGAAAAAACCGTTCCAGAATCACCTCCCGTTCGCGCACAAACGGTATCCGGCTGCCACCGGTTTTGCTTTCATCATGCAGACGAAACATCGCCAGGGGTTCATGCAGATACGCAAAATTAAAGGACAGGCTCGCCCGGTACCAGAAATCCACGTCCATCACGTAGTGAAGCGCCGGATCAAACGATTCCAGGGCATCCAAAACTCTGCGTCGGATAAACACGGTGGGTTGAAAGATAAAATTGCGGCACAATTGAACGGCCACATTAAATGGTCGGCTCTTCCACACCTGCTTTCGGCGCCCTTCTGCATCGATTACCGTCAAATCCGAATAAACCAGGTCCACTTCAGGGTGCTGCTCAAAATATTCCGCCACGCGCCAGAACGCGCCCGGCTCGTACAGGTCGTCCGAGTTCAGGTAGGCGACGATATCGCCGGTGCTCCTGCGCAACCCCTTGTTGATGGCGTCGGTCTGCCCGTTGTCCGGTTCGCTCACCCACCAGGCCAGCCGGTCCGCGTATTTTTCGATGACGTCGACGCTGTTGTCGGTGGAGCCGCCGTCCACCACCATGTATTCCAGATTCGGATAATCCTGATCCAGCACCGAACGGATGGTTGCGTCCAGAAATTGTCCCTGGTTGAAGGACGGGGTGACGACGGAGATGCGGGGCATTTCAATCATGCGGCGCTAGGAGAACAGGGAGTCGTAGTCGACCCGTTCAAACACATCCAGAAAACCGCCCTTGGTGGCGTTGTAAATACGAATTCCGTGCCGTTCGGCATAGGTCCTTTGCCGGCGGTACCCTTCCCACATTCTGACCACGGCACTGGCCAGTTTGTCGTAGGGCCAGTCACCAACACCCGTATCTCCCGGTTGGGGGGGGAAGAAGTGCCGGTACCCTTCCTGGCCATATTTCAACCAATCATGGTCCATGCCGATCAGATAGATTTCACTGGCCCCCATGTACATCGCCAACTGGATGCACATGACCGGCGTGGTTTGACACGAAGGCAGTGGACGGGTCAAGTCGAGTTCGAACCCTTCCACGGTGGGATCCACGTCCCCTCGCTGGTACAGATAACGCAGATCCTTACCCGCAAACACGCCGCTTTCTTCCAGCGCCTGCCGGGCCTGCACCGGAACAAAATAGCTCTTTGCCCGCACCCGCTCGGATACACCGGAAACAAACTCCTGCACCCAGGGGTCGGACGCAATCTCCTTGATTTTCGGGTCCACCCCCACCCAATAGGTCGGGCTCCACCTGTCCAGCAGGGGTGAACGGTGGAACAGGTTGACCACAAAGGTGACTTCACCAAAAATGCGGGTCAGGTCGAGTTCGTTCAAGGAGGGTCCGTTGCCCAGAATAAAACAGCGCCGACCGTCCAGCGCCCCTTTGAGGTCGGCGTTGCGGCTCAGGGCTTTCCTTCCGCTGTCGCCAACCTCCTGGAGCCTCACTTCCTCCAGACGTTTCCGCTCCTGCGCTTGCAGCTTCCGATGGTGGGCCTCGACCAGGCCATGGGGCGTGATCCACCGGGCCATTCGGCGCATCGTTTGGGATATCCCTTTCATTCAATCAGATCCCAGGATGCGGGGGTGCCGCGCCGAACACTACGGGTCACCCGCTTTCCCATCAATGTGCCAATGAACTTGGGGGGTAATCCATGTCCCGGTCGAATGGCACGCAGGTTTTCCCCGGAAAAAGCCTCTCCCGCCTCCATATCCTTCACCACATAGAGAGAGCGTCGAAACCGGATGGAGGCCCGTTCTTTTTCGGTGGGGCCGTACGAAATGCTGCCCAATGCCTGCCAGGCCCGCTCACTTTCGACCACCAGCGCCTTCAGTTCACCCGGTTCCAGCGAAAAAGCGGAATCCACCCCGCCATCGGCCCGCGCCAGGGTGAAGTGCTTTTCAAGGAGCGTGGCCCCCAACGCCACGCTGGCCACCGCCACCCCAACGCCCATCGTGTGGTCCGACAGCCCCACCTGACAACCAAATAACTCCCGCATGTGGGGTATGGTGAGGATGTTGGTGTTTTCCGGGGTGGCCGGATAGCTGCTGGTGCATTTGAGCAGAATCAGGTCCCCGCAACCGGCCTCCCGCGCGGCGGTGACTGCTTCGTCCAGCTCGGCCACGGTGGCCATGCCGGTGGAGATGATCATCGGCTTTCCAGTGGCGGCCACCTTGCGGATCAAAGGCAGGTCGATATTCTCGAACGATGCGATCTTGTAAGCGGGAACGCCCAGTTCCTCCAGAAAATCCACGGCGGTTGCGTCGAACGGGGAACTGAACGCCACCAGCCCGCGCTCCTTGCACCGGTCCAGAATCGGCCGGTGCCATTCCCAGGGGGTATGTGCCTTCTGGTACAGGGCATACAGATTTTCTCCATGCCACAGGCTGGAGGGGTCATCGATGGCAAACTCCCCCTCCTTCAGGTCCAGGGTCATTGTGTCCGCGGTATAGGTCTGAAGCTTGAGCCCGTGCGCGCCCGCATCGGCGGCCGCATCGACAATCTCCAGCGCCCGCTCGAGGGACTGATTGTGGTTGCCGGACATCTCGGCAAGGACGAAGGGCGGATGAGCCGGCCCAACCGAAACCCCACCAACGGAGATGACTGTACTGTCTTTTTCCACCATTTCTCCTCTCACGCTCCGGATCGGGCTGGCACCACATGACGCATCAGACAAAACGCTTCGGCAGCACCCGTGCCCACACTCGCTCCGCGCCAACGGGCCAAGTGTTCCACCGCTTCCCTGGAGCGAGCGTGTGGCCACGGTCTCATTTCCTCCTGGTAGCAATCCAGAGCCGCCAGCTTGATGGCCCCGCACGACGATACAACGTCAGCGAGAACCAGCGGAAAATCGGTAGCCACCACGTATGCCTGCTCGTCAGGCATCGTCTTTCGCTTTCCGCGGATGCTTAGCCCGCGGTTTCCGCAACAGGGTTTTGAACCCACAGCCCGTCTTTCCCCAACAGATATCCTTCACGTTCAAACAACATTCTGGAGCCCGTATTCTGATCCAGAATCTCCGCCTTGATCTCGGCGTACGGGACCAGTCTCCTGGCACACCGGATTGCTGCGCCTCCCACCCCCTGCCGCTGATGGTCCGGAGCTACAAGAAGGGAAACCTCGTACACGTCTCGGTTTTCTTCCCCCTCCAGGCTGTCGAGCCTTAATACCCCTGCTGGCTGCCGCTTATGTATCACAATATTCAGCAGGCACGACGGATCACTCAATCGAGACTTAAACCAGGACACATGCTCATCAAAAGACGGTACGCTCGGATTCCGGCAATGCGTCCGCATTCCCGGAGTGGACTGCCATTCAAATACCCGCTGAATATCCTCCGTTCGGGCCGGGCGCACCCACACCGGATTTTTATCGGTCGCGAACTCCGGAACCAGCCGCTGTCCCACACGCCCCGTCCCCAATCCGTCACACATCCTGGCCGCTTCCAGGGACATTCGGGTCAAGCGTTCTGGATCTTCCGCAAGGTTCCTCAGTGAAGTCGCGATATGTTCCGGGTCCACACTCCGAAAATTCCCCAGGTTAACGGCTGCACCGGCGCGTTCCATGATGCCGGCGACCAGCATCTGGTTCTCTGCAATCACCAAAGTCATCGAAGGGAGCCCCATACAGCAACGTTCCCAGGAAGTGGTGCCAGCCGCCCCGATCCCGATGTCCGCGTGTGCCATCAACTCGGGTATGTTGCCCGGGCTCACATGTACGGCAACGTCCAGCGACGATTCCTCACACCAGTGTCGCACCACTTCCAGATGCGGTGCGCCATGCGCCAGAATGACATCCACGGTCCATTGAAATCCGCTTAAGGCGATCGCCTCGAGCACGGTTTTCGTCACGTTATCCGGATCCAAAGCCCCCATGCCCACCAAGATGCGCGCAACGCCTTTACGTGATCGACGTCGGGCCAACGAAGTCGTCCGCACCTGATTGAACTCCGGCCGCAACAGTGCATACGCGCTACCGGTCATCGTATGGGCGGATGGCGCCAAGGCCTGATAATCCCCCGGCAGACGCCCAAAGGTCTGATCCAGAAGCAAATCGCAATCGTGGTGCCGATCCGCCAGATCATCAATCACCATGATTCGCTCCACATGAGGACGCAAGACCCTCTCCCAATTGGCATCGATCGCGTAATGGTCCACGATCAGCCAGTCCGGACGCACTGCCATTTCCCGGATAGCCCCCACCGTCTGCTCCGCGTCCATGGCCACGGAAGCACCCAGCCAGTGCGCATGCCCCTCCTGCCGGGCTTCCTCCTGGAAACCGTCGATTCCGGGCAGGCGGGAGACCGGATAGCTCCGTTCCCGCTCGACCCAATCACACAGGTTTCCCGGGTGTTCACGGAATATAAAATGAACCTGGTGCCCCTCCTCCCGAAGCCGGTCAGCCAGGGCCAGGCAGCGCATGACGTGGCCGGTACCAATCATCAGGGCGGCATCTGTGCGGAACACGAATTTCATGCCTGCAACAAACGTCCTCTGTTCATCATTGTTCTAACTCCTGAATAGAGAGTGGATGTTTGCTCCAGCAAGGCACTCCCCTTGTGGTGCCCTTTAAACGTGTTTTTGTCCCACATGGGCATTGATTTCCAACAGGGACGGACGGCTTCCAACCAGCCGCAATACGTCCGCATAGCCAAACCGCGGGTTATCCGGCCACAGGGCCGCATAAACTTCCCGTATCAGGCGCAGGTCGTCCGGCTCGTCCACCGTCCAGCGCAGGTGGCTATGATCCTCCGAATCCACCAGGTGCCCCTGCGGAAAGCGCTCCGGGCGGCGCCAGATGAACGGGGTCACGTGTTCCCGCTCCCCCGGCTCCACGGCCTCCCGGCTGGCGGCTTCCAGCGCGTCCCGGCTGAACACCTCCACATCCAGCCCGCGTGGAAACGTCCGCTGGTGACAGTTGGACACATAGGCCACCGCCGGGGCAGCAGCCGCATACGCCTCCACACACCGATCGATCACCTGGGGATCGATCAACGGACAATCGGACGTGATCCGAACCACCACGCCAGCTTTCGCCGCCTGCGCGGCTCCCTGATACCTGGCCAGCACATCGTCCGTGCTGCCGCGCCATACCGAAACGCCCAATTGTTCGCACAGGGCCAGGATAGGTGCTTCCGTTCCATCGTCGGTGGTGGCGATCCACACCTGTTTCAAGCGGGAGGCGCGTCGCACCCGTTCCAGCACGTGCCACAGCAGCGGTTTTCCCTGCAGGTCCATCATCACCTTGCCGGGCAGCCGCGTGGAGGTCATGCGCGCCTGAATGATGGCGACCACTTCAGACACCCGCCACCTCCCGCACCGCATCGGCCACCCGGTCCACATCCGTATCCGTCATGTCCGGATACATCGGGATACTCAGCGCCTGCGCGTAATATGCCTCGGCGGCGGGGAACATTCCGGGGCCAGTGCCGAACTGCTTGCGGTAGTAAGGCTGCAGGTGCACGGGAATGTAGTGGACCTGGGTGCCGATACCGCGTTCCCGCAACTGCCGCATCATCTGGCTGCGGGTAACCCCCAGGCGGTCAAAATCAATTTGCAGAACAAACAGGTGGTACGACCCCTCGAACCCCTCCGGCTCGGTGAGCATCCCGATGTGAGGAACGGAGCGGAACGCGTCCCGGTAACGTTGGGCGATTTCCCGCCTGCGGGCCACAAACCCGGACAGTTTTTTCAACTGGGTCACACCGAGTGCGCACTGGAGGTCGGTAATGCGAAAGTTGTACCCCAACTCCTGCATCTCGTAATACCACGGAGCCACTTCACCGCTCTGGAAGGCCGCCTCCCGGTCGGTAAACCGCTCCGGATCCCGCACCATGCCGTGGTTGCGAAACATGCGCAGCCGATCCACCAGACGGTCGTCGTTGGTGGTCACCATGCCCCCCTCACCGGTGGTTATGTGCTTTACCGGATGAAAGGAGAACACCGTCATGTCCGAGTGGCGGCAGGAACCGGCTGTCACCCATTTGCCCCCCTCGTCCCGATAGCGGGCGCCGATGGCGTGACAGGCGTCCTCCACGATGACCGCATCCGCCGCTCGGGCCACCTGTTCGATGGCGGGCATGGGGCACGGGGTTCCGCCAAAGTGCACCGGAATGACCGCTACGCGGCCCCCGGAATGCATGGCCAGTTGCTCTTGCAGGGCGTTGGCCGACATGTTGGCGGTCGCCGGATCGATATCGGCAAAGCGCACGGCGGCCCCCACATAGCGGGCACAATTGGCGCTGGCCAGGAAGGTATTGGGCGAGGTGATCACCGTGTCCCCATCGCCCAACCCGGCGGCCAGCATGGCCAGATGCAGCGCGGCGGTGCCATTGTTGCAGGCCACTGCGTGGCGAACCCCGCAATACTCGGCCACCGCGGATTCAAATTGTGTAACCGACGGCCCCTGGGTCAACCAGTCGGAGCGCAGCACCTCTACGACGGCGGCGATGTCGTCGTCATCAATGTGTTGGCGTCCATATGGAAGAAATCCATCGGCGCTCACAAAAACTCCCCGGCCATGGCCTTCAGTTGATCCTCCGTCAGCCACTGGGTGTTGTTGTCACTGCTGTAATGGAACCCCTCGGCACACGGAACCCCGCCCTTTTCAACATGCGGTTCCGCGTTCCACCACGGGAAGGCCGGCTGGATGACAAAATGATCCTTAAATTCCAGGGTCATCCGCGCATCGTCCTCGGGAACCATTACCTCGTGCAGTTTTTCTCCCGGGCGGATTCCGACAAAATCATAGGTACACTCCGGGGCAACCGCCCGCGCCAGATCCATGATGTTCATGCTGGGGATCTTGGGCACGAAGATTTCCCCGCCGTGCATGCGACGCAGGCTGTCGAGCACGAACTTGACCCCCTGCTCCAGGGTGATCCAGAAGCGGGTCATGCGCTCGTCGGTAATGGGCAGGCGGCCGGTTTCGCGCATTTTGACAAAGAACGGGATCACGCTTCCCCGGCTGCCCACCACGTTTCCATACCGCACCACCGCAAACCGGGTTCCGTCCCTTCCCGCATAGGCATTGCCGGAAACAAACAGCTTGTCGGAACAGAGCTTGGTGGCACCGTACAGGTTGATCGGGTTGGCCGCCTTGTCGGTGGAAAGCGCCACCACCTGCTGCACGCCGCAGTCGATGGACGCATCGATTATGTTCTGCGCGCCAATGACATTGGTCAGGACCGCCTCAAACGGGTTGTACTCCGCCGCCGGAACCTGTTTCAGCGCGGCGGCATGCACCACCACGTCCACCCCCTTGAAGGCCCGTGAAAGACGGGCCTTGTCCCGCACATCACCGATAAAAAACCGGATACGCGGGTCGGGAAAGGACTGAGCCATCTCGAACTGCTTGAGTTCATCGCGACTGAAAACGATCACCTTGCGAGGCGATTCCTGATCCAGAACGGTACGGATGAACCGTTTTCCGAATGATCCGGTCCCGCCGGTAACCAGAATCGTCTTTCCTTCCAGAACGCCCATGCTGATTCCCTCTGCTCGCCTAATGGTTTCCTTGCCGTTGCAGGGACCACTCCAGGTCCGCTGCCATGGGGCCAGGGCGCTGTGCGCAATATGATTTCTTACTGGTATCGAAAGAATACTCGGACACCACGAACCGAAGGGCCTCCGGCCTGCTGTCCACCCCACCCATATTCAAAATGCCGATGCTCAGGGCCACGTCGTAATTTCCGGCCTTCAACGGGCCGGGAAGCTGCACCGTGGCCTGGTAGGTCCCCGGTTCCCGTGCATGAAGCAGTTCCGGGGCGCGGTCGGTATCAAACGACACAAACAGCAACTCCGTGTTCCGGTAGACCACCAGATTGAGGGCGGCGCCCTCAATCGGTTCGCGAAGGGTGTAGGTGACCGTAAGCATAATCGGATCAAACACGTCGAAACGTCCACACGGCTCCCCGTTTCGATCATGCAGCGAGGCTTCGAGCAACTGGCCGCGTTTTTCGGGATCGATGTCGAAACGGGTGTGGGCAAGCACCTCGTTTTCCGAGAGCATGGTGGTGTAATCCTCCAGCACCGCACCCACCTCGCCGGAGGTTACCACCCGCCCCTCCGACAACAAGACCGCCCGCTTGCACAGGGTCTGAACCATTCCCAGGTTATGGCTTACGAACAGCACGGTACGGCCCGCCGAGGCCACGTCGCCCATGCGCCCGATGCACTTGCGCTGAAAGGCGCTATCCCCCACCGCCAGCACTTCGTCCACCACCAGAATTTCCGGCTCCAGATGGGCGGCGACGGCAAACGCCAGCCGTACATACATGCCCGAGCTGTAGTGCTTGACCGCCGTGTCGATGAATTTTTCCACTTCGGAAAAGGCGACGATCTCATCGAATTTCGCCTTGATCTCGGCACGGCTCATGCCCAGAATCGCGCCATTCATAAAGACATTTTCCCGGCCGCTCAGTTCCGGATGAAACCCGGTCCCCACCTCCAGCAGGCTGGCCACCCGCCCCTTAAGGCGAATCTGGCCCTCCGTTGGGGGGGTAATGCGCGAGAGAATCTTCAACAGGGTGCTCTTGCCCGCGCCGTTGCGCCCGATGATGCCCACCACTTCGCCTTCGGCCACATCAAACGAGACGTCCTTCAACGCCCAGAAATGGTCCGAATCCGTATCCGTGGCGCGCTGGCCCCCGGAGAACATGCGGCGCGCCTTATGCACCCACATATCCCACAACTTGTCGTGGCGTTCCACACCCAACTGATAACGTTTGCTGATGCCTTCAACGTGAATCATGGTCCGCTACTACACCAGATCCGCATAGGTGGCTTCCATGCGCCGGAACATGTACGCACCCAGCACCAGGAAAAACAGGGAAATCCCCACCGACCCGTACAGCGCCGGGTTGGGTGGCGTAACCGTCGAAAACATGCTCCAGCGGGTCAGTTCGATCACCCCCACCACCGGGTTTAACCCGTACAGCCACTGCCATTTTTCCGGGATCATCGACAGTGGATAAATGACTGGTGAGGCAAACATTCCCACCCGAACGATAAACGGCACCAGTTGCCCCACGTCCCGGTATTTGATGTTCAGCGCGGAAAAGCACAGCCCAACCCCCAGCGCCGAGACCCAAGCCCACACCAAGCCCAACGGCACCGCCCACAGGGCGTGCCAACTGGGCACCATGCCCTTCAACAGAGTGGCCGCCAGCAACACCAGTATCGCCACCAGCGCATCCACCAGTGGCACCGCGGTGGCGGCCAGGGGCGTAATCACCCGTGGAAAATAGACCTTGGTCAGTAGCGCCCGCTGACTCACGAGCGAGTTGGAGACATCCGCTAACGCCGAGGCGAAGAAGGTCCAGGGAATTATCCCGGCCAGGAAAAACAGCGGGTAGGGGATGTCTCCCGATGGCATGCGCGCCCAGATGCCAAAGATGATCGAGAAGATGACCGCCATCAGAACCGGGTTCAGCACCGCCCACATCAGCCCCAGCGCGGTCTGCTTGTAGCGCACCGACACGTCGCGCCACACCAGTTGCAGCAGCAGTTCACGGAACGACCACAATTCCGAAAAGCGGAACGGGTGGACTCCGGTGGCCGGGGAGATGACCGTTTCAGTGTCGGCTCTGGAGGTCATCCCCGCACCGTGCCCTTCTCCCGCTCCGCGTGAAAATCCGCCACCGACTGGCGCACGCCGTCTTCCAGGCCGATGGTTGGCGTCCAGCCCAGCGCGGTGAGCCTGGACGTATCCAGCAGCTTGCGCGGGGTGCCGTCGGGTTTCGTCGCATCCCACACGATGTCGCCGGTAAAACCGGTGAGCTTTTGCACCAGCTCCGCCAGTTCACGGATAGAGATGTCCTTGCCCCATCCGGCGTTGATGAGCGGCATGGCGTCCTTGTCCGCATGCACCCGATCGGCCAGATACAGGCAGGCGTCGGCCAGGTCGTCCACGTGCAGAAACTCGCGGCGCGGGGTGCCGGATCCCCACAGGGTGACGGTAGCGTCGCCCCGCTCGGCAGCTTCGGTGAACTTGCGGATCATGGCCGGCAGCACGTGGGAGCCGTTCAGGTCGTAGTTGTCGCCAGGGCCGTACAGGTTGGTGGGCATCACCGCGATGTAGTCGGTGCCGTATTGCCGGTTATAGGCCTCGCACATGGAGATTCCGGCAATCTTGGCCACCGCGTAGGGGGCGTTGGTGGGCTCCAGCGGGCCGGTCAGGAGGTGGTCCTCCTTCATGGGCTGGGGGCACTCGCGGGGGTAGATGCAGGAGGAGCCGAGAAAGACCAGCCGCTGCACCCCGGACTTCCACGCCTGATGAATCACGTTGTCCTGAATGGCCAGATTGTCGCGGATGAACTCCGCGGGAAAGGTGTTGTTGGCCAGGATTCCGCCCACTTTGGCGGCGGCCAGAAACACCACCTGGGGCCGTTCGGCGGAAAAGAAGTCCGCCACGTCGGCCTGACAGGTCAGGTCCAGTTCGGCGCGGGTGCGGGTGATGATGGATTCAAAGCCCGCCGCCGCAAGGCGCCGCACCAGCGCGGCACCCACCATGCCGCGATGGCCCGCCACGAACACGCGGGCCGTTTTGGCCAGTTCGCTCATTCGTGATGGACCCGCGTATCAATGGTGTGCCCGGCTTTTTTGAGGGTGTTCTCCCGCTCGGCCAGATCCAGATCGTGATCCACCATCATCGCCACCAGCCCGTCGATGTCCACCTTCGGGTCCCACCCCAGCACCTTTTTGCTCTTGGTGGGGTCGCCCAGCAGCAGTTCCACCTCGGCGGGACGGAAGTAGCGGGGATCGATCTCCACGAACTGCTCCCAATCCAGTTCCAGCCGCCCGAATACCTTCTGCACGAATTCGCGCACCGAGTAGGTCTTGCCGGTGGCGATCACAAAATCGTCCGGGGTGTCCTGTTGCAGCATGCGCCACATGGCTTCCACATAATCGCCCGCAAAACCCCAGTCGCGCTTGGCGTCCATGTTGCCCAGATACAGCTTGTCCTGAAGCCCCAGCTTGATGCGGGTGGCGGCGCGGGTGATCTTGCGGGTCACAAAGGTTTCGCCGCGGCGGGGGGACTCGTGGTTGAACAGGATGCCGTTGGTGGCAAACATGTCGTAGGCCTCCCGGTGGTTCACCGTCTGCCAGTAGCCGAATACCTTGGCCACCGCATAGGGGCTGCGCGGGTGGAACGGGGTGCTTTCGGTCTGCGGGGTTTCACGCACCTTGCCATACATCTCGGAGGAGCAGGCCTGATAAAAGCGCACCTCGTGCCCGGTGCGGTCCCGGTAGTCCCGCAGGGCCTCCAGCAGGCGCAGGGTGCCCACCGCCACCACGTCGGCGGTATACACCGCTTCGTCGAAGGACACCTTCACGTGGGACTGGGCGCCCAGGTTGTATACCTCGTCCGGCTTCACCTGCTCCACGATGTGACGCAGGTTGGCACCGTCGGCCAGATCACCGTAATGCAGAAACAGGCGCGCCCCCTTCTGGTGCGGATCCTGATAGATATGATCGATGCGCTGGGTATTGAAGGTGGAGGCGCGGCGGATGATCCCGTGCACCTCGTACCCCTTGTCCAGCAGCAACTCGGCCAGATACGAGCCGTCCTGTCCGGTAATTCCGGTAATCAGTGCAACCTTGCGTTCACTCGACACGATGTCCTCCACACGCGACAATCCACCGGTAATGCTCCGGCGCCCAACGCCGAATATTCCTCATCGGAAGGTCAGACGCATCCGTTCACACATTCGACACGCCCGAATCATTGTTCACCATGTGAACATAGTGCGAATTCGTGCTCCTGTCAACTCCCGCAAACGCCGGGAAGCGGGTGGTTGGGGCGTGCGGAAGAGAGCGGGCCGAGGCACGGGGTTAAGGGCCGTGCGGCCCTGCGGGCGGCGCCGGGGACAGACAGCGGGAAGCGGCGGTGAAGGGGAACAAATGCGTCCGGGGACGCGGATCAATCCCTGTGGATCAATTCCTTTTTGCGCAGGTAATCGGTGAGCTGCTGCACACACTCCTCCGGAGAAAAGCGGTCGGTGTCGAGCACCACGTCCGGGTTGAGGGGTTCCTCATAGGGATCGGAGATGCCGGTGAAGTGGGCGATCTTGCCCGCCCGAACCTTTTTATAGATGCCCTTGGGGTCGCGGGATTCGCACACTTCGATGGGGCACTTGACGTACACCTCGTGAAAGTCGTCGGCGCCGATGGTCTGGCGGGCCAGATCCCGGTCCGAGCGGTAGGGGCTGATGAACGCGGTGAACACCACGATGCCCGCGTCGCAAAACAGCTTGGCCACCTCCGACACACGGCGCAGGTTTTCGGTACGCGCCTCGGCGGTAAAGCCCAGGTCCCGGTTCAGCCCGTGACGCACGTTGTCACCGTCCAGCACGTACACCCGCACCCGACTCTCAAACAGGGTCTTGTCCATGGCGTGGGCCAGCGTGCTTTTGCCGGAGGCCGAGTAGCCGGTCATCCATACCACGCCGCTTTTGTGGCCGTTGAAGCGGTTGCGGTCGGCGCGGTTGATGAGTCCTTCGTGCCAGGTCAGGTTGCGGTCGTCTTGTGACATGATGCCGGGATATCTGAGGTTAACAACAACAAAAAAAACGGGGATTCCGGACATTCACGGACACCCCGCCGCCCCACCCACCCCACCGAACGTTAGTGGAGCGGCAAAAAAGTGTCAACTACAGGCCGGCCGTGTCGGGTACCCTGTTCGGCTGCGAGATCGTACCACGATGCCAACCCACTCCCCCACCCCTTTCGACGCCGCCGTAGTCGGCGCCGGTCCCGCCGGATGCATGGCGGCGCGGCATCTGGCGGCGGCGGGGCTGAAGGTGGCGCTGATCGAACGGCAGCCCCTGCCACGCTATAAAACCTGCGGCGGCGGGCTGGTGGGGCGCGCCGTGCGCCTGCTGCCGGAGTCCGCCCTGAGGGCGGTGGAGTCCGATTGCCACCGGGCCGCGCTGCACTTGGCCGGTTCCGATCTGGCGTTTACCGCCGAACGCGCCCATCCCATCGTGCGCATGACCATGCGCGCCAACCTGGACGCCGCCCTGGCCGGGTGGGCGGTGGCCGCCGGAGCCACCCTGATGGATGCGACGCCGGTGACCGGCGTGGTGCCCGGCCCCGGCGGCGTCACCCTGCACACCGCGAGCGGTGCATTGACGGCCCCGGTGGTGATTGCCGCCGATGGCGCCGGGGGGCTGCTGTCGCGCACGGTACGCACCGCCCCCGCCCGCATGGGGCCCGCCGTGGAATGGGAAATCCACGTGCCCGATGCCGACCTGGGCCGCTTTCAGGACATCGCCCGCTTCGACGTGGGGATTGTGCCTCACGGCTATGGCTGGGTATTCCCCAAGGGCGACCACCTGTCGGTGGGGGTGTTCACCGGGCGGGCGGGGCGCATGAACCTGCACCGGGCCACCACGGACTATCTGAACCGGATCGGCCTCACCCGCATCACCCACGCGGAGCGCCACGGCCACCGCATCCCCGTTCACCCCGGCAAGGGACCGTTCGCCGCCCACGGCATCCTGCTCACCGGCGACGCTGCGGGGTTTGCGGAACCGGTTACCGGCGAGGGCATTTCCGCCGCCCTCGAGTCCGGCCATCTGGCCGCCCGGTCGATCCTTGCTGCCCAGGGTGACCCCACGGGCGCCATGCGCCGGTACGTGGCCGACATCGAAGGAACCATACTGCCGGAACTGGCCGCCGCGCGCCGTCTGGCCTGGCTCCTGTATGCCTGGCCGCCGTTCACCCGCCAGGTGTTTGCGTATGGGGGGCAACGGCTGTGCGAGCGGGTGGCCGATGTAATGGCGGGCACCCTCACCTGGCGCCAACTGTTCCGGCATCCGTCAGGCTTTCGACTCCCCCCCGGCGCTGCCAAGCCGACAGTGTCGAAGGAATGATCCCGCTCCCGGCCGCACCGGGCCAGGCTGCTTTCCCCGAACGATTTGGCACCCCACGCCACGGACGGTGTCGCGAAGCGATTTCTCTCCCGGTCGTACCGGGCCGACGGTGTCGCGAAGCGATTTCGCTCCTGGCCGTGCCAGGCCGATGGTGTCGCGAAGCGATTTCGCTCTCGATCGCACCGGGCGGGTTTGCCATGGGGGTGTGGGGGGGATTATCCTGTGCGGCTGATTTCCTCATTTTTATCGCAGTCCTGCAGGGAGCATACATGCGCGGTCGCCCGCTGAACCTGTTCAACAGCATGGGTCGGGAACTGGAGCGATTCCAGCCGATCCGTGATACCGAGGCCCGGGTCTACTCCTGCGGTCCCACGGTTTACAACTATGCGCACCTGGGCAACCTGCGCGCCTATGTATTCACCGACACCCTGCGCCGCACCCTGATGCTCAAGGGGCTGGACGTGGTGCACGTGATGAACATCACCGACGTGGGCCACCTGACCTCCGACGCGGACGCCGGGGACGACAAGATGGAGTCCGCCGCCGCGCGCGAAAAGAAAACCGTGTGGGACATCGCCGCCTACTACACCGGCGCCTTCCACGCGGATGTGGAACGGCTCGGCATTCTGCCCCCCACCCAGGAGCCGAAGGCCACCGACTACATCGACAAGATGATCGCCTTCGCCCAGAAGCTGGAGAAGGACGGCCACACCTACACCATCGGCGACGGCCTGTACTTCGACACCACCACGGTGAGCGATTACGGACACCTGGGCTGCCTGGACCTGGAAGGGCAGGAGGCGGGCTCCCGCGTGGAGATGGCGGAAGGCAAACGGAACCCCACCGACTTCTGCCTGTGGAAGCGCACCCCGGCCGGCGTGAACCGCCTGATGGAATGGGACAGCCCGTGGGGCAAAGGCGCTCCCGGCTGGCACCTGGAGTGCTCGGTGATGAGCATCGACCTGCTCGGCGCCCCGTTCGACATCCACACCGGCGGCATCGACCATCGCCAGGTGCATCATGTGAATGAAGTGGCCCAGAACCAGGGCTACACGGGCGACCGGCACAGCGGGGTCAACCACTGGTTGCACAACGAGTTCCTGGTGCTGGGCGAGGACAAGATGTCCAAGTCCAAGGGCGGCTTTTTGCGCCTGCAAACCTTGCTGGACCAGGGCATTCACCCGCTGGTGTACCGCTATTTCTGCCTTCAGGCCCACTACCGCAAACCGCTGGTGTTCAGTTGGGACGCGCTGGTGGCGGCGCGGGCCGGATTGAAACGCCTGCTGATGCGGGTGGAAACCCTGCGCCAGAAGGCCGAGAAGGAAGGCTTCGACGCCGCCAATCCGCCGGTGCTGGAACCGGGCTCCGAGAATGCCAGCCGCTCCCTGGGCACCCTGTCCGACGCCATTACCGAACCGCTTTCCAAGGCCGGGCGGGAGTGGGTGGACAAGCTGGACGAGGCCCTGTCCGACGATCTGAACACCCCGCAGGCGCTGGCCTGCCTGAACGAACTGGCGTCCGCCAAAAAGCTGCCCGCGGAGGATGCGTTGCGCCTGTTCGCGCTGTACGACCTGGTGCTGGGACTGCGGCTGTTGAAGCTCGACCCGGCGGAACTGGTGATCCGCCCCCGGGACGCGCCGCTGAGCGATGCGGAAATTCAGGAGCGGATCGCCGCACGGGTGGCCGCGCGCAAGGACAAGGATTTTGCCAAATCCGACGCCATTCGCGATGAACTGGAGGCCATGGGCATCGTGCTGATGGACGGTGCCGACGGGACCAGTTGGGAATGGCGGCCCATGCTGGGCGCGCCATCCTGATTGCGGACGGAGAGGGGAATCGGGGGATGACGCGTCCCCCCGCGACGGCTGCCACGGGCCACCCGCCGAAGGGCGCGCCCCGCCGCCTGCCGCCGGTAACGCGCGGTGCCCCCCACCCGACCCGCCCGATCCGCCCGACCTGGGGTGGGATGGACCACCCAGGACCATAAACCGGTTTACCGCGCCCGATGCATTCCAAGCACCCCCACCTGATCCACCCCAAATACCGCCCGGACATCGACGGGCTGCGCGCGGTCGCCATTCTGTCGGTGATCCTGTTTCACCTTTTTCCCGGAAAAATGAAAGGCGGCTTCATCGGGGTCGACATCTTCTTCGTCATTTCGGGATTCCTGATTTCGACCATCGTCTTCTCCAGCCTGGAGCGTGACCGCTTCAGCATCGTCGAGTTTTACATCCGCCGCATCCGGCGCATCTTCCCCGCGTTGATCCTGGTGATGACCGTCGCGTTTGCGGCGGGCTGGTTCCTGTTGTTCAGCGGTGAATTCAAACAGCTCGGGAAGCACGTTGCGGGCGGGGCCGGGTTTGTGTCCAACTTTATCCTGAGGACCGAGAGCGGCTATTTCGACGCCGCCGCCGAGACCAAACCCCTGCTCCATTTGTGGAGCCTGGCGATTGAAGAGCAGTTTTACGTGTTCTGGCCGCTGCTGCTCGCCTTTGTGTGGAAGCGGCACTGGAATTTCCTCAAAATCACCGCCGCCATTGCCATCGCCTCGTTCGCGGCCAACATCCACCTGATCAACACCAGTCCGGAGTCGGCTTTTTACCTGCCGTTTTCCCGGTTCTGGGAACTCATGGCCGGGGGCGTTCTGGCCTATATCGCCCTGCACCGCCCCCGGTTGAACAGCCGCTACCCGAATGGCCAGTCCCTGCTTGGTTTTGCCCTGCTAGCCACCGCGCTGCTGCTGTTGGACAAGCACAGCGCGTTTCCGGGATGGTGGGCGCTGCTGCCCGCGGCGGGCACGTTCCTGGTGATCTCGGCCGGCCCCCAGGCGTGGCTGAACAAAACCTTTTTAGCCAACCGGGCCATGGTTCTGATCGGCCTGATCAGCTATCCGTTGTACCTGTGGCACTGGGTGATTCTGGCCTACGTCAGAATCGAGGACAGCGCCCCGTCCAGACAGCTGAAAATCGCCGTTCTGACAGGTTCGATTCTGCTGGCCTGGTTCACCTATGTGGTGGTCGAAAACCCGCTTCGCACCGGCAGGAATCCCGGCACCAAAGCCACGGTACTGCTGTCCGCCATGGTGGTGCTGTTTGCCGCCGGATTCTTCACCTTCAGTCAGAACGGCCTGGAAAGCTGGCGGCATGACGGCGACCGGTACCGGTTTATGGGCCATTTCGAAAACAGCCTTCCCGAAATGGCCTATTTCAAAAAAATCGGGGAACATGAAACGTCCCGGGAGGACTGCAATTTTTACGACGTGGAGCGGTACCGCAACGGAGCCAGCACCAAAGTCCCGGTAAAGCGGATCAGCGAGCGTTGCTATTTACGGGATACGGCGTTCAGCCGGTCGGTGTTCATCTGGGGGGATTCCCACGCCCAGCACCTTTATCATGGAATCCGGAACAACCTTCCCGCTTCCGAATGGCAAGTCCTGATCGTGGCCAGTTGGGGAGCGCACCCGGACCCCCACGCGGATCACCCCTCAAAAACCGACTTCCGGCAGCAGTCCAACTGGTTTGCGCTGAAGGCCATTTCCGAGGCCAGGCCGGATGTGGTGGTTGTCGCCCAGGAGAGCGGCCACAGCCCCGCAGCCATGCGTGAGATTGCGGATACGCTGAAGGGCATGGGGGTGGGAACCGTCCTGTTTACCGGACCGGTGCCGCACTGGAAACCGTCCCTGCCACGCCTGATCGCCCGAAAATTGTGGAACAACACGCCCGAACGCACCCTGGTGGGAATCGACCGCCAGGTCATCGCCCGTGACCAAGCCCTGAAAGCCGGCTTCCCCCGCATGGAAGGCGCCCGGTATGTCAGCCTGATCGACTTTTTCTGCAACCGGGAGGGATGCCTGACCCGTTTTGGAGACGACCGGGTGGAGGGCATCACCACGTACGACTATGGCCACCTCACCCCCGCGACGTCCGACCGCCTGGGCAGGGAACTGCTGGCGCCGATCATTTCCGGCGACCCCCGCCCGGAATCGAACGGTTGGTGAGCGCGACGGGCTCGGCCATCGGGCCGCCTGCGCGACGATGCGCCTCCATCCGGGTGGGCAACCCCGGCGAATTCGGTAACCCATCCGTAAATTTCCCCGTTATTAACCGTTAACGCACCGGTAACTTAGCCCGGTGCTAGGCCACAGGTGCTGCGTGCACGGCGATCGTGGCTGGTACGGTAATTTGGCCCTGCGTCGGGCAGCGCCTGGGGAGCCTCCCTTGAACCGCCACAACACTTTGCTTTTTAAAAAAACACCCTCCCCCAATCCAACCGTGAGGGAGCCAAAATTCCCGCTCCCCCGGCACCCCCCATCCACTGCAGGGGGGCGCTCCAACCGTCCCGATCGCCGTGCGCGCAGCCCCTCCACAAGGCCTCTTTTTTTCCACATTTTCAACGGGTTCTGAATTTTCGCCCAAAATTCCCCGGTTCATCCCCCTGGAATCGTGCTACCGGCCTTCAGAACCCATTGATATTCCGTTCCGAGGTCACCGTGAACATGCGAAATCCACGGTGCGAAACGCTTCCACAAAGCCATTTTTTTCCAACATTTTCAATTGGTTCTGAACGCGAAAACCGTTATTTTTCACCGTGTTTCACTTCGCAACCACAAACGCGAATTGGTCCAATAAAACAATCAGTTCTGACTTTCCAGCCAACATTTTGCGAAACAAATCCGCCGCGCCCACAAACGGCCAAAAACACCACGTTGTCAGGGAGTTATGCCCGGTGGTTTGCCGTGGCCCACGGTTTAGCTTTGCCGTTTGCGAAGCGAAATCGCACGATTCGGCCTGGTCCACACCCTCAGGCGGCGCCGGGCGCGGCCTAGGTTTCGCGTTATAACCCGTTGATGGTTCGAACCACGAAGCGATCTCCGGCGCCAGAAACGCGGCATACGCCGGAAACGCAGGGGGAGGTCAACCAGCGGCTGCCAGGCTGGGGCGTGTCACGGTGGTGTGGGCGCCGGGCCCGGAAATGCCGCCCGCGCCCGTGGGCCCCAACGGCGGCCACCCGCCCCGGCACCTCCGGCCCACACCATCCCACACCGGGCCGGGACCGCTCAGGGAAGGGCGCCGCGGCTGTAGCACCAGAGGGGAAGGTCCGTGCCGGTGGGGGCGATGGCCACCTCACCCTCGGACTTGAGGGCTTCCAGTTCCTCCCGGGCGGAACGGTCGTCCACGCCGCAGGCCATGGCCACCTCCCGCGTGGCCGCGCAGCGGAACCGCTCCAGATAGGCGCGGGGATCCGGCGGGGCGGCGGCGGACAAATCGGGGTCCAGACGGGCGATGCCCTTGATGTAGTCGTCGAAGGTGCTGTCCCCGTCAAAGGCGGCCACCTCCCCTTTGTCGTTCATCATGATCAGGGTGGGAAAGCCGTAACGGCGGCTGCCGTCGGCCTCGGTCTTCACGTCGCGGGCGCCGGGCAGCGGCTGGCGGGTGGCCGCCAGATCGTCCGCAAAGTGCTCGCGGGCCAGGGGGCCGTCCACCTCCTCCGCAAAGCGCTCCACGTCCATGCCGGGCACCGCGGCCGCCAGGGAGACCAACTCCTTGACCCGGTCCACCGGTCGGCAGCCGGTGAAAAAGGCCTCGCGCACCCGGCGCAGGTACGGGTCGTCCAGCCCCTGCAACCCGGCGGCCTTCACGGCAATGCACGCGGGGTGGCTGGACAGGGGCGGATGCCGCTGCCACACGCTGCCGTCAAACGGCATCCGGTGGTCGCGGCAAACTTCCTCCTGATGCAGGCGGTACTGACCCGGGTCTTCGCCGGACAGTCCGAACTCGGCATCGGCAAAGGACGCATTGCGCGCCGCCAGCAGGCCGCCCATGCGATGGTGAATGATCAACCCGTGGCCAAAGGTCCACACCAGCCGCCGATACAGCGGCTCGTTGCACCAGGACCACGAACAGAGGGGATCGGTGAAATAATCGGCAGCCAGGCGATTCATGGCGTACGCACTCCCTTCCCTGAAAATCCTGCCATACAGGAGTGTGCTGCGCACTGTTTATATCGGGCACCCGACTGCTCGTTGGCACCGTTCCGGGTGCCCCCATGAAGGAAAATTGCCACCAATTATCGAAAGCGGTTATGACAAATGACACAGACCGCGATGAATTCCATTTGTCGCCCCAATTGCAGTATCGTAATGCCCCGCCGGGCGTGGTGCGTTTCGTCCCGGAATCAGATAGTTTCGAACCCGAGGGGAAGCATGCTTCTGTTCCGCCAACTGGCAGTCGCCGCCGTTTTTTCGGGCCTCCTGCTGACCGGGTGCGCCAGCACCGGTGGCGCGGAAGGCGCAGCCCGGGGCGGGCCGGACGTTCCTGCCGCCCTGCCGGGCATGAATCCGGCCGCTCCCGCCCCCACCATGGAACTGGGCGCCCTGCTGTGGGAAGCGGCGGCCCAGGGGGATCTGGACGCGGTGGAGGCGTTGCTGGACCAGGAGGCACCGCTGGAGACCCGCACCGACGGGCGGCGCACCCCCCTGTGGATGGCCGCCGCCAACGGACACGTGGCGGTCACCCGGCGGCTGATCGAGGCCGGAGCCGATGTGAACGTGGTGGGACCGGTGGGCGCCACCCCGTTGCAGGAAGCCGCCATCAGCGGGCACACCGAGGTAATCGCCCTGCTGGCCGCCGCCGGGGCCAATCTGGACGCGCCCCACGTGCGCCTTGGCCCGGCGCTGATGCAGGCGGTGGTGCGCAACAACATGGATTCGGTGCGCGCCCTCATCGCCCTGGGGGCCAACGTGAACGCGCGCGGCTACCGCATGAACACCATTCTGATGGAGGCCGCCGGGGTGGGCCGCGCGGAGGCGGTGCGCCTGCTGCTGGAGGCCGGGGCCGACCCCACATTGACCGCCCGGCGCGGGGTGACCGCGCTGGAGATGGCCCGCCGGGGCGGCCACCCGGAAGTGCTGCGCATGATCAGCGAGGCCCTCGGGGTGCCGCAACCGGAACCGTATCGCACCCCCGCCGACATTCCCTGATCCGCCCGACGCAAAACGGCCCCGAAGGGAAATCCCTCCGGGGCCGTGATGTTCGCTCCGGCGAGGCGGCCCACAGGGCCGCGTGTCGCTAGAAGTCCTCCATGTCACCGTGATTGGCGGCCGACGGCGCGGACGCCACGGCCCGGGCCCGGGTCTTCTTTGCACGGCGCACCGTCGGGGTGCCCTTGCTCATGAAGCTTCCGCCGGTGGCGGCACCCCCCGCCTTGCGCGGCGCCAGAGAGGTGCGGGTTTCTTCGCCCACGTGGAAGAAGCCCATCAGTTCCACCAGGTGGCGTGCCTCCTCGGCCAGCGTGTCGGAGGTGGCCGCGGCCTCCTCCACCAGCGCGGCGTTGGACTGGGTGACCTCGTCCATCTGACCGATGGCCTTGTTCACCTGATCGATGCCCGAGGCCTGCTCCTGACTGGAGGCGTTGATCTCGGACACGATGTCGGTCACCTTGGCCACGCTCTCCAGAATCTGGGTCAGGGCGGTACCGGACTTCTCCACCAGTTCGGAGCCGTTCTTCACCTTGTCCACCGAATCCTCGATCAGCTTCTTGATCTCGTCGGCGGCGGAACCGGCGCGCTGGGCCAGGTTGCGCACCTCGGAGGCCACCACGGCGAAGCCGCGTCCGTGCTCACCGGCACGGGCCGCCTCCACCGCGGCGTTGAGCGCCAGCAGGTTGGTCTGGAAGGCGATCTCGTTGATCATGCCGATGATCTCGGCGATCTTGCGGGACGAGGTGTTGATCTCCTCCATGGCAAGCCCCGCCTGTTCCACTACCTGACCGCCGGTTTCCGCCTGCTCGCGGGCGCCGGAGGCCAACTGGTTGGCCTTGGAGGCGTTTTCGGCGTTGGCCTTCACGGAAGCCGTCATCTGCTCCATGGAAGAGGCGGTCTCCTCCAGGGACGCAGCCTGTTCCTCGGTGCGCTGCGAGAGCTCCGAGTTGCCCTGGGCGATTTCCGCCGAGCCGGAGGTGATGCTCTCCGATGCCAGACGCACGCTACCGACCGTGTCGCGCAGTTTCTCGTTCATCAGCTTGAGGGCTTCCAGCATCTTGCCGGTTTCGTCGCGGCTGGTGATCTCCACCTTGTTGTCCAGGTTGCCGTCGGCGATCCTGCCCGCCAGCACCACGGCAGCATTCAGCGGCCGCACAATCAGGGTGGACAGCCAGGTGCTGACCAGCATCAGCAACACGAAGGCGCCCACCACCATGCTGAGGATAAAGCCCTTGGAACGGACCACGGCGCTGTCCCCCTGCGACTGGGCTTCCAGCGAGGCATCCTCGATCAGCTGGCTGATGGCCTCCATTTCATCCGCCAGGCGGTCGAAGCTGTCGTGGAAATCGGCCAGCATGGCCTGGGCCCGCGGCAGATCCTTGCCCGCCATTTCGAGAATGGTCTCGGCCGATTTAATATACGCCTCCAGCGGCGGCGCGGCGCGGTTCAGGGCCGCCTTGATCTCGGTGCTGACCTCGCGCCCGGTGTTTTCACGCAGGGCCTCGCGGAACGAGTCGGCATTATCCTGCATGTCGTCATGGGCCCGGTTCAGGCCCGTGGGGTCGTTCTGGCTGGCCGCATACAATCCAACAAACACGTCGGATTTAAGCGAGTCGTGCCGCATGTCCGCCATCATGTGCGTACGCAGCGCCTGCGAATTGACCACGATCTCGTCCATGTCCTTGTCAAGGACGCTCAGCCCCCAGTAGCCGGTCACGCCCACCACCACCGCCATGGCGATGGCGGTCAGTCCGAAGGTGCTCAGCTTCGCCTTTACACTCAGGTTTTTCATCGGTTCCTACCCCTTGCTGCTGCTATTGCTGCTTGTTATTTTCCGCGCGTTCGTGGTCCCAACCTGCCCCGCGCATTCTTCTCTCACAACGTTTTCCGGAAACCGGTTCCGAAAAAAATCAAAAACGCCTACCCATTCAGGTCGTCGGCACCGGCAACGATGCCACCCATCACCTCACGCATGGCCAGGGTCATCACCAGCCGCTCGTCCAGCTTGCCCATGCCGGACAGGAAGCGCAGATCCACTGACCCGCCGATCTCCGGCGGCGCCTGCATCTGGGCGTCGGTAAAGCCCATCACGTCCTTCACCTCGTCCACGGCGGCGCCAATCACCTTGCCGTCCACCAGGGTGACGATGATGACGCTGGTGCTGTCGTATTCCTTGAATCCCATGCCGAACACGGCACGCACGTCCACCACCGGAATCACCACGCCGCGAATGTTGATCACCCCCATCACCCACTCCGGGGCATTGGGAATCGCAGTCGGCTTCTGGTATCCGATGATCTCCTGCACTTCGAGGATCGGAATGCCGAACTCCTCGCCGCCCAGGGCAAAGGTCAGAAATTCGTGCTGTTCGGCGTCGTGCTGCTCCGTTCCGGAGCCATATCCGGCCTTCACATCCTCGGTGGTCGCGCTGGTCATAAAATCCCTCTCCCGTTCCCGTCCGGCGCCGCAGCGCCGTGCCACACGACGGCCTCCCGGCGGCGTGCGGATGGTTGTCACCACGGGCCATACGAAGCGGCATCCCGCCCTTCCCGGACGCCTGGCGCGTTTCCGGGAAGTCGATCACCCGTTTCCCGTCTTTTCGGTGTGCCAAGGGGCTACTTGAGCAATGTCCGGGAAAACCCCTACTCCTTGGGCGGGAATGCACGAAAATGCTGATTCAACCGCCGGACATCGGACACAAAATGCGCCGAAAACGTGCACTGATTACCAAAATGAAACACGATTTTTCGTACCTTTTACGATATTTCGTCTTTTTGACCCCTGTCCACCGAACGCGGCAGAGCATGGACAAATATATATCTATTTGTTTTATTGGTACTTTTAATATTTATCCGTAATTCCCCGTAGTTGGCACGACACCTGCTATCTCATCCACTAACCACCGTGCGCAATCAGGCGCCGGAGAATTCCTTACGTGGGGGCACGGGACATAAATGAGAGCTGGAGTCATGGCAAGAAATATGGAAAACGGGAATGAAATGGCCGCCGGCACCGCCCGTCGCGGCGGAGAGCAATCCTTTGGCGCGGCATTGCGCGCCATTCGGCTGGCCAAGGGCATCGGGCTGCGCCAGTTCGCGCGCCGCATTGGCATCAGCCCCACCTACCTTTCCCAGGTAGAGCGTGGCGACACGGCACCGCCGGTGGAAGACCGCGTGGCGGCCATGGCCCGCGAACTGGATCAGGATGTGGATGAATTGCTGGCCCTGGCCGGCCGCATCCCGGCCGCCGTCCGCTCCGCGATCATGCGCTACCCGGCCGAGATGACCGCACTGGTGCAGGCCGCGGGCGAACTGTCGCGCGAGGATCTGGCCGAGTTGATCCGCACTGCCGAAAAAATGGGGTAATGCGCCACCGGGCGCACCACCCCCGCCAATCCGTCCCAGCCCGTCGATCCGGGGGAACTCCCCCCTTGGTTTCCGGGTTCGGGACGAGGTAACTGGAAGGTGTCCGTTCCCGGCCCTTTCCCCCCCCCCGCTACGGCAAAGCCGGTGGCACCCATCTGTCGGGGTGCCACCGGCTTTTTGTTTCCCACCAATCCATCCGGCGGCCACCCTCCAACGCCGCATGCCCCACCCCCTTCGCGGGACAATCCCGGCCACGGAGGCCTACCGACCGGTACGGTCACCCCCCCCTCCCGCCTGCAATCCAATGAAGGCCAACGAGGGCCGACGAAACCAGCCACACCATACCGGGCACGCGAACCCCGCCGCACGTGGCGCTGCCGTTTGAGGGTCGAGCCAACCCGCACCAACCCGCTCCGGCCTGCCTTCCCACGCTCAAAGGGGATACCCGATAACGCCATGGGAATTTCGATTTTTTCCCCAGACATGCATTTTGGAATCCGTTTGGCCGCCCCGGACTGTTCCCTTGAGATGCCCGCCTCCGGGTTTCACCCGAGGCCGGAAGGAGCCTTTCCGAATCAGTTGTACACCACCCCGGTACCCCCTTCACCACTTCGGAGAACTGCATCGTTCAACACCAATAGTACGACTGCAAATATCGGTATTTTCCAAGCTTTGGATGGATTGCTAACGTCAGCCATAATCCCCACCCTAAATTGCCGCCCGAAACACCCCACGGATTCCGCTTCGTTGCGCAGTGAAACCAGCCACCCCTTCATTTTAATGCTAGCAATACAACCACATCATACATGTAACACATTGTTTTTTCACTTATCCAATGTTTCCTCAACAGATCCGCTTCCGGTTTAGCGGCCTGCTCGTTCTTCGTTCTACACACAAAACACGGACAACTCGCCCTGTGTGACAGATATTAAAACAGTTTGACAACATTTTTAGTGTCTCCTATCCTCCCAATGTTCCGGCGTTGTATGGCGTTGTTTTTTTCACCATATTCAACCTTCGATTATCAGGTGCGTCGGGATATCGCTTTGGGTGGGTAACCGGGTCTGAAGGCGCGCATATAAATGCCCACCTTTTAACCTAACTGACAAATTCCGGAGACACCCGTTCCATCGCAACCGGCGCATGCCGGGACAGCTTGGAATCTACCGTGCCGGCAAATCGGGATTGCCGACATGGGTAGAAGTCACTCGACGCCCTCGGTAACAGGGCGCTTGAAATCCAATGCCTGGGGTTGGGGAAAGCCTTCAGAAGGCACGTGGATGGCAATAACACCAAACCCCTGAGTGGGGGGGAACCGCAACCCGAACCATTGCGGACAGGAGCCACATGGACAACCCAGCAGACAGGCACTGGACAAATCACCACATGATGATGCAGCCCGCCGGCGGACCCGGCGACGATTACCGCCCGGTGCGGCGCAACCTTTCCCCTGAATTCGGCATGCGCATTCGCACCCTGCGCACTGCGGGTGGCTATGGGCTGCGGGAATTCGCGCGCAAGGTGGACATCAGCCCCACTTACCTGTCCCAGGTGGAACGGGGCGAAGTTCCGCCGCCGGCGGAACCCCGGGTGGTGACCATCGCAAATACCCTGGGGGAGGATGCCAATGTGTTGCTGGCGCTGGCCGGGCGCATTCCGGAGAGCACCCGTCAGGTGCTGATGCGCCACCCGACCGAAATGACCGCGCTGGTTTCCGTGGCGGGCGATTTGTCCAGAGAGCAACTGGCGGACCTGCTGCGCGTGGCCACCATGATGGCGGAGTCCGACAGCGTCAAATAAGCCCGAAGGCTGCAAGGGGATGGCGCCCGGGCGCTACCCCTTGCCCCCGCCGGGCTTGACGATGCCCAGCTTGGCCATGCGCGAACGCAGGGTGTTCGGATGCATCCCGAGAACCGCCGCCGCCCCCCGGGAACCGGCAATCTTTCCACCGGTTTCTTCCAGAATTTCCACAATGTGTGCCCGCTCCACCGCCTCCAGGGTGCGGTTTCCGGAGGCTTCGGCCCCGCCGCCCACTCCGAGGGCCGCCGGGTCGATGTGGATCACCCGGCGGCGGGCCACGATTACCGCGCGCTCGATCACATTTTGTAGCTCGCGGATATTGCCTGGCCACGGGTAGGTCATCAGCCGTTGCATGGAGCCGGTGGAAATACCGTCCACCGGTTTTCCATAACGCTCGGCAAAACCGCCCAGAAAGTGCTGCACCAGCGCGGGAATGTCCTCGGTGCGCTTCCTGAGCGGCGGAATTTTAAGCGGAAACACGTTCAGGCGGTAAAACAGGTCGGTGCGGAAACGGCCCGCGTCCACCATCTGCTGCAAATCCCGGTTGGTGGCGGCAATGATGCGCACGTCACAGCGCACGGTGCGGTTGCCACCCACACGCTCGAATTCCCCCTCCTGCAACACCCGCAGAAGCTTGACCTGGGCGTCCAGCGGCAATTCGCCGATCTCGTCCAGAAACAGGGTCCCGCCATCGGCCAGCTCAAACCGCCCCACCCGCTGCCGTTCGGCGCCGGTAAACGAGCCGGCCTCGTGGCCGAACAACTCGCTTTCCACCAGGTTTTCCGGAATCGCCCCGCAATTGATTTTCACCATCGGGCGGCCGCTGCGGCGGCTCAGGTCGTGCACCGCGCGGGCGATCAGCTCCTTGCCGGTACCGCTCTCACCGTGAATCAGCACCGCCGCGCCGGTGGGCGCCACCTGTTCAACCTTGCCCAGGATTTCAGCCAGGGAGGCACTCTGGCCAACAATCTCCTCGAACCGCTGCTCGGTGCGCAGTTCCTCCTGCAGATAGATGTTCTCGGCCTGCAAACGCTCCTTCAGCCGTTCCACTTCCTCCAGCGCCTTGCGCGCCTCCTCCTCGGCGCTGTGGGTGCGGCTCACGTCCACCGCCACCCCCACCAGACCGGTACAGCGGCCCACCGGATCAAAGCGCGGGGTCAACTGCGTCTCGAATGCCACGCCATCCATCACCGCGGTGTAATGACACGGTTGACCCGACAGGCCCTTGCGGATCTCCTCGATAATGTCCGGGTAATCGCGGTACAGGTCGAATACCGTGCGCCCCACCACCTCACCCGGTTCCAGCCCCATCCGTTTCAGGCCGCTCCCCTCGGAGAGGGTAAAGCACCCATCCGCGTCCAGCGCAAACAGGACCATTTCCGCCACCCCCACCACGGAGCGCATCAGTTGGTCGCGGCTGCGGGCGAATGCCTCCGCCTCGCGCAGGCCGGTAAGGTCGGTCAGCGTCACCGCCAGTTGCCCGAAGCCCTTTCCAGCGGTGGGGATGCCAAACGACACCAGCACGCTGATCTCGCGGCCGCTCAGGGTACGGAACGGAATTTCCCGGTCGAACCGGGCGGCACCGTCAAACATGGCAATCAGGGAGGACCGGTAGCCGTCCCAGGTGCCGGCCAGAAAGCAGCGGTCGAAAGCCGTCACCAGTTGTTCCCGGCTGTCTGCCTCGAACAGGCGCACCGCCGCGGCGTTGGCATTGACCACCCGCATGTCCGAGGCAATCTCCCGCACCTGTCCGGGGTTGTCATCCAGCCAGCGGCCCAGATCGGTCACCCGCTGTTTTTTGCGCAGGGCCTCCAGACGGGTGTGCACCCCGCTCATATCCTGTTCCAGCATGGCGGTGGCCGACGACTCGATCAGGTGGCGGTAGCGCTCCTCGCTGGACTTGAGCTGCCCCTCGGCCTCACGCTGCCCGGTCACATCGCGGGCGGTGGCATAGACCAGCCCGTCCGGCGTGGAAACGGCGTTCCACACCAGATGACGCCAGGCGCCGTTCCGGGTGCGTACCCGTTTTTCCACGGCCACCACCGGCTGGCCCTTTTGCAGCGCCTGGATGTGCCTGCGGCTGATTTTCCGGTCGTCCGGATGCACAAAGTCCAGAAACTGCCTGCCGATCAGCTCTTCGGGCGTATACCCCAACAGGTCTGTAAATGCCGGGTTGATGCGCCGAAAAGTTCCGTCCGCCGCCGCCACGCACAACAGGTCGTAGGACAGGTTGAAAAAGTTGCCGAGTTGCTCCTCCTGGTCGCGCCGCTCGGTAATGTCGTCGATGATGCCGCTGACCCGCAGCACGCCGTTGGCATCCGGCGGCAACGCCGTCGCCCGGTCACGTACCCAGCGCGTGGTGCCGTCGGCCCGCACCACCCGGTAGTCCAGCTCGTAGCGGTCCCGCGCACCCGACACCAGCGTGCCAAAGGCCCAGGTGAGTGCCTCCCGGTCATCCGGATGCACATGGGCCATCCACGTGTCCGGCCGGTCGTAAATCTCCTGTGCGGTGACCCCCCAGGTGCGCTCGAAGGCCGGACTCAGGTACAACACCCGGAGCGGATCGCCCACCTCGACAAACCAGAATGCCTGATCGATGTGTTCGGCCAGCATCCGGAAGCGCTCCTCGCTCTCCTGGATCAGCCGCTCCGCCTCGTGGCGCTCCGTGATGTCCTCGTAGCACCCCATCACCCCCACCACCGAGCCGTCCGCTCCCCGCAGCGGCACCTTGCTGGTGCGCAGCCAGCGCTGTTCTCCATTGGGAGTGGTGAGGCCTTCCTCGTAATTCAGTTTCGGAATCCCGCTTTCGATCACCTGGCGATCGTCCCGCCGGTATTCCTCGGCACGGTCTTTCCAGCCCAGTTCAAAATCCTGGCGACCGATGATCTCTTCCTGGCGGTTCAACCCCGCATCCCTGGCGAACAGGTGGTTGCACCCCTCATACACCAGATTGGTGTTCTTCCAGAACACCCGCACCGGAATGGCGTCCAGCACCACCTGCAACGCCGCGTGCGACTGCTCCAGCGCCCGTTCCGTATGGCGCCGTTCGGTGATGTCCTGGATCATCGAGGCCACGCCCACCACCTGACCCTGCTCGTCCAGCAGCGGGGTGTTGTGCCATTCACACAGAATGACGCGGTCGTCGCGGGTGCGGTTCTGGTATTCGCCATAGGTGCCGCCCTGCTGGCTGAGCAATGCGTCGAAGGCGAGTTCCATCTCCTGCCTGCCCGCCTCGGACACGATCAGGTCCACGGCACGCTGCCCGCGCGCCTCCTCCCGGCTGTATCCGAACACCACCTCGGCGGCCCGGTTCCACTCCACCACCCGCAGATCGGGCGACCACTCGATCACCGCCAGCGGGGTATGCCGGACATGCAGCGCCAGGCGTCGGGCCGTGGCGCGCAGGGTGCGCTCGGCCTCCTGGCCTCCGGTCACATCGATGATCGTGGCAAACAGGCCGTTCACCCGGCCTCCGGATTCCCGGTCCGGCGCCAGATACACCTTCAGGTGACGCGGCCGCTGGTCGATGACCATGGTGGCTTCATAGGAGGTGGGGAGGCCGGAGAGCGCCTGGTCAAAATGGTGCCGAACCCGCTCGAATCCGGCGGCTCCCAGCAGTTCGCGCACGGTCAGGTCCCGGTCCGCGGGGTTGAACCCGAACCAATCCACGTACCGTTGATTGCAATATTTATAGACCAGCCCGGTATCCACATACGACACCAGCACCGGCAGCGCATCCGGCGAAAGAAAATGGTTCAATTCGGCGGATGAACGCATCCCGTCACCTCCCGGCCCGTCGTGCCCCGTTTTCAATGGTATGTCGGCCCCCCCGGATCGGCGTGCCACCCAGCGTGCTCCATTTACTTCAACCCGCACGGAAAAGCGTACTCGTTTAATCTTACACGCGGTCCAATCCGATAACAAACATGGGGGTTTGGAGACCGTGTTAGCCGGTGATCGATCCGGCTGCGCGGGACCGATCGAGCCAAACCGCCGCTGGCGAATAGGGCAGCGGCGGGGTAAGATGAGTAGTTGATGGGGAATTCACTATTTTTCCGGTGACCGGCCCGCACGCCCGCGCCACCGCCCACGGAGCCCACCCTTACATGCATGAACCCTACCGGCCGGGACGTGGTCTGTCCGCAGTCAACTGGCCCACGACGCTGTTTCTGATCATATCGCCACTGGCCGGAATCGCCGGCACCGCCTGGTGGGCCATGAGCGGTCATTTCAACGGGGCCACCCTGGCCCTGTTTTTTGCCACCTGGGCCGCCACCGCCATGGGCATCACCGGCGGCTATCACCGCCTGTTCTCCCACCGCGCCTATACCGCAAAAGGCCCGCTTCGGGTGCTGCTGATGCTTTGCGGCGGCGCCGCCTGGGAAGGATCGTGTCTGGAGTGGTCCCGCGATCACCGCCGCCACCACAAATACGTGGACACCGATCACGATCCCTACAACATCGGGCAGGGTTTCTGGTGGGCCCACGTCCTTTGGCTGGTATACAACCGCAAGGAAGCGGTGGATCCGGCGGAGGTACCGGACCTGTGGGCCGATCCGCTGATGCGCTTTGAGCACCGCTTTTACCCGTGGATTGCCACGGTGACCAGCTTTTTCATCCCCATCGCCGTGTGCGCCGCATGGGGCGACCCGTGGGGGGGGCTGTTCGTGGCCTCCACCCTTCGCATCGTCGCCAACCACCACAGCACATTCCTGATCAACAGCCTGAGCCATATCGCCGGATCACAGCCGTATTCCGACAGCCACAGCGCCCGGGACAACTGGTTCACCGCCCTGCTCACCTTTGGCGAGGGGTATCACAACTACCACCACGAGTTCGCGTCCGACTACCGCAATGGCGTGCGTGCCTACCAGTGGGATCCGACCAAATGGCTGATCTGGAGCTGTTCCGTACTGGGGATGGCCACGGATCTGAAGCGGGTGGCGGCCGAAAAAGTGGCGGCCAAACGGCTGGAAATGCTTGAGAAGCGGCTGGCCGAAAAACTGGCCCGGAGGCGGGTTCCGCTTTCCGTACGTGCCGAGGCGGCGCTGGAGCAGGCCCGCGGGCAGGTGCATCAGGCGCTGAACCATGCGGCCCGGCTGCGCAAGGAACAGCATCGGATTCTGGCCCAACTGCGGCAGAACGCCAGCGCGGAACTGACCCGCGCGCTGGCCGAATTGAAGGAAAAGCTGAAGCAGGCGGAGCGCGATCTGGCGAGCACCCTGGCCGCCTGGCAGGTCGCCGCGCAAGGCGCCGGACGGGCCATCGCCTGACACGCGATTTCGTGCCCGGACCGGGATTTCGTATTCCGGTCCCGCACCCGGAACATTCAAAAAAGGCCGTAATCCCGCTCCGGGGTTGCGGCCTTTTTTTATACATCGTTGCCGAGGGGGATCAGACGGACTGCAGCACCAACCAGCAACTGAAGATCAATGCCGCGATGCCGGCCATGAACAGGTTGAGGTTGTGGATTATCATCTTCATTTTCAATCCCACCGGATTGTCGCCGGAACCCCTGTGGCTCCGTGGCCGTTTCTGCCCTCTCAAGTTTGCATACGCCGTGCCACTCGCGCGTTACGGGGAAGGGACCACGCCCCTCGGCACCGAAGCCCGGATATCCAATCGCTTTTGCACAGTGCCCGTCGCCCTTTAACCACGGGCATTTTCCCGCCATCAGGGGAGGTGCCGGGCGGATCCCGCAGCGGACGTCACCGGGATGCCGACGACCCGATTCCGGGGCGGACGGACCATGCACATCCGCGCTCCCCGTGTGTTTTTTACCTGAATTTCTTCCCTTCCTCCCAAACGGCGGCTACGTTTGCAGAAACGGGGCGAATGCGATTCGCCCCCGGGCACAGGGGAATCCCATGGAGACCACCATTCAACTGAAAAGCGGAGACGTGCTGATTCGCGATATCGGCAAGTCCGCCCCTCCCGCCCCGCACGGGCGCGGCTGGGTGCACGTGTCCGCCGGGGTGTTGCACACCACAGACTACTACCCGGTCCTGCAGGCACGGGTGCTGATTCGCGCCAAGGGGGTGGCGCGGGTGCGGCGCGGCAATATCGAGGTGTGGCCACGGCCGGTGAACCCGGCGTGACCCGAAGGCGCCCCACGGCGCACCCGGCCGCCAGCCGGTGACCGGCAGTCCGGAGCCGGCGTTGCCGCGAGGCGCGGTCATCCGCTTTTACGACCAGTTCGGCGCACGCCAGGACCATCAGGCGTGGTATGAAAAACCGGCGCTGGACGCCCTTGTCGACCACGCCGGGTTCGACACCTGCGGCCATGTGGTGGAGTTCGGTTGCGGAACCGGACAACTGGCTGCCGACTGTCTGGCCCGCCACCTGACCGGGCGCGCGGTGTGGACCGCCACCGACGCCAGCGCCACCATGTGCCGCCTGGCCGCCGACCGGCTGGCCCGGTTTGGCAACCGGGCGCGGGTGATTCACACCGATGGCTCCCCCGCCCTGCCGGTAACCGATGGCGACGCCGACCGGGTGGTCAGTACGTATGTCCTGGATCTGATGGACAAGAACGACATTCTCACCCTGCTTGCGGACGCCCACCGGGTGCTGATTCCAGGCGGGCTGCTGTGCCTGACTGGACTCACCTTCGGTTCCACTCCCCTGTCCCGCCTGACGGTGGCCCTGTGGCGCCGGATCTATCGCAACAACCCGGTGCGGGTGGGAGGATGCCGCCCACTGGATATGGCCCAATGGCTGGACCCGGAACGATGGCAGATGGTAACCAATCAAACGGTCACCGCCCGGGGGCTGGTGCCGTCGGCGGTGGTGGTGGCGAAACGGCTCCCGAATCCGCATAATGGGCGTCCATAATGCCATCCTGATTGCACCGGAAGCCCATGCGCATCGCCCCGATCATCCTGTTGTCCGCCCTGCTGCTCATCACGGCCAGCCCCGCCCGCGCGCTGGACCTGGACCGCACCGAGCCGGGCACCTACTCCCGCGAACCCGGCTCCATCGTGATGACCGAAATGCTGCTGGCCGCCGTGAGCGCGAGCGCCATGTTCTCTCCAGAGGTATACGGAGGGCTGTTGCTGGTTTCGGCGCCGGTGGTGCACTTTGCGGCGGGCAAGGAGTCCCCCCCCCTGCTGCGCTGGGGAATGCCGCTGTTCTACGCGACGCTGGGGATCTACAACGTCACCGTGCTCGCGGACGACACGTACAACGAGGCACGCATCTTCCGCGAGAACTTCGCCGCCTGGAACGGGCTGTATATCTATGCACTGACCCACTCCCCGGCGCAGAACGACAGCCCGCTTTCGGCGGGGGTGTCCGCCCTGCCGGGCCGCGTCCTGCTCACCGCTTCCCTGCGCTTCTAGCGGCCTCAGCGGCGCCCGCCGGGGCCCCGTCCACCATCCCAATCCCCGCCGTCCCGGTCACGACCGCGCTCCATATCCATATCCCGATCCGGACCGCCAAGGCGCGGCGGTGGTCCGATCCGTGCCTCCATGCGGCGCTCGAAGCGTTCCGTCAATCCCGCCGCATCGCCTTCACGGGCGGCGTGACGAAGTTCCTCGGTCACCATTTCCCGTGCCGCCGTGGCATCGTACCGCTCCAGGTGCATGGCCTGATTCATGTACCGCACCGTTTCGTTCAGGCAGTCCCCCCTGCACCCCTCGTTGAGCGCGGTCTGGGTCATCGTTTTCAGGTTTTCCTCGTTGCCGCCCAGTGCCAGATGCTGCTGAATCCGGTTTTGCAGGCGAATCTCCTGCCGGGCCGTCATTCCGGCCTCTTTTCCCAACCGCTCCGCAATCCGCTCGGCGTCGTAGCTGCGCTCGCGCAGCCGGTCCCGATCCATGTCTCCGGTTTGAGCGGCCTCCTCCTGCAATTCCCCGTCCGCCAGCAACCATTGCGGTTCGCCTGCCGCCGCAGGGGCCCCCGTTCCAAGCATCACCACCGCCAATAATGTGATCCACCCGTTCATGATCCTCCCTCCACAAAATCCGCTGTTTCCCACCCTCGGCCCTTGGTTTGAATCTAGCACCCCGCCCCGCCGAGCGCAGGTGAAAAAAAACCGCCGTGGGCGGGACCCGGCAGGGCCCCGCCCACGGCGGTTCTGGGCAACCATTGTCAGTCGTCAGCGGATCTTGCGCGCCATCTCACGGGCGATACGGGTCAACTCGACGATATTTTCCCGATCCAGCCCAAGGGTGGACTGAATCAGCCGTGACACCTCTTCCGGCGCCCGCTCCATGGCGTTGCTGAGCACCGATGAAACACGGCCGGAGTGGGCCATCAGGGTGTCCGGATCCTCGCCCAGGGCACGGGCGATGGTACGCACGCGCTCCTCGCGCGGTGGACGTGCCTCGCCCCGTTCGATCTGCGAGAGATAGGCGGCGCTGATGCCCACCATCTTGGCAAACTCCCGCAGCCGGTAGCCCTTGCTGTTGCGCAGGGAGCGCAACATCGGACCGAAACTCCCCTCCGCCATCTCCGTGTTGACGGAGGTTGAGGAAGCGGAGCGATACGCATCGATGGTGTGTTGCGCAAAACTGCGCTGTTCGTTGTAGTTCATTTTCCCCCCTTCCACTGCCCTGCGGCAGTGGTACCCACGAGTGGTCTGTTGTTCATCCGTGCGAATGGTGGCTATCCACCAAACGCATTTTGTAACTATGCGGTACTCGAAGCCTCGTACGCAAGTTCCCCTCGCGCATACGATTCCGTGTGTGCGCATTTTTCACATCGGACGCCCGTAGGCCACAACTGAAGGGACAACCTATTAAAAAATAATAAAACCAATTGGATACGACTGATTATTAATTAACAAACCGGGATGTTTTGCTCCGGTTTGAAAGGATGCATTCACCCGTACACAGGGATGAATTGTGCCAGCGTGGCTCCCGGGATTGGTGCGTTCAGGGTGTAACCGGACGGTAACCTTCGGGGTCCGTCGCGGGCGTCGGTCACCCTTCAACCAGGGCGTAGTCCATCAGCAGGTGGTAAATGTGCTTCAGTTCGGCGGCGCCGATAGTGCTGAAGTGTACCCCCAGGCCGCCGGGAGTGATGCGTTTGACCACGCCCTGCGCTTCCACGCGCACCATCTTGGGCACGTTATGGGTCATCAGCAGGCTCAGTTTCATGCCCTCCCGGGCATGCTCCGTATTGCAGCAGATGAACACCCCGTCCAGGCTCAGGTCACGGGCCAGCCCCGCAAAGCGCCTGCCATTCTTGCCGGTGGCAATCACCGCCATCTCCACCGGGGTGCGTCCAAACTGTCTGCGTTCCGCATCGCTCATCAGGCGGCCTCCATCATTCACCATCCGGGTTGTACAGGAACAGGTCGTGCAATTTGCGCTCGTTGTCCGGGTCTATGTCGTCAAAGGCGATGCCGATCAGCGATTCCCTCGCCCACACCACGGTACCGGGGGTTTGGATATTGACCGCGCCTTCGCCGCTTCCGAAGCGCAGCAACACGTCGCAGTGGGTACCCACCGGCAGCGGGTCCAGGCACGACAGCGCGCACCCCCCCATGCCCACATCCCCGGTCATGCCGTCGATATGACGCCCCTCGGCAGTGGTTACCACCACCCACATTTCCACGTTGGAGCGGTCGTGATCCCGCTTGAAAAATACCTTGCCCATGGCTGCCCTCGCGTGGGAATACCGAACGCCACGCGCGCACGGCTACCTCTCCTTATCGGCGCGGAGGTTCCAGCCTTGACGGGAGGGATGACTTGTTTTTTTCAAACAGGTGGAAGGCGCTCAGGAATCGTCGGTTCCGGTGCGCGGATTGGCATTTTCCATGCGGGCCCGCAGCGCCCCGGCCTCGTCCCGCAAGGCGGCATTCTCCGGCTCCAGGGCGGCAGCGCTTTCCAGCACCGCCACGGCGTCCACCAGCCGTCCCTGCATCACCATCACCCGCCCCAGCGCGGCACGGCAACCGGCATGCTCCGGCTCCGCGGCCACGGCCTGCAACAGTACCGCGTGCGCCTCCGCCAGCCGCCCCTGATCGGCCAGCGCCAGCCCCAACCCCGTCAGCAATTCCGGATCGTAGGGGATGGACGCCAGCGCATGGCGGTAGCTGTCCACCGCCTCCTCCGGCTCCCCGGCCAGACGCAGCGCGTCGCCCAGCAGACGGTGGGTATGCACGTGCTGAGGACGCACCAGCGCCGCGCGGCGATAGCAGTTTACCGCCTCGGTCAGTTCCCCCGCGTCCATATGCAGACGGGCCAGAGTGTGCAGATAGGCCAGTTGTTCCGGCTTCTCGGACGCCGCCCGCTCCAGCATGGCCACCGCCTCGGCCTGCCGCCCGGCGGCCGCGTGCAGCACCCCCAGACGGTAGAGCGCCTCCGTGTTGCGCGGGCGGTTGGTCAACACCTGTTCATAGATGGCGCGCGCCTCCTCGACGTGCCCCTGCTCCGCCAATTTTGCGGCCTTGTCCAGACGTGCCTGGATATTGCGCATGTGCCCCCCGGGATTATATATCGCCCGCCGTCCCCGTTCGGGGCCAGCGTGGCTGGGTATCGCTTGGTGGGGTCCACCGCCGCCCCCGCGGGCGAAAACGGCAGACCGCAATACTCATCCTTTCACGGGGTCCGGCGCTGGTCAAGCGACACCGTTTCCTCCGCATGACCACGGGCGCTAGAATGAAGCACTCCGTTTACACCGGGAGCTTTAACGCATGGGTAACTGGCGGGAACGACGGCGGGCGGATCTGGGCCGGATTCACCAGGCGCGCCGCAGCATGGACCTGGACGATCCCACCTATCGCGCCCTGCTGCGCGACCTGACCGGACATGACAGCGCCGCCGAGCTGGACGCCAACGGTCTGGCCCGGGTAATCGCCTTTTTCCGTGAATGCGGCGCGCTGACATCCGCCCCCGCGCCGGCCACCCCCCGCTCACGCCCCTCCCACGTGGGACGTCTGCGCGCCATGTGGCGTGGTCTGGCCGCCTGCGGACAGGTGGCCGACGGCAGCCCCCAGGCACTGGACCGCTTTGTCCGCCATCACATCGGCTGCGCCGGGGTGGCCGCCCTGAACGCCGATCAGGCCGCCCGCGTCACGCATCTGCTCAAGACCTGGCAACGGCGGCGACCGGGACGGCGGGGCCGCCCCAACGGGCGTGGCCACTGATGCGGGCCACCGGGGCATGCGGGTGCCGACGCTCCGGCCCGGCGGCTCAGCGGGGCGGTCTATTCCCCCGGAGCCGGTGCTGCCCGCCTCCGGGGGGAGATATTCGCCGGATTAAACGGAATTCCGGTATCGAACAGGTGAACAAAATGGAAAGTTGGTGGTAACCTTCATACGCGTCGGGGTCACCGGGGGACGTGACCACCGCCCGCGGCCGGGAGAGGGAACATCCGGCGGCGGTTCGACACCCCAAGGGAGCACGTTGTCCAGTGAGTGATTACACACGCCGTTTTGAACGTCACAGCATGGCCCTGCCGGTTTCCGTGGAGGGGGGAGGCCGCGAAGTGAGCGCACATACCCGCCAGGTGGGTCTGGGCGGATGTTACGTGGTGTGTACCGATCCGCCGGAAGAGGGGGAAACCGTGCATGTGACCCTGAGCCTCACCGATCCGCGCGAGGGCCAGTCGATCTCCGCCAAGGGGCAGGTGGTCTATGTGCTGTCCGACGGCATGGGCATTTCGTTTTCCGAGATCGACGACGCTGCCCAGGAAGTGCTGTGGGACTTCTTCATGGCCCAGGACCTGAAGTGGTAAAACCCGCCCGGGCTTGCGCCCTGTCCGGTCCCGCGCCCGGGTGCGCGGGGGTCAATCCTCGAGCGTAAAGCCGATCTTGACGGTCACCTGCCACTGGGTGACCTGGCCACCCTCGATGTGGCCGCGCAATTCCGACACCTCGAACCAGCGCATGTTGCGCACGGTTTGACCGGCGCGGGCCACCGCCCCGTTCACCGCCGCCTCCACGCTCTCGCTGCTGGTGCCGGTCAGTTCGATGTGCTTGTATACGTGATCGCTCATGGTTGCCTCCGCCGGGTTGCCCGCGGGCCTCGCGCCCGCTGCGCCTCAATGGCGCATCATTCTGGTTTTACTGTGCACCGGGGCGGGACGGAATACAAGCGGATCGGTCATCCTCCGCGCGTGATCCCGGTAATCACCAGCACCAGCACCGCCAGCGCCAGCAACACCGGGAACAGTTGCAGCGCGGCCCCCGCCCGCATCATCAGCCACTGGTTGCGCAGCATCGGCGGGGTCTGCTCGCCGATCAGCCGGGTCAGTGCCGCCGCGTGGGGTCCATCGGGATCCAGGCGCAGCCCCACCCGGGCCACGGCACGGGCCAGATCGGGCTTCCCGGCACGCAAAAAAGAGTGTGCCTGCCAGGCCAGCAGACGCGCATTGGGGGCCCGCGGGAAATCGCCGCCCCGGGCATTGGCCAGAATCGCGCGCACACTGGCGGCGGGTCCGTTGGGGAACCCCCACCAGCCGATCATCCAGGTGAGCAGGGAGGCGCCGACCGCCACATCGCGGGCACAGCGGGCGCAGTAAATGCCGGTCAGGCGTTCGTGGGAAACGCGGGTGATGCCCCCGGCCACCCGATGAAAGGTCAAAAAACGCGGTTGGGCGGTGACGCTGTTGCACCGGGTGCAGGCCACCGGGTCACCACCGTCGTCCGGGCCGGACGCACCACCGGTGCAGGCGGTGAGCGCCTCCAGGTCATAGGCTTCCCGGCGGACCGGATCGGAAAGGGTCTGCCAGGCGTCCTCCAGGGCGCGCTGCTGCATATCGCCCCCCAGCCGCCCCTCGCGTCCGGCGAGGGCCTTGCGCCGCTCCCTGTAGGCCTTGGCGAGTGCCACATCGGAGGCGTGCGGCGCCATGCCGAGGATGCGGTAATACCCCTTGCTGTCCGGATGTTCCATGGGGGCCATGGTACCCTGTTTGCGCGTCCGGCAGCAGGAGAAAACGTGTCAGCCCAGGCGGCGCCCGAACATCAGCAGGCTGCCCGCCACCGCCACATTCAGCGAATCCACCGGTGGTGCCATGGGGATACGGATCGCCCGGTCGGCGGCGGCCGCCAGTTCCAGCGGCACCCCCTGCCCCTCCGCGCCCATCACCCAGGCGGCGCGAACGCCGGCGGGCAAGTCCGCCGGGGAGGTATCGCCGTCCACCTGGGCCACGCACACCGTGAATGATTCGGATTTGAGATAGTCCGCCAGGGAGTCCGCCGGAGCGTCCCACACCCCCCACGGCAAACGGAACACGCTGGCGGCCGCGGCCCGGACCGCCTTGAAGCCGGTGGGGTCGGCACAGTTGCGGTCAATAATCACTCCGCAGGCACCCGCCGCTTCCGCGCTACGCATCAGGGTACCCACATTGCCCGGATCCTGCACCCCCGCCAGCACCAGCAGGTCGCCGGTTCCGGTCACCACCTGCATGAGCGGAGCGGGGGTCAACGCCACCACCGCCACCACCCCCTGCGGGGTGCGGGTGTCGGCGATGCGCGCCAGCACCGGCGTGCTCACGCCGGTCAGTTGAACTCCGGCGGCCGCGGCCTTCTCCAGCAATGCGGTGCCGCCGGGCCGCTCGTAAACCGTGGAGCACCAGAACAGTTCCCGCACACGCCCGGGAAGGTCCAGCAATTCCGTGACCACCTTGACCCCCTCGGCCAGGGCCAGACCGCTCTCCCGGCGGTGTTTTCCCTGATGCAGGGCGCGCGCCTTGCGCACGTGGGGATTGGCAACGCTGGTCAGGATGGATGGCGGTGTCATGCTCGAAAATGCTCCCGCACCCGCCGTCCCCATGCGACCGGGCTCAATGGCACGCCCCGGTGGGCGTGTATGCGGGGATTGTGCCGAATCCGGAAGCAAAAATCCACCCGAGGCAACCGGGTGTGCAGTCGGCGCGCTACAGGATTTCCAGCACGTTCTCGGGAGGACGGCCAAGGGCGGCGCGCTCCCCGTTGACGACAACCGGACGTTCCATCAGGCGCGGGTGGGCGCTCATGGCGGCAAGCAATTCCGCATCGGTCTTGCCCGCGTCCGCCAGGCCGAGTTGTTTGTACTCGTCCTCCTTGGTGCGCATCAGTTCGCGGGGGGAGGTCATGCCCAGCTTGCCCAGCAGGTCCCGCAGGGTGTCGGCGGAAGGCGGGGCGTCCATATAGTGGATCACCTCCGGGGTCACGCCATTCTGTTCCAGCAGTTGCAGGGTTTGGCGGCTCTTGGAGCATTTCGGGTTATGGTAGATGACAATGGACATGATCTCTTCGCGATCTCAACTGCCCGGCACCAGCGGCCACACCATCGGCACCAGGACAAGGGTCAGAAAAAAGATAAGTATAAGCAGCGGGCCGCCCACGCGCATGTAATCCAGAAAACGATAGTTGCCGGGGCCGTACACCAGAATGTTGGCCGGGTGGGCGACCGGAGTGATGAAGCTGGTGGAAGCGGAAATGGCGATGGCCATGGCAAACGGATAGGGCGACAGCCCCATGCCGCTGGCGGCCTCCAGCGCAATGGGCACCACCAGCACGGCGGCGGCGGCGTTGGACATCACCTGGGTGAGCAGGGTGGTGGCGATGAAGAAGCCGCCCATGACCACCAACGGTCCCATTGGGGCCAGGGTGGAGAGCATTCCCCCCGCCAGCCACTGGGCGGCGCCGGAATGCTCCATGGCGATGGCCAGCGGCAGCATGCCGGCGATCAGGAACACGCTCTTCCAGTCGATGGACCGGTAGGCCTCCTCCATGGTGAGGCAGCGCAGCAATACCATGGCGATGGCCGCAATGGTTCCGGCCAGGGCAATATGCAGCAGGCCAAAGGTGGCACACCCGACCGCGGCCCCCATCACCAGCATGGCGCGCCAGGCCCGGTCGGTGCGCATGCCTTCCAGTTCCACCTCCTCCAGCACCAGAAAGTGGCGTTCGTCGCGCAGATGGCGCAGGGACTCGCGCTGCCCCTGCACCAGCAGGACGTCACCGGCCTTGACCGGGATGCGCCCCAGCTTGTCGTGCAGCATTTCGCCGTGGCGGTAAATGCCCAGGGCGGTCACCTGGAAGCGGTTGCGGAAGTCGATTTCCTTCATGGTCCGCCCGACGATCCACGACTGGGGGGAGATGACCACCTCCAACAGGCCGATGTCGTCCGAGGTGATGGCGCTTTCCCGCCCGCCCAGTTCGGCCTTGATCTGCACCCCGCCGGTGCGGCGCACCTCCATGATTTTTTCCACGTTGGCTTCCACCAGCAGGTGGTCGCCCTCGTTCAGCACCTCGTGGGGAAGCGGCGAAAGGATGCGGATCTGCCGTGTGGTGGGGCGCTCTCCGGGGCCCTCGTACGGGGTTCCCTCCGGTACCGGCGCCTTGCGGATGATGCCCAGCACGGCAATGTCGAAATCGCGCCCCAGGCGCGATTCGGCCAGGGTGCGTCCGATCAGCGGCGACTCGGGCAGAATCATCAGCTCGGTGAGATAGGTGCGGATGAACTCACCCAGTTCCGCCTCCGGGCTGACCCGCACCGGCAGCAGGCGGCGGCCGAGGGTGGCCATGAACAACACACCCACGATCAGGATCGGCAATCCCACGGGGACAAAATCGAATACCTCGAAGCCGTCAAATCCGTGGGCCTCCAGGGACATGCTGACCAGCAGGTTGGGGGGCGTTCCGATGAGGGTGAGCATACCGCCCAGCAGCGAACCGAAGGCCAGCGGCATGAGCAGCTTGGAAGCGGGAATCCCCGCCTGCCGGGCCAGCCCCACCACGGCGGGAAACAGCACGGCGGTGGCGCCGATGTTGTTCATGAACGCACTCATGGTGCCCACCGTGAGCATTATGGCCACCACCAGCAAGCTTTCACGGTCACCGGCAATGCGGTAAATCTGATGGCCGATGGTCTGGGTAACGCCGGTCTGGGAAAGGGAGGCGCCCAGCACGTACATGGCCACCACGGTAACCACCGCCGGATTGGCGAAACCCGAAAAGGCTTCGTCGATGGACACCAGTCCGAACACGGCCAGGGCGGTGAGCACCAGCAGCGCGGTCAGGTCCACGCGCAACCACTCGGTGGCGAACAACACCATCGCCACCACCAGGATGCCCAATACCAGCGGGATTTCCATCAAGGGCCTTTTACACCAACGCCACACACGCCCGGCAGGGCGCGAATGTCACCATATCATAATTCGACGGAGCCCGCGCCGCGCGGGTCGGTCAGCGGGAAACCGGCATCTTGTGGTGGGTCCATTCCCACCAGCTTCCGTCGTAATTTTTCACCTTCGGATACCCCTTCAGGTGCAGCACCATGAATACCACCGCCGAGCGCACGCCGCCGGTGCAGTAGGGGACGATCTCCTTGTCCGGGGAAATCCCGGCCTTTTCCAGCATCGGCAGCAGATCCGTATCCAACAGAAAGGTACCGTCGTTGCGATACATGGCGCTCCACGGCAGATTGACCGCACCGGGCACATGCCCCTGATCGGCAAATTCGTCGGCGCCCCGCGTGTCCACCACCACGGTGCCGGGCGCAGCGCCGTTCATGCAGGCGGCCACACCGTCCCGGTCGATGGATGTCCCCGTGCGCAGGTTGGGCACGAACTTCACGGTGCGCGGCCGGGTGGGCAGCATGGCGGTAGCGCGCCCCTCATCACGCCACTTGGGATAGCCGCCGTCCAGAACGCGGATGTCGTCGTGCCCCAGCATGTGCAACATCCAGAAAAAACGCCCCTCGGCCCCCCAGTTCTCAAACGGCTCGGATACCAGCACCACCGGCCGGTCAACGGCCACGCCCAGGTCCGAAAAGCCCGCCGCCAGCACCGAATGGTCCGGGTGCAGCATGCCCTTCACCTTGTGGGACGGATCGCAAAACTCCTGCCAGCGGGTGGCGACCGAACCGGGGATGTGCCCCTTCAGATAGGCCAGGTTACCGCGCACGTCCAGGATCGCCGGGCTTTCCGCCGCTATCAGCTCGGCCAGTTCTCCGGTGGTGATCAATCCCGATGGCATGCATTCCTCTCCACGCAAAAACCGCCCCGGCTGCCGGGGCACATGACGTTGATTATTGGTGGTTTCACCCGGAGCGTCAAACCGGCTGTCCGGTGAGTACCGATACCATGTCCGCGTGAATGCGGCCATTGCTGGCCAGAATTTCGTAATCCGACAGGCGGTGGGGGGTTCCGTCAAAGCGGCTGACGGTGCCGCCCGCCTCCAGCACCATGAGCTTGGCGGCGGCGGTATCCCACGGCTTCAGGTTCAGTTCCCAGAAGCCGTCAAAGCGCCCGGCGGCCACATAGGAAAGATCGATGGCGGCGGACCCGGTTCGGCGCGTGGCCTGGGCCCGGCGGGTAAAGGCGGCGAAATGGTCCAGGTTGTCGCGCGCCGCATCGTGCACGTTGTAGGCAAACCCGGTGGTCAGCATGGCGTCCACCAGTGTGTCCACCGGCGAAACCCCGATGGGCGCTCCGTTCAGGGTGGCCCCCCGGCCCTTCACCGCCACGAACATTTCGTTCAGCATGGGCGCGAACACCACCCCCAGGGTTGGCTCCCCGGCCACCTCCAGCCCGATGGACACGCAAAAGAACGGAACCCGGTGGGCAAAGTTGGTGGTGCCGTCCAGCGGGTCGATGATCCACCGGCACGGGTGGTCGCCCCCCTCCGCGCCGCCCTCCTCCGCCAGGATGCGGTGGTCCGGAAAATTGTTGCGGATGGCCGCCGTCACTTCCGCCTCACAGGCGGTGTCCACCTCGGTGAGAAGGTCGATGGTGCCCTTTTTGACCACCTTCACGGTCCGGTGATAGCCGTCCTTCTGGATGTCTCCGGCCACATGAGCGGCGGCCAGCGCCACCTCCAGCGCCAGGTCCAGGTCTACCGGTTGCCTCACGGATGCCCTCACGTCTCCAACCCCGGCCGAATGCCGGGGCGGTGCCCCAAGGGTAGCACGGCCCGCACCACCGGTTTCGACGGATCCCCCCGCTCGGGTTAGAATAAAAAGGCACATGCGCGGCCCCCGTGCCGCGCCTCCTCACCCTTGTAATGAAGAACGAAGGCGGTTGAACCGGTTGTCCACCCCCCTGTCCATCGGCGTGATCTCCGACACCCACGGGCGCATGCATGCGCGGGTGTTCGACCTGTTCAGCGGCGTGGACCACATCCTGCACGCGGGGGACATCGGCACCGAGGAGGTGCTCATCGACCTGCGCGCCATCGCTCCGGTCACGGTGGTGCACGGCAACGTGGACGTGTTCAGCCCGCTGGAGAAATACCCGGAGGAGACGGAGATCATTCTGGGCGGGGTGCGGGTGCATCTGGTGCATCAGGTGGCGCCGCTCCTTCAGCGGCTGGATCGCGGCCAGTGGCAGGGACACCTGCCGCAGGTGCTGGTCTACGGCCACAGCCACACGGGGCTGGCATCGCGGGCTGGCGACGTGCTGCTGTTCAACCCGGGCAGTGCCGGGCCGCGCCGCTTCGACAAGATCCCCTCGGTCGGTTTTTTGACCATTGAAAACGGCGTGGCCACCCCGAAGCTGGTGGCCCTGGAACCCGCCGAACAGGAGTTGCTCGCCGGTGCGTCGTAATCCCCTGCCGGTGCTGTGCGCCGTGCTGGCGCTGTTGGCCTCCGCCTGTGGCGGTGGGAGTTCATCCCCCTCATCCGGGGTGACGGTGCATGCCACCGGGTTGCAGCCAATGGACGTGGTGCTGGGCGATTTCGACGGCGACGGGAATCTGGATGTGGCGGTGGCCAATCAATTCGAAATTCCCGGATCGGTGGTCACCCTGTTCCAAAATACGGGAGGCGCGTTTTCGGCGGGCCTGAACCTGGCTTCCACCACCGCCGGAAGCGCGATTTCCACCATCGCACTGGCGGCGGGAAACCTCAACGGCGACGCATACGACGATCTGGTGATCCTGTATCTGGACGGCGACGCCTACGAACTCGCGTCCGGCGCGGCCACCCTGGCCGGAATGGCCACCAGCGGGGCGGTGAGCCTTGGGGCCGGGTCGTTCCCACAGTCCGTCACGCTGGCCGATTTTAACCGTGACTCGAAGCAGGACATGGCGGTTTCCCTGAGCCAATATGACCGCATCGACCTGCTGGCCGGGGACGGCACGGGCGGCTTTGCCGCCGCGTGGACCAGCATCCCCACCGGAGGGACCAGCACTCCCTGGGGCGTGGCCGCGGGCGATATCGACAACGACGGCAACCTCGACCTGCTGGCGGTGACCATCGCCGGCCCGGAGTATCTGGCCGCTTCCTTCGGCCCCGCCTTTTCCGGCCTGATCCCCGCCGCCACCGCCCTGCGCTCGCCCACCGCCGCCAACGTGGCCGCCGGGAAGTTCGACACGAACCCAAGGGCCGATGTGGTCACGGTCCAGAACGATGAAAATCTGGCGCGGGTGTTTCTGAATGGCAACCTGACGGCCCCGGTCACCTACCCCGTCGGCACCGGACCGGTGGACGTGGCCATCGGCGACGTCACCGGCGACACCTTCGCCGACATCATCACCGCCGACCGGGACGCCGACACCGTCACCATCCTGCCCGGCCTCGGCGATGGCACGTTCGACACGGCCGCCACCATCACCCTGGCCGTTCCCGCCCAGCCCGCCGCGCTGGCCGTGGGCGACCTGAATGGCGACGGGGTGGCCGATATCCTCACCGTGCATCCCACCCTGAACCAGCTTGCGGTGATTCTCCGGTAGCACCGGTTGGGTCCGGTTGATTTCCCACAACGCCTTATGGTTGCTTGAATAATGGGCGGTTTTGTCCGATAAGAGCCTGGAGGATCATGCCCGAACTGAGCCAAACCGACAGCCACGGCACGCTGAACCGCCTGATCCGGGTGGCGCGCTGCCTGGAGCCCGCCGACCTGCTGATTACCGGCGCCCGCCTGGTCAACGTGGCCACCGGCGAGGTGTACGCCGCCAACGTGGCGTTGTGCGGCGATCGGATCGCGGGCATCGGCATGCACTACACCGAGGGGAATCAGGTCATCGACGCCACGGGAAAATTCATCCTCCCGGGCCTGATCGATGCCCACATGCATATCGAAAGCTCCCTTCTGACGCCGGCGGAATACACCCGGGCGGTGCTGCCGCGCGGCACCACCACCATCGTCATCGACCCCCACGAACTGGCCAACGTGCTGGGGCTGACCGGCGTTCGCTACGTGCTGGAAGCCAGCCGCAATCTGCCGCTCACCCTGTATGTCATGGCCTCCAGTTGCGTGCCCGCCACCGACATGGAAACCTCCGGCGCCACCCTGGGCAGCCGCGAAATCACCGAGATGCTCACCTGGGAACGGGTGCTCGGCGTGGCCGAAATGATGAACGTTCCCGCCATTTTGAACGGCAACCCGGACACCCTTTCGCTGCTATCCGCCGCCGCCGAGTGGAAAGTGCCGGTGGATGGCCACTCCCCCGGTCTGAGCGGGCCGGACATGGTGGCCTACGTGGCCGCCGGAGTGCAGACCGACCACGAATGCACCACCCCGGAGGAGGCGCTGGAAAAGCTGCGCCTGGGCATGTACCTGATGATTCGCGAAGGCTCCGCCGCGCGCAACATGGAAGCCCTGCTGCCGGTGGTCAACGACGGCAACCACCGCCGCTGCCTGCTGGTGACCGACGACACCCATCCGCACGAACTGCTGTCCCGCGGGCACATGGACCACGCCCTGCGCAAGGCCGTTTCGCTGGGGATGGACCCGGTGCGCGCGGTGCAGATGGCCACCATCAATTCGGCCGAGGCCATGGGCCTGCACCGCACCGGCGCCGTGCTTCCCGGGTGGCGGGCCGATCTGCTGCTGGTTGACGATCTTTCAAACTTCGCCGTGCGCACGGTCATCAAGGACGGCCGGGTGGCGGTTCAGGACGGGGAAATCCTGGTGCCCGTCCCCACCCACACCGATCCCAAGGTGCGCGGCCGCGTGCGGGTCGGGAAGATCACCCCGGACCGTTTCCACATTCCCTTTGCCGGAAAAACCGCGCGCGTCATCGGACTGACCGAGAACCAGCTCATCACCCGCAGCCTGGAGATGGCGGTCACCGTGGAGGATGGCGCCGCCATTTCCGACCCGGCCAGGGACCTGCTCAAGGTGGCGGTCATCGAGCGCCACACTGCCAGCGGCAAAATCGGGTTGGGACTGGTGCACGGCATGGGACTGATGCGCGGGGCCATGGCCTCGACCGTGGCCCACGACTCGCACAACCTGATTGTGGTGGGAGAAAACGATTCCGACATGGCCGCCGCCGTTTCCGCGCTGGAAAAAATGGGGGGCGGATTCGTCATCGTGGTGGACGGGCAGGTGGTGGAATCCCTGGCCCTGCCGGTGGCCGGACTCATGTCCGAGGAACCGGTGGAGGTGGTGGCCGAACGCGGCAAGCGCCTGCGCGAGGCCGCCAAGCGCCTGGGTGTGAAACCCGCGACGCCGTTCATCACCCTGAGCTTTCTGGCCCTGCCGGTGATTCCCGAACTCAAGATTACCGATCACGGGCTGGTGGACGTGACCCGCTTCGAAATGACGGACCTGGAAATCGGCTAGCCTACCTGCTCCGCCTCTTCTTCCGCCAGCGCCCGCACCCGCTCCAGCAACACCCGCACCCGCCGCCCGATCTGGTCGCGCACCTGGCGGAACTGTTCCGTGGGCATCTCTTTTGGATCGGGAATGTTCCAGTCCTCGCGAATGGCCGCCGCCACGTTGGGGCAGGCATCGCCACACCCCATGGTAACCACCGCCTGATACGGCCCCGGGGGAATTTCGTCCAGACCGGTGGAGCGGTGGGCCGTCAGGTCGTATCCCACCTCGGCCATCATCACCGTGGCCCGCGGGTTCACCTGACCGGCAGGGCGCGACCCGGCGCTCAGCGCATGCACCTCCCCGGCTCCCGCCATGCGCAAAAACGCCTCGGCCATCTGGCTTCGGCAGGCGTTTTCCACACAGACGAACAGGACTTTGGGCAGATCCATCAGGACTCCTCCACACCAAGGACACGACCGGACACCCGGCAGGAAGCCGGACGCGGCCCGAAACATACCGCCAGCACCGCCCCCGCCAGCGGCACGATCAGATACACCCACAACGCCCCGGCCTCTCCCGCCACCCATGCGGGTCCCAGCGAGCGGGCCGGATTCATCGAAGCCCCGGAAACGCCACCCCCCACCGCCGCCTCCAGCGCCACGGTAACCCCCACCGTCATGGCCACCCGCCAGCGCGCCGCCGACGCGGGCAGCCGCAACACCACGCTCATCAGCGCCATGGTCAGGGCCAGTTCCATGAGAATGGCCGAACCCAGGCTCAGATGCGGCCGGGTGACCGGAAACCCCGCCGTCACCCCGGACAGGACCGAAAGCCCCCACGCGGCCAATGCCGCACCGGCAACCTGGGCCGTCCAGTAGGGAGCCACATCCCGCCCCGGCAACCGCCCCGCCGCCCACAGGCCAAAGGTGACCGCCGGATTCAGGTGCGCACCGGACACCGGCACGGTCAGCCACACCGCCACCGCCACCGCCAGGCCGAACCCGGCCGCGACCCCGGGGTTTCCCAGGGCACCGGTCAGCGATTGGATCAATTCCGCGCCGACTCCGATCCATACCAGGATGCCGGTGCCCGCCACCTCCGCCCCGAAGCGTGCCGCCATGGATTTGGATTTCACTGGATTCCCCTTCTCTCCCCGTTTGCATTTACAAGATAAGTACTGTCCGTTAGGAAACCGTTAATTTTCAGTGAGTATTCCGTGAAGAGCGAGACAAACGCGCCGGCGCCGTGGCACCATGACTCCCGGAATGGACCATGAGCACCGCACCCCACATATTGATCGTCGAGGACGAGCCGGACATCGTGGAACTGATCCGCTACAACCTGGAGCGGGCCGGATACCGGGTACGCGCCGCCATGAGTGGCGATGCCGGACTGCGCGACGCCCTCGCCCACCCGCCGGGGATGGTGGTGCTGGACCGGATGATGCCGGGGCTGGACGGGCTTCAGGTGTGCCGTGCCCTGCGCGCCGAGGCCGGCACCGAAACCGTGCCGATCCTGATGCTCACCGCCCGTGGCGCCGAGGCCGACGTGGTGGCGGGGCTGGAGGCCGGGGCCGACGACTACGTGGTCAAACCGTTCTCCCCCAAAGTGCTGATCGCCCGTGTGCGCGCCCTGTTGCGGCGCGTCACCCCCGAGGTGGCGGAACCCGCCGCCAGCGCTTCGGCGCCCGCCCCCGGTAATGTGATTGCCCATTACGGCATCGAACTGGATCCGGGCCGCCGCCGGGTCACCGTGGAAGGGGTCGAGGTCACCCTTACCCGCACCGAGTTCGATCTGCTCGAATACCTGCTCAAGCGCCCCGGTTGGGTGTTCACCCGCAACCAGATCGTGGACGGCATCAAGGGGACCGGGCACCCGGTCACCGAGCGCAGCGTGGACGTGCAGGTGGCCGCCCTGCGCAAAAAGCTCGGCCCGCGCGGTTCCGTGGTGGAAACCGTGCGCGGCGTCGGCTACCGGGTGGCGGAGTAGACATGGGCGAGCGCGTATTGCTGTGGCGGGTGTTCATCCCCGGCGTCACCATCCTCACCGGTGCCCTGTTGCTGTTGTGCCTTTACGGGCTGTCCCTGTTGGGTGGCGAAGCCGGTACCGCGCAACGGGGCGACCTGCTGATCGCCACCCTGTTCACCGCCCTGGGCGCGGGCCTCGTGCTGTACAACGTGGCGCGGGGGCTCGCGACCCCGTTTGAGGAGGCCGCCGAAGCCGCCGAACGGCTGGCGGCGGGCGAATCCGGCCACCGCATGCCAAGCCATGCCGAGGGGGAACTGGCCTCCATCGCCGAGGCGATCAACCTGCTGGCACGCACCCGCGAATCCGGCGCAAGTGCCGGAGAGCGGCGGGAACAGGAGCACCTGGCAATCCTGTCGGTCATGTCCGATGGGGTGGTTGCGGTGGACGCGGGCGGCCGCATCATCACCCTCAATCCGGCCGCCGCCGGTTTTTTAAAGCTGGCCCGCGCCGATGCGCCGGGCAGACGCCTGGCGGAACTGGTGCGCAACCCGGACCTGCTCCGGTTTGCCGATCAGGTGCGCGCCGAAGGCGGCACCGGCGAAACCGAGGTAAGCCTTTCCGGCGCCCGCGGTGAACTGCGCCTGCGCGTTACCGCCGCCCCGCTGCCCCGTGGCAAGGGGCGCCCCGGCAGCGTGCTGGTGTTCACCGACATCACCCGCATTCACCAGCTGGAACGCATGCGCCGCGACTTTGTGGCCAATGTCTCCCACGAACTGAAAACCCCCATCACCGCCATTCAGGGCGCGGTGGAAACCCTGCGCGACGGCGCCGCCGACGACCGCGAGGCCCGCGACCGGTTTTTCGACATGCTGCACCGCCAGTCGGAGCGGCTGGGGGCACTGGTGTCCGACACCCTGAGCCTGTCACGCATTGAGCGCGACGTGGACAAGGGGGGCATGACCCTTTCCCCCACCCGGCTGCGCAAGGTACTGGACGAGGCCATGGAGGACTGCCGCCCCAAGGCGGACGAAAAGGGTACCCCGGTTACCGTGGAATGCCCGGACGATCTCCAGGTTTCCGCCGACGCCGCCATGCTGGAACAGGCGGTGGTGAATTTGGCCCTGAACGCCATCACCTACAGCCCCCCCGGAACCCCGGTGGCGGTCCGGGTGCTCCCCGGAAGCGACATTGTGATCGAGGTGGCCGACAGCGGTCCCGGCATCGCGCCGGAACACCTGCCGCGCCTGTTCGAACGGTTTTACCGGGTGGACGCCGGCCGCAGCCGCGATCTGGGCGGCACCGGCCTTGGGCTGGCGATTGTGAAACACGTGGCCCTGGCCCACGGAGGCCGCGTGTCGGTGGATTCCAAACCGGGAAAGGGCAGCACCTTCCGGATTCACCTGCCGACCGCCTGAGCCCCCTCCCCACCGCGCCCAAGCTTTTCCTCCACCTCCACCACCCGGCGGGTGATGGACAGCACGGAATCGGGGTTCAGGCTCATGGATTCGATCCCCTCCTTGACCAGAAATTCCGCAAAATCCGGATAGTCCGACGGAGCCTGGCCGCAGATGCCGATGTGCCGTTCCATGCGGCGCGCGGTGCGGATGGCCTGGGACACCAGCATCTTCACCGCCGCGTTGCGCTCGTCGAACACGGACGCCACCAGCGGGCTGTCCCGGTCCACCCCCAGGGTGAGCTGGGTCAGGTCGTTGGAGCCGATGGAGAAGCCGTCGAAGTGGGCCAGAAACTGCTCGGCCAGAATCACGTTGGCGGGGATCTCGCACATCAGGTAGACCGTCAACCCGTGCTCGCCGCGTTTCAGGCCGTTCCGGGCCATGCGGTCGAGCACTCCCAGTCCCTCGGCCACGGTACGCACGAAGGGGATCATCACCTGCACGTTGGTCAGCCCCATTTCCTCGCGCACGGCGCGGATCGCGCGGCACTCCAGGGCAAAGCCCTCGCGGTACACGTCGCTCACGTAGCGCGCCGCGCCCCGGAACCCGAGCATGGGGTTTTCCTCCTTCGGCTCGAAATCCCTGCCGCCAATCAACTCCGCGTACTCGTTGCTCTTGAAATCGCTCAACCGCACGATCACCGGCTTGGGATAGAAGGCGGCGCCGATGGTGCCCACCCCCTCCGCCAGCTTGCGCACAAAGTAGTCGGCCGGGCCGTCATAGCCGCGCGTCAGGCGGGCGATTTCCTCGCGCACCGCCGGGTCCGCCACCTCCTCCGGGTGCAACAGCGCCTGGGGATGCACGCGCACCTGATTGCTGATGATGAACTCCAGCCGCGCCAGCCCCACCCCGTCGTTGGGCAAAAACGAGGCCTCGAAGGCCACGTCCGGGTTGCCCACGTTCATCATGATGCGCGTGTGCGGACGCGGCAGCCCTTTCAGGGAGATTTTTTCCACCTCAAACGGCACCTTGCCCTCCAGCACCACCCCCTCGGCGCCCCCGGCGGCGGACACGGTAACGGTTTCGCCGGTGCGGATGCTGCGGGTGCCGTCGCCGGTGCCGACCACGGCGGTCAGCCCCAGTTCGCGGCTGACGATGGCCGCGTGGCAGGTGCGCCCCCCCTTGTCGGTAACGATCCCGGCGGCGGTTTTCATCACCGGTTCCCAGGCCGGATCGGTCATCTCCGCCACCAGGATTTCCCCGCTCCGTAGCTGGTGCAGATCATCGGCGGAGCGGATCACCCGCGCGGTTCCCGACACGATTCCGCCCCCCACCGCCGCGCCCCGCGCCAGTTCCTTGCCCTCCCCCTTCAGGTGAAAGCGGCGGATGGTGGTGCGCTCGGCACGGGAGTGAACCGTTTCGGCCCGCGCCTGAATGATGTAGAACGGGCCGTCGGCCCCGTCCCGCGCCCACTCCAGATCCAGCCGCACCGGATGCCCGGCCCGCTCCGAATAGTGGGACTCCACCGCCACCGCATAGCGCGCCAGTTGCACCGTTTCGGCATCGGTCAGGCAAAACCGTTCCCGCTCCGCCTGGGGCACCGGCTCGTTGACCAGCCCGTCGCCAAAACCCGCATACACCATGCGCTGTTCCTTGGCCCCCAGCTTGCGCCGAATGACCGGCGACGGGGCATGCCCCAGGGTGTGTTTGAACACATAAAACTCGTCCGGGCTGACCGCCCCCTGCACCACGTTTTCACCCAGTCCGTGGGCGGCGGTGACCAGCACCACGCCGTCGAAACCGGTGTCGGTATCCAGGGTGAACATGACCCCGCTGGTGGCCTGATCGGAGCGCACCATCTGCTGCACCGCCACGCTCAAGGAAACCTGCATGTGATCGAAGCCGTTGTGGATGCGGTAGACGATGGCCCGGTCGGTAAACAGGGACGCCCAGCAGCGGCGCACCGCGTCCAGCAGCGCCTCCTGCCCGCGAATGTGCAGGTAGCTTTCGTGCTGTCCGGCAAAGGAGGCGTCCGGCAGGTCCTCGGCGGTGGCGGAGGAGCGCACCGCCACATCCAGATCGCCACACCCGGCGGACAGTTTCGTATAGGCGTCGGCAATGGCGGCCGCGATAGCGGGCGGCACCGGGGCATCGGCCACCAGCGCGCGCAGCCGCTCGCCGCGCCGGGCCAGATCGGCCACGTCGTCCAGGTCCACCCCGTTCAGCAGGTCGTGCATTTCCGCTTCGATACCGGCTCCGGAAACCACCTGCCGATAGGCCGGGGCGGTGATGCAGAAACCGTCGGGCACCGGCACCCCGAGCGGCTTCAACTCCCGATAGAGTTCCCCCAGGCTGGCCCCCTTGCCCCCCACCAGCGGCACATCATCCAGCGACACCTGATCGAAAAAAAGGACCGGATCCATGCGTGGCCTCCCCGTGCAGGGTCAGAGGGACAATGTCCCCCTCGTTTACGTATATCACCGGCGGGGAGGGAGTGAAAGGATTTTGAGTGGAAACGGGGAGGCCACCTGAAAACGGCCTTCAGATGGGATTGGGAATGTCCACGAACTCGCAGGTCACGCCGAATTCGGCGGCCAGCCGTTCGCCCAGCGCCATCACCCCGAAGCGCTCGGTGGCGTGGTGCCCGGCGCCGATGTAGTGGATGCCTTCCTCCCGCGCCAGGTGATAGACGTACTCACTGGCTTCGCCGGTAATGTAGACGTCGGCCCGCACCTCGACCGCCTCGCGCACCAGATCGGGGGCGCCGCCGCTGCACAGGGCCACGGTGCGCACCGTGGACGGGCCGAACGGCAGGTGAAACAGGTCGTCCTTGCCGAGCATGCGGGAGGTTTTGGACAAAAAGTCGTCGAACGGCAGCGGTTCCGGAAGGCTGCCCATGCAGGCGATGGTCTGCCCCTTGTAGCGGCCGAAATCGCGCCGCTCCGTCAGCCCCAGGCGTTCGAACAATTGCGCGTTGTTGCCCACCTGCGGGTGGCGGTCCAGCGGCAGGTGATAGCCAACCAGACTGAGGCCGTGTTCGAGCAGAAAGCCCAGGCGTTTTTTAAGGCTGCCCTTCACCACGCGGCTTTCCCCGTCCCAGAACATGCCGTGATGCACCAGCACCATCTGCGCTCCGGCTTCCACCGCGCGCTCAAACAGCGGCATGCAGGCCGAAACGCCCCCCACCACGCCGGTGACTTCGGAGCTCCCCTCCACCTGCAGGCCGTTGGGGCAGTAGTCGGCAATGGAACCGGCATCCAGCAGCCGGTCCATGTAGTCGACCATCCGGTGCAGGTCGGCCATGCGGGATTACCAGCCGGTTTCCGGCTCTTCCGGGTCCACCGGCTTCACCACCTGGGGTGCGCGCAGGGCAAACTGCATGCCCACCGCCTGGGGACCGTCCGGAGACAGGCCGGTGTACACGGCGCGCAGGCGCAGTTCCTGAATCGGTTTGATCGGCGTGGTCAGGCTTCCCAGCGACAACAGGTCGCCCTCCTTCAGGGTGATGCCCTTGGCCTTCAGTTCGGCCGCCAGCCAGCGCACCACGTCCAGCGGGTGGCCCATCAGGGAAGCGGCGTGGCCGCGGCCGATTTCGGCCCCCAGGTTGTCCGTCACCACCACCGAAAAGCCGCCCAGCCGGTCCACCCATTCCGGGGTGGCCGACAGGCGGGTTCCAAAGCCGGTGACCCCCATGCGCGCCCCGGCATTGGCGGCAATGAGCGCGGCCTTGCCGGGCATATTGCCCTCGGCATAGGTCAAATCCGCCAGTTCGATGAACGGAAACACCATGTCCAAATGGCGCAGCACGTCCAGCCGGGAGGTGGCATCGTGAATGCCGGAATCGGTCACCCGCACCAGCAGGTCGGCCTCGGCCACCGGGCGCGCGCCGAAGGTGTCCGGCAGTTTGGCGCCGTCGTTATGCAGCATGCCCTTGAGCAGGATGCCCCACACCGGCGTGTCGGCCCCCACGGCATCGCGGGCGGCCTGACTGGTGAGCGCGGCCTTGTAGCCCACCACCGGGCCCTGGGCCTCCAGATCGGGCTTCAGCAATTCCTCGCGCACCTTGTAGGCCATGGCCTCGCTGATGGAAGGCGTGGGAAGGGGTGCCGGACGTCCCTCGTCACGGTATTTGCGGAGGGTGTTGGCCAGGGCCACCTCGCGCGGCACTTCCGCATCCGGCTGCAACAGGCGCAGGGCCTCTTCCGAACTGGTCCTCGGCGGGCCTTCCGGCTCCTTCGGCGTGCAAGCCCATCCGGGGAACAGCAGCGTTCCCGCCAGCGCCACCCACATCACCTGCTTCAAGGACACAATCATTTACTGACCCATGGTGTTTATTTGTTCCAGCGTCCGGTTGTGCTGTTCCATCATTTCCGCCACCTTGTTGGCGTCGTCCACCAACTGCGGCACGTTGCGATAGGTTTCGATCACCGGCTCCAACGCCTCGGTCAGCGGTTCCGCAACCCCGGTAACCGGATCGAGCACCCTCCGGAAGCGGCTCAGGGTTTCGTCCACGACCATTTTACCCTCATCGGAATGCGCCTTTTCCGCCACGCCCGGGTCCGGGGGGTGCGTGGTGCGGGCCGCCACCGAGGGATCCACTCCCGCCAGCACCGCCGCCTGCTCCGCGCTTACCAGATTATGCACCACCACCTGCTGGGTGATGGCGCCGGTCACGCCCTTGGGCGGCGTGTTGGAATAATGCCACTCGCCTTCGTCATCAATCCACTTGTAGACAGTCATGGCTCCGGCCCGCTGGGAGTCGCCCTCTCCGGGCGAGACCACCGCGTGTCCCTCCGGGATGCGCTGGGCCGCGAAGGTCGGCGCGGCGGCCGCGCCCGGCAGGCCAACGGGTGCCGGCACGACGCCCAGGTCTGGCATCGGCGGCGGCTTGGCCACCTGGAAATTGGTGCCGAACAAAAGCGCCAGGGTCGATCCGCCCAGCAGCAGGGCGGCATATTTGGCGAGACGGGTTGGAAACACGAAACCTCCTTCCAGCGCGCTACTGCTCCTCCCCCAGCAACCGGTCGAAACTGTCCTCCCGGTTCTCGAGTGTCTTTCCGGCGCTATGTGCCTTATCGGTATATGTGGGCAAACCGACACTGCCGGGTTTGTCCGCCCCGCCGTGGGTGGCCAGATACCACCCTCCCCCACCCACCGCCGCCAGGACCATCAGAAAAAGAAACAGCTTGTTCACGCACGATTCTCCCCCGCGAACCAGCTTGGAAGGACGGGCTACAGTTCGCGTTGCAGCCGATCCAGGACATTCATGGCCTCCAGGGGCGTCATCCGGCTCAGGTCGAGGGACTTGATCTGCTCCAGCACCGGGTGCCGATCGCCCGAAAACAGGCCGAACTGCACCGCTCGCGGATCGGCCGGGGCCATCTCCGCGGCCGGGGCCTGTGCCGCCAGCCGGGGGCGCCCCTCCTGATCCAGCTCTCCGCCCTCCAGGTTGGACAGCACCTGGCGGGCGCGGTCGATCACCGTTTTTGGCAACCCGGCCAGACGGGCCACCTGGATACCGTAGCTGCGATCGGCGGCACCGTCCACGATCCGGTGCAGAAATACGATCTCGTCGTTCCACTCCCGCACCTGGACGTTCACGTTGCGCACCCCCTCGCGGCTCACGGCCAGGTCCGTCAATTCGTGATAGTGGGTGGCGAACAGGGTGCGGGCGCCGGGGTGGTCGTGCAGGTATTCGGCCACCGCCCACGCGATGGAAAGGCCGTCAAAGGTGCTGGTTCCGCGCCCGATCTCGTCCAGAATGACCAGGCTGCGGTCGGTGGCGTTGTGCAGGATGTTGGCGGTTTCGGTCATCTCCACCATGAAGGTGGACAGCCCCTCGGTCATGTTATCGGAGGCGCCGATGCGTGAAAACACCCGGTCCACCACCCCCACCCGGGCCGATGTGGCGGGCACGTGGGAACCGATCTGGGCCAGCAGGCAGATCACCGCCACCTGCCGCAGATAGGTGGACTTGCCCGCCATGTTGGGGCCGGTAATGAGCACCACCGGGGCCTCGGACAGGTTCGTGTCGTTGGCCACAAAGGTGCCCGCGGGGAGCATGGCCTCCACCACCGGATGGCGGCCGTTCTCGATTTCCAGGGTGCGCCCGTCCACCACCTCGGGCCGGGTCCAGCCGCCCTCCTGGGCCACCCGCGCCAAGGACGACAGGGTGTCCAGCGCCCCCACCGCGGCGGCCACCCATTGCAGGCGCGGCACATGCTTGGCCACCCGGTCTCGCAGGTCGGAAAACAACTCCGCCTCCAGCCGCGCCATGCGCTCCCCGGCGGACAGGATGCGGGTCTCCAGTTCCTTGAGTTCGGGGGTGATGTAGCGCTCCGCGTTGACCAGCGTCTGCTTGCGGATATAGTCGTCGGGCACGCCGCGCTCAGCCAGCTTGGCCTTGGTCACCTCCAGGTAGTAGCCGAACACGTTGTTGTAGCGGATTTTCAGCGACTCGATGCCGGAGCGCTTGCGCTCGTCGGCCTCCATGCGCGCCAGCACGCCGCGCACGTCGCTGCCGATGCGGCGCACCTCGTCCAGCTCGGCGCTCACCCCGTCCCGGATCACCCCGCCGTCCTTGAGCGCGGCGGGCACTTCCTCGGCCAGGGTGGCGGTGATATCGGCCCGCACGTCGTCCAGGTTGTCCCAGCCGGTGAGCATGCCGGACAGCAGGTCCGGCCCCCCCGGCGGCAGCAGGGCCTTCAGGTCCGGCAGCGGGGCCAGGGAGTGGCCCAGCGCCGCCAGATCACGCGGGGTGGCGCGCCCCATGGCCACGCGGGCCGCCAGCCGCTCCAGATCGGCTATCCCGGACAATTGCTCGCGCATGGCCTCGCGGGCATGGGGCTGGTCCACCAGCCACGACACCGCCTCCTGCCGCCGCACGATGGCGGCGGGCTCCAGCAGCGGCGCAGTCAGCCAGTCCTTCAGGAAGCGGGCGCCCATGGGCGTGCGGCTGCGGTCCAGCAACGCCAGCAGGGTGCCGTGCCGCGAACCGTCCACCCCGCGCCGGGTGATCTCCAGGTTGCGCAGGGTGTCCGCGTCGATCAGCATGGCCGAACCCGGCGTGACACTGCGAATGGCGGTGATCTGCGGCAGCACCCCCTTCTGGGTGTCGGTCAGAAATCCCAACAGGGCCCCGGCGGACCCCACCGACGGGGTGGCCCCGGTAATGCCGTAACCGTCCAGGCGGTTGACCCCCAGGTGCTTGCACAGGGAGCGTCGGCCACGATCCACGTCAAACCCCGGATGCACCCGCACCACCGGCCCCTTCGGGGGCCAGGCGGCCTCCCCCGGCGCCGGGTGCCAGTGGGTCTCCGGCACCAGCAGTTCGCGGCACTCGATGCGCGCCAACTCGGCGATCAGCCGCTCCGCCGCGCCGTCGCCGTTCAGATCCATGAGCCGGAAGTCCCCGGTGGAAACATCCACATAGGCCAGCCCCAGTCCATCGCCATCACCGCACACGGCGGCCAGGTAGTTGGCCTGGCCCCCTTCCAGCAGGTGATCCTCGGTGAGGGTGCCGGGGGTGATGACGCGCACCACCTCCCGCTTGACAATGCCCTTGCCCTGCCCCGCCTCCTCCACCTGATCGCACACGGCCACGTTGCGCCCGGCCTTGATCAGCCGCGCGATATACCCCTGTGCGGCATGAATCGGCAGCCCGCACAAGGGCACCGGATGCAGGCTGTTCTTGTCGCGGGTGGTGAGGGTCAGCTCCAGCAGCTCGGCGCCCTGTTTGGCGTCGTCGTAGAACATCTCATAGAAATCACCCACCTGAAAAAACAGGATGGCGTCCGGGTGATCGGCCTTGATCTGCCGATACTGGAGCATCAATGGCGGAATTTTCACGCTCATTTCTTGTTGGCCGATTCGATGATATCCGCCAGATCCTCGCCCATCAGCCGCTTGCCGCGCCGCATCATGAACAGCTTGAAGGCGGCGGCAATGCGCCCCGGCAGGGTGAAGGCCGCGTGGACCGCCCAACCGGCCAGAAAGGCATACAGCAGCAGCAGCCCAAGCGGCATCTCGCGGGTGGTGCGGTCCAGAAAATGAAAGGTGGTGACCGTGTCGGCATTCACCCGGTACAGGGCGTAGCCGAGAATCGCCAACAGCAGCAGCAGCGTCAGGCGGATCATCCTCCCCTCCTCCCCCTTCAGGACTGGTTCGCCAGCCGCGTAAAGGCGGGCAGCAGCTTGTCGTAGGTCTGCAACAGGGCTTCCGGAATCACGTGGGTTCCGGCCACGGCGGGCATGAAATTCACGTCGCCGTTCCAGCGCGGCAACAGGTGCAGGTGCAGGTGTTCCTCGATCCCCGCCCCCGCCGCGCGGCCGATGTTGAGGCCCATGTTGAACCCCTCCGGGCGCACCGCCTCGCGCACGGCCATCTCCGACAGGCGGGTCAGCGCCATGATCTCGGCCAGCGCCAGTGGTTGCACCTTTTCCAGGCAATCCACGTGCGCGTAGGGGGAAATCATCACGTGGGCCGGGTTGTAGGGGTAGGCGTTGAGCATCACGAAGGCGTGTTCCCCGCGCAGCAGGATGCCGTTGTCCCGGTCGGCCGATTCCTTCACCTTGTCGCAAAAGATGCAGCCGGACGATTTATCGCCCAGGATGTAGTCGATCCGCCAGGGGGCCCACAGCGGCTTCACCGCCCCCCCTCCGCATCCATGCCAAGCTCCACCATGACCTTCCGGATGTCCTCCCACACCTCGCGCTTGGCGGACGGATTGCGCAGCAGATAGGCCGGGTGGTAGGTGGGCATCAGCCGAATCCCCTCATAGGTGTGCCACACGCCGCGCAGACGGCTGATGGGCACGTCGCTCTTGCACAGGGCCTGGGCGGCGAACTTGCCCATGGCCACGATCACCTGGGGGCGAATCGCCGCCAGTTGCCGGGCCAGGTACGGCTCGCATGCGGCCAGTTCGTCCGGGGCCGGATTGCGGTTCTCCGGCGGACGGCATTTTACCGTATTGCAGATGTAGACCGAAGCCCGCGGGATCTTCATTCCCTTTTCGATGATGTCGGTGAGCAACTGCCCGGCGCGGCCCACAAACGGCACCCCCTGGGCGTCCTCGTCGCGCCCCGGAGCCTCGCCCACGAACACCAGCCGGGCATTGGGGTCGCCCACGCCGAACACGATGTGGGTGCGCCCGGCACCCAGGGTGCACCGCATGCACCCTTCCAGTTCGTTGGCGATGCCCGGCAGGGTGTCCGCCCCCTGCCCGTGCGCGGGGGCAACCGGCGCGGACGCGGGCTTGCCGGGGGCGGCTTCGGCCGCTTCCGGCGCCGCATATTCCGTGCGCGCCTCGCGCACCATACCGGACGGCGGGGCGGCGGGCGGGGCGGACGGCTCCGCCCCGGTGGCGGCGGGCGCGGCCACGCGCACCCGTCGCACACCGGCATGTTGCCACGCCTTCAGGTGTTCGGCGGCGGCGGAAAGCAGTTCCGGATCGGTCATGCGTCGTCCTCTTCGAATTCGCCCAGCACGGCCTCCAGCCGTTCCGTCAGCGGCCAGATGTCGTCCGGCTCGTCGATCCCCGCCGCTTCAGCGAGCGCCTCGAACCGGTGCCATCCGGCTCCCCACAACGCCCGCAGGCGGGTGGCGGCTCCCGGATCGGCAAACCAGGCGGTTCCGAATTCCTCTTCCAGCCCGGTCAGAATCTGTGCGGCAAGGAAGTGGCCGCGCAGGGTGAACAGGTCTTCCAGAAACCAGCGGGTGTCGGCCAGATAGTGGTCACGCTCAAAACGCGCGCCGGTGGCCTTGTGCAGATAATGCTCAAATGCGTCGGCCTTGTCCATGGGTTCACCGGGGCCGTGCAGGTAACGGGCGAAGCCGGCCATGCCGTGCAGGCGGCGCACCTCATACAGCCACCACAGATGGAAAAGACGGGTTTGCGGCTGCGCCTCGGTTTTGGGCAGATGGCGCCGGATCCACTCGGGATTGCCGTACAGGCTGGCAAACACCGCCTGCCAGCAGGCCCGCACCGCCGGATCAATGAGCGCCTTGGACGGCTCATCCGCCGGCGCATGGGCCAGCCCCACGGCCACTGCGGCGCCGGACAGCCATTCCACCGGGGCAATCCAGGTGGCTTCCGGGCGGGCGATCAGGCGCACGTCCTGGGGGACGCGGACGGCCGCCACGGTCACTCCCGGCAGTTTGCCTTCGCGGGCGCCCAGGTCCGCCGTCAGGCCGGGAATCGCGTCCAGCGCCAGCCCCAGTTCCCGGAAGGTGGCGCCCACCAGTTCCGCCGCGTCGGGAATGCCCCGCGCCGGTCCCCAGGCCCCGCCCCACAGGTAGACCATGTCGTGATAACGGGCATCCTCCGGGAACACCCCGGCGGCCCGCAACGGTTCCGCCATCAGCGCGCCAAAGGTGCCCGCGCTGTCCTCGGCCAGGCCGTCCGCCTCCTCCAGCAACGCGGCCACGTCCACCCCGTACAGGGCCTGGCACATGGCCGTATAGCCGGTAAACCCCCGATCCACCATGAGCGTGTGGCTCTGCTCCAGCACCTTCAGGTAATCGGGTTCATGGCGGGCCAGCGCACGGCGCCAGGCCTGATCCAGCAGCTTGCGCTGCTTGCGGTTGCACTCGGCGGTGATGCGCTCCCGGGTGTCGGCGAAAAACCACTTGTCTTCCAGCCCCTTGAGGCGCTCCCCATGCAGTTCCATGCGGATCCGGTCGAGGCCCGGGGCGCATCCCCCCGCAATCTGGGCACGCACCAGATGGGCGAACAGCGGGCGCACCTGGGGATCGTCGGCCCGGGGGCGCAGTTCGGCCACCTCCTCGGCTCGCATCAATAAAGGATGGGCACCATAGGCGAAGGTGGTGCGCAGATCTTCCGCGCGGCCCGCCGCGTATTCTCCAGCCGCCTCGTGAAGCGCTCCCTGCAGGTCCGCCAGTTCGGCCGCCAGCGGCATCAACTCCACCCGCTCTCCTCCAGAAAGCGCCACCGGTCAAAGGTGAGTCCCGCATCCGGGTTATCCGTCTGGTGCTGGAAAATCGCGCTGGCGATTCCCTCCGGGGTGGGGCTCGTCAGTTCCGGGGATTCCAGCAGCGCGGTCAGGCGCGCCTTGAGGGCCTCGTCATGCAAACGCAGGGCGTCCACCCGTGCCCGGGGCGGCAACTGCCGGTCGCACAGGATGGTGGCCGACAGCAGGTTGCGCGCCAGCCGGTCGCCAAAGTTGCCGGTAACATCCGGGTTCAGGTCGGGGATCAGGTCCAGCTTGTGGAAGAACATGCCCATTTCTTCCGGCCCCAGGCACAGGCTGATGACGTTGATCAGGTAGTCGATGCGCTTGAGGATCGGCAGCCGTTCCGCCGCGTGCTGGCTCCACAGGGTGGCAATGCGTTTGTAAACCGGCACCCGGTTGATCTTCTGGATCAGCTGCCCCTCCATGTTCTCCAGCGAGGTGAACATGTCCACCGGGGTGAAGAAATCGGGGGTCAGCACCTGTTCCGCATCGCGTAAAAATTCGTCGGGCACGAACACCACCAGATGGGCGTCCGGGTCGGCGGCCACCCGTTCCGCCAGTTGCTCCGGAGTGATGTGCAGCGGCCCCGGCGCCTGCGGATGCAGCACGTAGGCGCTCTGGAAATCGGCGCGGATGCGCAGGTTGTTGCAGGCCGCCTCCATCAGCGGCAGCGGCAGATTGCCCACCCCGTACACAGACGCATCGTCCGGGTCCACAAGGCGCTCCAGCCCCTGCCCGAGGAAGTTGGCGAAGATGTTCGCAAAACCGGCTTCAGAGAGAGTTTGACGCATCGGAGCAGGGTACCGGATGGTCAGTCGGCGTGCAACCGGGAGCGGCGTACTACCTGCGCCCGGCCCTTGGAGATCAGTGCGTCCCAACCCCACTGTACACAAATAGGTGTATAGTGAAAATGTAAACGTTCTACCAATAGGTTCTCACCGAAAAGTGGAGGGCGCCATGTATCGCTTTCGCTATGGGGTTCCGGGGAGGAAGATGGCTATATGCGTAGTTGCAGCCATGTTATTGGTCATTCTCCCTCCCCCCTCCGGGGCTATTGCTCAAGGAGGCCTTTCAACTCTTCAGGTTGCGGTTCAGGCATTGGAAGCCCGTGTACTCACACTTGAAACCACCATCGCTATCCAGGACGCCCGAATCATAACCTTGGAAACCCAGACTTCGGCGCTGCAAGCCTCTATCGGCGCGCAGGACACACGAATCTCGGCTCTGGAAACAACCACCGCCAGCCAACTGGCTCAGATCACCACGTTGGAATCCCAGAGTGCCACTCTACAGGCCTCTCTCGCTACGCAGGACACCCGCGTTGCGGCGATCGAGAGCAACAGTGTACTAACGCTAAACGGTCATTTAAGCCTGATTTCCCAAAGCGGCCGCGACACAGCGATTTTTGAAAGGGTTAACGTGCAGGTCGTCAACGGTTCCGGAGGGACGTCAACGGCCCCCAACGGTTTGGGTAACCTGATTGTTGGGTATAACGAGATGCAATCGGTAATAAAAAATGAAAACAAATGCACCAACGGAGTGTCTACCACTTCGCTGGACTGCACATCAAAGGGCTACATCTGGATACCTTCGTTTGCCAAGGGAGGGTCACATAACCTGATTGTGGGGCCCGGACACATCTACCCGTTTATCGGCGGCATTGCGTTCGGAGCAGAAAATACGCTGATGGGAAACTTCGCTTCGATCACCGGTGGCACTCGAAACACTGCTCGTGGCGAGTGGGCAAACGTTGTTGGAGGGACTGACAATGTCGCCGGTTACATGTCATTGGTGGTTGGGGGCAGCCAAAACCGCGCCACCGCCAACCTCTCCAGTGCGATTGGGGGAACCCGCAACGTCGCGAGCAGCTACCTGGCAACAGTAGTTGGCGGATCATCAAATACCGCCGCAGGAAATGGAGCGACAGTCAGCGGCGGCTTTTCGCGCAAGGAGACCGGTGAATACGCGTGGGCGGACGGAACACTGATTCAGTCGATTCAAGGTGAACTCGCAGCCCTTTCCTCGGGTGTTGCAAATTACGAGTCCCGACTGGCCGCCGTTGAAGCCAACAGTGTGATCGCACTGGATGGAAAACTTCGGTTGGATTCCTCAAGCGGCTATGCAACTGCGTTGTTCGAAGGGGTAAACGTACAAGTGGTCAG
>JAOUMB010000119.1 GCA_029881725.1 Nitrospirota bacterium
CCTGCGGGCCGCCGACGGCGAGTTTGTATCCGGAACCGATTTGGCAGAGGCCCTTGGGGTGAGCCGCACGGCGGTGTGGAAGCAGGTCCGTTCGCTGGGGCAGGAGGGGTATGTGGTGGGTTCCCACCCGCGCCGGGGCTACCGGCTGGAAGCGGCGCCGGACGCGCTCTCCGCGCGGGAAGTCACCGCGCGCCTGGCCACCGGCTGGCTGGGGAAGCCGTTTCAGGTGGTGGACGAGAGTCTATCCACCAACCGGCAGGCCATGGACGATCTTGCGCTGGGGCATGGCGCCGTGCTGGCCGCCCACCGCCAGACCGGGGGGCGTGGACGGCTGGGGCGGCGCTGGGAGACTCCTGCGGGAACCATTCCCTTTTCACTGGTGCTGGCGCCCACCCTGACCCCGGGGGCCGCGGCGTTGATAACCCTGACCACCGCCGTGGGACTGGCCGAGGGCATCGGGGCCGTCACCGGCTGGGTGCCCGACATCAAGTGGCCCAATGATCTCCAGTGGCAGGGGCGCAAGGTGGCGGGGATTCTTACCGAAGCCCGGACCGATCCGGACCGGATCACCCGCGCGGTGGTGGGGGTTGGATTGAATATAAACACCGATCTGGATGGGCTGCCGGAGGAATTCCGGCATCAGGCCGCCAGCGTGGCGCTGGCCGTGGGGCATCGGGTGTCCCCCTCCCTGTTGCTGGCCGGCGTGCTGGAACAACTGGAAGGGGTGTACGACCTGTTGTTTGAGGGGAATGGGCAGACAGTGCTGGCCCGCTACCGGGAGCGGTGCGTGACCCTGGGTCGGGAGGTGACCGTGCATGGGTCCGACGGCCGCCGGGTGACCGGGGTGGCCTCCGGGGTTGAGGAGGACGGAGCCTTGCGACTGGATCTGCCCGACGGCGGCGTGGAGCGGTTCCATTCCGGGGACGTGACCCTGTCGGCCTCCGGAGGGGGCGGGCGGTGACCGGCGGGAACCGCAACCGCGTGCTGGCGCTTGATGCAGGGAACACCACGGTCACGGTGGGGGTGTTCGAGGGGGAGGACCTGGTGCTGCTGGAGCGCGCGCCCCACGACGGAGTGGCGGAACGGGTGAGCCATTTTCCGCCGGATGCCTGGGCCGGGGCCGCGCTGGCCAGTGTTACCCCGTCCCGCAACTCCGCGCTGATCGACGCGGTCCGCGCCATCACCGGGACGGAACCGCTGGTGCTGGATCACCGCACCGACCTGGGGGTGGCCGTGTGTGTCACCCGGCCCGCGGCCACCGGCGCCGACCGGCTGGCCAATGCGGCGGCGGCCTGGGAGCGGGAAAAACGCGCCGTGGTGGTGGCGGACGTGGGAACGGCAGTCAGCATTACCGCCGTGGACCGGGAGGGGCGTTACGTGGGGGGCGCCATCGCGCCGGGGCCGGATATTTCCCGCGCGGCGCTCCTGGCCCGCACCGAACGGCTGGTGGATCCGGGGACCGAGCCGCCCGGGGGCGTCATCGGTGCCGATACCGTCGCCGCGTTGCGTGCGGGGATGAGTTACGGGTTTGCGGGGCTGGTGGACCGGCTGCTCAGCGAGACTCTGGAGGCCCTGGGCGCGCCGGATGGTCCGGCGTTGCTGACCGGCGGTCAGGCGGCGTGGCTGAGCCCGTTCCTGCGGGTGCCCCATGTGCAGGTGCCGGAATTGACATTGATCGGGTTGCGGATTGCCCTGCGGCGTGCGACCGGCGGATAGCCGGGTCCGGCAGGGTTACTTGTCCGGGATTTGGAGAATCTGGCGCACGGACGAGGTGCCGCTCGCCAACTCCGCCGGGACGAAACCGATGGCGCCGGGGGTATGGGCCACCAGGTGCATCATCTCTTCCACCGAGGATACCCGCAGCGGGGGGATTCCACCTTCACGGAATATTCGTTTGATCCAGTAGGTCTTGTAGGCATTGCCGGAAATCCCCAGCACCTGCTGCAGGAATGTGGCCTGGATCGGGGATTGGTTCTGGAACGTCACCGGGACCAGCCGGGCGCCGCTCCAGAAGGTCATTTCTCCCAGATAGATGTCGCGCAATTCGGTGACCGACACCTGGGTCATCGGCGAATCCGGGTGCACCACCACGGCGATGTCGGAGGCGCTGGCGGGGGCGTTGGGCGCCGCCAGCAGGACCATCAGGCACACCACTGCGATGACATGGGGCAGCAACCGGCAGCGGCTGGCGTTGGGAGGGGTGGACGGCTGGCTGACAGGATGCATGATCGGCATTCCCTAGAACGAAAACGACCATTGGGCGGTGGCGGTGTCGTAGGTGCCGTCCGCGTCGTCATCCACCTGACCGAACTCGATTTTCAGGGCGCTGCTGTAGTGCAGGTCGAAGCGCAGCCCGAAGGTGCCCACGGTGTGCTGGCGGGCGGTGCCGGTTCCAAAAGCTCCGGTAAAGCCCAGGCTGTCGAAGTAGATATCCCGGTCCGCATCCAGGGTTTCGTAACGCATATACAGCATGCTGCCGCCGACCCGTCCGCCGGCCTGCACGAACCAGGCGGTGGCGCCGCTGGTGACGCCGGCGGCGTCGTGGTCCCAGATGAACGCCTCGGCGATCAGTTCGGT
>JAOUMB010000071.1 GCA_029881725.1 Nitrospirota bacterium
CCAGCCCAGTATTACTTCAAGCAACTGCCCCGGCCCGAGGCAGCATAAACCCGCAGGAAATCCACTTATCCAAACGGGCCAACCTGTTCAAACAATCGGGGCCACCTCTCCGTTCCCCGATGTGCGGGGATGAGGAGGCGGGCGAGTTCATCGCACAGTTTTCCATTGGAGATATTGGCCGCAAGGACGGTGGCGCGGCCTTCCGGCACCGGGCCTTCGGACGGCTGTCCGAGAAGCAGCCACGGGCGGTCGGAGGCGTCCGCGGAGAGCAGGGCGGTCAGCCCGGTGGCACTGCCATCGGCCACCACGGCGTCAATATCCGCCAGTTCCAGAATGCGTTGGGCAGCGGCCGGACTGGTCAGTTGCACCATGGCGTATCCGGCGCCGGAAAGGCAGGCGGTCATTTTGTCTAACTGGTCGCTCTGGCCCAGGGCCAGAATGCGGAGGATATGGTGTGCGGTCATTTTGTCCCCTTCCTGTCCCCACCCGGTTCAGGCACCTGGAGGCGCTTTATTCCTTGTCGGCCATCAGCATTCCAGCCACCGCCCGGTGTACCTCCGAAAGCTGGAACGGCTTGGTAATGACCGGGCCTGATGTGAGCTCGTTCTGGCTCAGCCGGTCCAGATCTTCCGCGTTCCCGGTCATCAGTACGATCCGCTTTGACATGTGCGGGCGATGTTCGGAGACCCACTGAAGCACTTCCTCGGCGGGCATGTCGGCAAGATTCAGGTCGAGCAGCAGCACGTCAAACCCGCCATCCGCCAGACGGGAGATGACACCGCTGCCGCTGGCTTCAGGGACTACGTCGTGATGCCCGGCCAGAGCATGCTCCAGCACTTCCAGCAGGGTTGGGTCGCCATCGGCGACCAGGCATCGGCCACGGGGCGCTTTTGTGTTGTGGTCCCGCTCGGGGTCGCTGCGCGAGGCAGACATGGCCGACCGTGTATCGGCGGGCAGCGAGATCCGAAAGCGGGTGTCACCGGGTGCGCTGTGCACCTGAATGTCACCCCCGTGCTCCTGGATGATGCCATAACAGAGGGACAGGCCCAGCCCGGTGCCTTTGCCCACCTCCTTGGTGGTGAAAAACGGGTCGAAGATGCGTGCCAGATTTTCCTTTTCGATGCCGGGACCGTTGTCCTGAACGGTGATGCGCACCTCGTCGCCCCTGCGCTCGGTGCGGACGGTCACGGTGCCCGATTCTCCCTCCACGGCATCACAGGCGTTGTTGACGATGTTCAGAACCACCTGGGCGATCTGGTGGGCGTCAAGACACAGGGCCGGGATGGTGTTGTCCAGTTCACATCCCAGGGTGACATCCTGCTTGCGAGTGCGGAACTGAACCATGTTGATCACGTCCTGCACGACCTCGTTGAGGGAGCACACCTCCTTGCGCGGTGCCTCCTGGCGCGAAAAACGCAACAACGAGTCCATAATGTGGCGGGCGTTGACCGCCGACTTGTGCACGGTCTGGATCAGCTTGACTTCCTTTTCCGGCAGATCGGCACGCTGCAATAGCTCGCTGTAAACCAGAATCGGGACCAGCTTGTTATTGATTTCATGGGCAATTCCCGCCACCAGCGTGCCGATGGCAGTGAGCTTTTCCATTTGTCGCACCTGCAACTCGAGCCGCTTGCTGCCGCTCACATCACGGATCATCACCAATGCGCCGCGTCCGGACCCATCGGCGTCGTCCAGGGGTGAAAAACTGCAGTAGGTGTTCAGTGCCTCGCCATCCTTTCCGGACAGCACCAACTCCTCGTGGTGGCGTACCGTGCCGGTCATAGCGTCCATCAGGGGAGTTGGGAGGGTGCCACCGGGGCAGAGCACGGAAAACGGTTGTCCAAGAAGCTGCTCGCGATTGTATCCAAGCACCGACACCCGCGGGTTGGCAAAGGTGACCCGTCCGCGCCAGTCCACGGTGAGAATCACGTCGGATGCGCTGTTGAGCAATTGTTCCAGATAGGCGTGTGAGGCCTGAATTTCGAGGGTTCGGGTGGCCACCTCCTGCTCCAGATCCCGGTTGAACTCAGCCAGTTTCTGGGCCAGGCGCGATTCGGCGAGCAGGCGTCCCAGAATAGTGGCCAGGGTGCCAAACACGGTGACGTGATGGGTGCCGAAAAAACCGGGGTCGCCATGGGACAGATTCAGCACACCCAGCGGGCCTTCGGCCCCCTTGATGGGCAGGCATAGCAGGGAGCGTACAGTGGGGGCCATGCGGCCGGAGGAAAAACGCTCGTCACAGGTGGCGTCGGGAACCAGGATGGCCTTTCCGCTTTCGGCCACGGTACCGGCAATCCCTTCCCCCAGTCGGAACGAGCGGTGGACCCGGGGGGCGGACTTTCCTTTGCGCGGCGAGGTGCCCGCCACGTTAACCAACATGCCATCTGCATCCACCAGCATGATGGAACAGGTTTGCAGCCCCAGACGGTCGTTGAGAACTGCCACCACCTGCTCACAGATTTCAGTGGCATTGGCAGTACCGTGGAGGGACTCGCCAATTTCGGCGAATGTCTCCAGACTCTCGAGAATATCTGCGGAGAGATCTGCCGACCCGGTTCGAGGCTCCGGTACCGTGAATTCTTTGCCGCCTGCGGATTTCACCTTGTGCACGATCCACCATGTTGCTGCTGTGGACGAGGGCCCCGTCGGACCGGGGGAAACGGGGACGGTGTATGCAGGATTGTTGCCTAAAATGCAAAAGGCCGTTAACCCCTTGCTCCATTGTGGCGCAAGTGGGTGAATGGAACAAGGCAAGCCCTTTGGGGAGAGGGGACTACAACAGTGCCGTGGGATCTGTCCGGAGGCGTGCGTTACGGTGGATGGACGGCGGGTTTTCTGTGGCGCGCCGTCAAAGTTCCGCGCGTGTTCGGCAGAAAAATGGCACCGGGGGAGGTCCTATCCGACCGGAACAGCGTGAGGTGACTGGAACGGCTCCGCCGCCGGGTGGCGCAGGGGGAACTGCTCCGAAAGGATCGCCTGCACTCCGAAACGGGTATCCGGGTGGATCAGCAGCGGGGCCATTAGATTTACTGTGGACTCTCCTGGGGAATCCTGGGGTACGGTTACCAGCACCAGGGCCACTAGGGAGGACAGGTCGTCATCGGCACCGACCAGTTCCAGGTCGCCCCCGCAGGGATCGATCACACCGTTCAGAACCTGGTCCATGGGCGCTACCACGAACGTAGCGTCCGGGTCGTCGAGTGATTGCAGCCACTGGAGCGGTCCGCTTCCTTCCAGCAGGGCGAAACGAGTAAGTTCGCTCATGCCCACCAATCCGTGCGGGAAGGTGATGACGGTATCGGATCGTACCGAAATCGTGCCAAACCGGCGGGTTTTAATCTGAATGGAAAGGTCGTGATCGACCATTTGTGGTTTCAACTGAACACCCCGCCCGCTCACGTGTTCCCCTTTCCCGGTTTGCGTCCGCGAATCGGCCCCCGGTTCATGGACCGGGCGACATCGTCCAGCCTTCCAGGAGTGCCGGCGGCGGCGCGCAGGTTTTCTTCGCGGATGCGCTGGAAGATTTCCTCCCGGTGCACCGCCGTGTCTTTGGGGGCCTCAATGCCCAGCTTTACCTGGCCACCTTTGACCTCAACCACCCGGACCACGATTTCGGGCCCGATCATGATCCCCTCACCCAACTTCCGTGTCAGAATGAGCACGTGACCACTCCGTTGTTGCTGGCCGGGTACGGACCCTGCCGTTTTCCGAGGGCATTTTCCGCCTCCCCTTCCCGAGGAGCAAAACGGGGGCCCGGCCCCCATTGGCTAACCGGCTGGAGACCGGTGGCGCGCTGGCCCTTTTGCACTCTTTTCGGCAGGAAGCGGTAAAACCCCCATGGCGGAATGCGGTTTTTGGTTAAAAAAAGCCGCGTCACGGGGGGGTATTTCCCCGTGACGCGGTCCACGCAGCGCAGAATGCGGCGGGTCAGGCTACGTTGCTGCCTGTGCTCTGGCGTGCAATGGCCTCGGCCACCGCGCGGCCGTCAATATGGTAAGTTCCAGCCTTGACCTTGCGGGTTAGGTCGCGGATCCGGTCCCCTCGTTCCGGCCGTGCCTCCAGCACCGCCTTGCGGGCCTCGTGCAGCACGCGGACCCGCTCGGAAACAGTCGCCACCAGCGCCCCCGTTTCGGGAGTGCGTGGTATCTGTGGGCGGTTATTATTCATCGACCTGCTCCTCACCTTCACGCGATCGGACACCTGCTGGAGGCGGGTATCCGAACCAGTTCCCCCCCTGCGGTCGCCCTGAAAAAGCGATCGCCTTCACGTTTCCATTTCGGGGTTCCGGAGGTGTTGCTTGAGGGAAATGATTCAAAAAATATTATTATTTTTCAATGTGTTGTGACAATTTTGTGCAGGCTGTTCAAATTGGTTCATCAGACCGATCCGGTCGATTTTAGTGACAGTTCAAGGCGCGTGGGAGTGATGCGATGAACATGGCGAATCAGCAGGTTTGGGAGGAGAAGTGGGCGGTTATGGACGTGCCGGTGGAGCCTGGAGCCCCGTCTTTTTGTAAAAGACGGGGAACAATTCCGAACGCCTGTTGGGGATTGGTACCGCAAACACGACCGGTGTGTACGAATCTGGTATAGTACGCGCTTCGTTTCAGTTGAAGGTGTCCCACCGTTTCGCCATGTATGGCGCGGGGGATCGGATGATCGGTGCAGGCAGAAAATGCCGGGCGCCCCAGGGAGACAGAGCCGAAGGATGTGCCAGATTGCCATTGACCGGATTGACGCCGACACCCTGCAGCAGGCCACGCATATTACCGTAACGGTGAGCGGACAGTGCCATCACGGGGGAGAGGTATACATGCGCGTGGTGCGTAATGACGGGCAGATGAGCGCCGAGGGCGCCTTTGTCCAAGTCCCCGAGGAGTACCGCCATGTGCCGATTATCTTTACCGCACACAACCTGAGTGATCATCTTTCCCGGGTGCGTGCGGTGGTTCGCTGCAAGAAGGGCTCGGCTTACGCCGAGCAGGATCTGTAGTTTTCCCCTATTCCGCCTGCCAATCGGCAAGCGGAGTCCTGTTCATGGGGGAGTGATGAGGCTGTGGCAGGTATTCCGCTCCCGGCTCTGCTTTGTGTTGGGCCACCGGTATATTGGTGACGCGCACCGCAAGCTGTGCGTATATTGCTGGAAGGAGCGGGTGACTCCCTATTCACCCCCCGACGGCCCGGACGACCCGGACCATTGACCCCCGGGGATTCTCACTCCATGAAATTTAGGCGGTCAGCCACGTAGTTGACTGCGGATTTTCGGATCGCCTCCACCTCATCGTCGGTGAGTTCTCGTATCACTTTGGCGGGGGAGCCGACCACCAGCATGCGTGGCGGGATGGTTTTTCCTTGGGTAACCAGGGCTCCTGCCGCCACCATACTGCACTCCCCGATCACCGCCCCGTCCATGACGATGGCACCCATGCCGATGAAGCTGTGGTTCTCGAGGGTGCAGCCATGCAGGATGGCGGCATGTCCGATGGTGCAGTCATCGCCAACCACCAACGGATGGGTGCGGCGGGTGACGTGGCAAACGGTGTTGTCCTGAATATTGGTGCGGGCCCCGATACGGATGGTGTTCACGTCGCCGCGCACCACCACGCCGGGCCAGATGCCACTCTCGGCGCCGATGATTACGTCGCCGATGACCTGGGCGCTTTCGTCCACATAGGCGCTGGAATCAATCTTCGGCAGGATATTTTTATAGGGGCGGATGGCCATCCCGTGTGCTTTCCCTACTGGTATCTCTTGATAGCTGCCCGGTAGCAATGCCGATGCGGCGTCGGGTATCCGGTCAATGTCTGAAGTGGCGCATGCCGGTGAAGATCATGGCCATGTCGTGATCGTTGGCGGCCTGAATAACCTCCTCGTCGCGCACACTTCCCCCAGGCTGGATTACCGCGCTCACCCCCACGTCGGCGGCGGCATCGATGCCGTCGCGGAACGGGAAAAAGGCGTCGGAGGCCATGGCGGTCCCCTCCAGCGGAAAATTGGCTTTGAGCACCGCGATTTTGGCCGAGTCCACTCGGCTCATCTGTCCCGCCCCGATGCCGACAGCGTGTTCACCGCGGGCGTAGACGATGGCGTTCGATTTGACATGCTTGCATACCTTCCATGCAAAGGCCAAGGCCCGATATTCGTCGTCTGTCGGCTTGCGGTTGGACACAACCTCCAGCTTGCGGACATCGGGAACCGCTCCCAGATCGCGATCCTGATAGATCAGCCCACCCACCACGCGCTTGAGATCCATGCCTCCCCCCCGGCGGGTGAGGGGGCCCGTCTCCAGCAGGCGCACGTTTTCTTTGGCTGCCAATTCCTCCACGGCGGCGTTGGAAAAGGATGGGGCGATGACCACCTCCACAAAAGTGGAGGCGATCTCACGGGAGGTGTCCACATCCACCTCGCGATTAAAGGCGATCACGCCACCAAAGGCGGACACTGGATCGGTGTCGCGCGCAAGCCGGTATGCCTCCAGCAGGCTGTCCGACGAGGCTACGCCGCAGGGGTTGTTGTGCTTGACGATCACCGCTGTTCCGGTCTCAAATTCCTTTACCGCCTCCAGGGCGCTGTTGGCATCCAGGAAGTTGTTGAACGACATTTCCTTCCCCTGCAGCTGGCGGGCGGTACCGACACAGGCCTCGTTCTGGATCGGGTCGCGGTAGAAGGCGCCCTGCTGGTGCGGGTTCTCTCCGTAGCGCAGGGTCTGCACCCGATCGTAGGTGAGCGACAGCACGCGTGGAAATTTTTCGCCGTCCTCCTGCTGCCCGGCCAGATAGGCGGAGATCACCGCGTCGTAGTGGGCGGTATGCTCATATACCTTGCGCGCCAGCCGCTTGCGGGTGTCGAGTGAGGTATTGCCGTGTGCCCCTTGCATTTCTTTAATGACAGCGGCGTAGTCGTCCGGGTCCACCACCACGGTGACATCAGAGTGGTTTTTGGCGGCGGAGCGCAGCATGGTGGGACCGCCGATGTCGATGTTCTCGATAGCGTCTTCGTAGGAGCACCCCTCTTTGGCTACGGTGGCCTCGAACGGATACAGGTTGACCACCACCAGGTCGATGGTTTCGATGCCGTGTTCGGCGGCCTGGGCCATATGGTCATTCGAATCGCGCCGGGCGAGCAATGCACCGTGCACTTTGGGGTGCAGGGTTTTGACGCGCCCCTCCATGATTTCCGGAAAGCCGGTGTACTCCGACACGTCGGTGACCGGTACCCCGGCGTCCCGCAAGGCCTTGGCGGTTCCGCCAGTGGACAGCACCTGCACGCCCTGATCAACCAGGGCCTTGCAGAAATCGACCACTCCGGTCTTGTCAGACACACTCACCAGTGCGCGTTTGATCGCACCCATGTTGCCGCACCTCCATACTCCGGCGAACACAAGCGCCGGGCTGACCACCAAAAACTATCAAGAAATAGGAATTATAAGAATTGGAGGCGGAAATGTCTTGTCCGAGTGCGTGAGAAATTCCCGAGCGCCTTGCGTGGGGCTCCATTTTCACACTACAATCCCCAATTCACGGGTATATTCCGTTGTTTGTCTGATGCGGCGCCGTAGCCAAGTGGTAAGGCAGAGGTCTGCAAAACCTTTATTCGGCGGTTCAAATCCGCCCGGCGCCTCCATTTTTCTTTATCTGCATGGGGATGTGGCAGTTGGAGGGAGATGGGGCTTCCATCATGTGCCTCACCATAGGGCACCCGTTTCGACCGTGGGTGCGTTTCGTTGCCCATCCAGAAATCTTCCGAGCCCTGTTTGGTCACCACCCCGGTGATATCACGTAACATGAGCTGTACCCACCCAACGCCGGAGTGGCGAAACTGGTAGACGCAAGGGACTTAAAATCCCTCGGAACGCAGTTCCGTCCGGGTTCGATTCCCGGCTCCGGCACCATTCAAAACAATCGGTTATGTGTGATTCGCTCCGGTAATTCCGTGGAATAACCTAGGGCTCTGTGTAATTCCTGTGTAATCGTGTCAGGAAAACTGGCTCCTCCTGTTTCGGTATGATGAGGGGTGCGTCCAGGCACCGGTCGTCTTGCCGGGCTTTATAGGGGGAGGATAGGGGGCCGATGGGAAAGTACGATTCTTTGGGCGAATACCTGCGGACGCGCAAGGAGGATGTCTGGCGGGCCTCCCTGCGGGAGATCGAGCGAGTTGTCGGGTTCAGCCTTCCGGAAAGCGCCCGCAAGCGTGAAGCATGGTGGGCGAACGAAAAGAACCCTGCCCCGTCGAGCTACAAACGGGCTTGGCTTGATGCCGGGTGGAAGACTGAAGCAGTGAATGTGCGAGCGGGAGCGGTTACCTTCCGCCGAGTAGGGTCTTCCCGGCAGGTAACAAAAGCCGTGACGCTCAAGTCCCCTAAAGCCATCGTCCCCAAGAGCTCCGATGCCGTTCAGGCCAATCAAGCCCATACTCCCTGGCACTCACCGGGGGAAGGTGTCGTCTATCTGGTTTCGTGCGTGGCCGGGAAGCGGGAAACAGCATCCCCAGCGTGTTCCCTCTATACGTCGGCCTGGTTCCGGAAGGTCCGGGGTTTTGTCGAAAGGATGGGCGGGGACTGGTTCATTTTGTCCGCCAAATACGGAGTGGTACTACCTGAGCGCGTTATCGAGCCGTACGAACATACCCTGAACCAGATGGGGGTGGTGGAGCGGAGACAGTGGGGTGAGCGTGTCGTAAAACAGCTTGCCGGGATTCTGATTCCGGGCAGGGAGGTAGTGGTTCTGGCTGGGCATCGCTATCGGGAATTCGTGGTGCCAGAGTTGCGGCGGCGCGGGTTCAAGGTTTCGATTCCTCTCGGGCGGCTAAAGATTGGCGAGCAACTGGCCTGGCTGGATCGAAACGCTCCCCGTATTCTGGATCAAGCGAAGCACAGCCCCACTACCGAACCCCTGTCGAACCGCACACGACGGGAAGTCCACGGCGAGACCGCGCGGCTAACACACCTGGAACGGTTCTATGAAATCCTGAGCACCCTTGAGGCCAGGCTGGGCGGAACCCGCTGCCTGGCCGATTGCAGCGGCAGAATGGTGTGGCCCGAGCGGGGAGTCTATTTCTTCTTTCAGTCCGGGGAGCGCCGAAAGGACAGTGGGGATGGTCCGCGCGTGGTACGGGTCGGCACCCACGCTCTCACGGATGATTCCAAGACTTCGTTGTGGAACAGGCTCTCCAACCACCGGGGGAATCCACGGTCAGGGGGAGGCAATCATCGTAGTTCGATATTCAGGCAACTGGTCGGGCAAGGGCTGATTCAGAGGGAGGAGCTCGATGTTCCCAGTTGGGGGATCGGCGGCGATCGCGGGCAGGCCGCACACAGGCTTGGTATAGATCGGGAAGCGGTGAAGGCGCTGGAACACCCGGTCGAACAACGGGTGACCCAGTTGATTGGGTCAATGCCTTTTCTGTGGCTTGAAATCGATGACGTTCCCAGCCCGAACAGTCTTCGAGGCGTGGTAGAGACCAACACCATTGGGCTTCTAAGCAATTTCGACAAACCGTCCCTGGACCCTCCTTCCGGTCACTGGCTAGGGTTCCATACATCCCGGGAAAGGGTGCGGCGGTCTGGCCTTTGGAACTCCAACCACGTGAACGAAGTGTACGATCCGGGTTTTCTCGATCTGATGGAGCGGCTGGTCGAGAATACGAGCTATCCGGCCGAACGGTAGCGCCGGTCCAACACGTCCATCGCTGATTGGATGTGCTCCCCGTTCTGGTGGGCGTAGCGCACCACCATTTGCAGGGTCTTGTGGCCCGAGATGCGCTGCACCGTGGGCAGGTCCACCTTCGAATTGGTTAA
>JAOUMB010000029.1 GCA_029881725.1 Nitrospirota bacterium
CTTCAGCGCCACCTCCGACGGTTCGTCGGTGAAACTCTCCTGGGTGACCACGGCGGAAATCGACAACGAGGGCTTCAACGTGCTGCGCAGCGAAGCGTTGGCGGGGCCCTATGAAACGGTCAACGGCTACCTGATTCCCGCCCGTGGCATGGGCATCGGCGGCGCCGGGTATTCGTTTACCGACACCACCGCGGTGCCGGGCGCCACCTATCACTACCTGCTGGAAGACGTGGAAAACACCGGTCTGCGCACACCGCACGGACCACTGGTCATTTCCGTGGTGGACGGGGCCAGCGCCCTGTACACGGAGCCGGACCCGTTGACCAGCACCAAGGATGTACCGGATTCGCGGGGGAGCCGTTTTGGCGGCGGCTGTTCCGTGTCCGAAGCGCCCACCAGTTGGGGAGATGCGGCGGGAACCCTGCTGCTGTTCCTGCCGCTGATGGCGTGGATGATTCGGCGCCGCGTGCGCCATTCCGGAAGGGGAACTGGATGACCCATACCCGGTAGCCCATGACGCGCATCCTGTTTTGTTTGTTGCTAGTGTTCTCCGCCCCCGCCCCGGGCGCGGCGGCGGACACGCGTCTGTTGGGCGGGGACACCACCGGCGCCACCCTGGAGTGGACCCTGCCGGATTACCGGGTGGTGGCGCAGGAAGCCCCGCCCTATTTCACGATTGAAATCGATGGCCTTTCCGGCACCGGGGAGGCGGGCGATCCCCGCCTTCCCGCCACCGGCACCCTGATGGCCCTGCCCCCCGGAACCACCCCGGTGGTGACCGTGCTGGACAGCGCCTTCGATGCCCTGCCGGGCCTGCGCATTGCGCCGGTGCCGAGTCTGGAGGTGCCCGCCGATCCCGCCACCGGAACCCCGGCCCGCACCCGGCTGGTGGAGTCCGGCGTGTACCGGCGGGACGCCTTTTTCCCGCCGTCTATCGCCACCATCGGCTTTACCGGGGAACTGCGCGGGCAACCGGTGGCGCAACTGCGGCTGCATCCGGTGCAGACCAATCCGGTGACCGGGGAGGTGCGGGTGTACACGCGCATCCGCGTGGCGGTCACCTTTGCGCCGGTTACCGCGTCCCCCGCCGCCGGGGCGTTATCCAAGCCTTCCGCGCATGGGGCTGGACCGCACCGGCCGGTTCCGGCATCTCCGGCCTTCCGCGAGATCATGCGCCGCTCGATCATCAACCTGTCGACGGTGGGGGACTGACCGGTGGCCGCGCCCATGTACCGGTGGGGAGTGGCGCTGGCCCTTCTGCTGGGGTGCCTGTGGGCTTCTCCCGCCCTGGCCGGGCAGGGGCCGGTGGTCAAGATGCAGGTGGCGGAGACCGGCCTGTACCGGGTGACCGGGGCCGCCCTCACCTGGAAGGGGATCGACATCACGGCGCTGGACCCGGCGCGGTTTCAGGTTACCCACGACGAGGTGGAGTTGGCCATCCGCGTAACGGGCGCGGCGGCGGGCGTGTTCGGGCCGGACGACGCGATTGAATTTTACGGCACCGGCATCGACCGGGCCGATCCCCGCCACGCCCACACCGACACCGACGTCTACTGGCTGTGGCTGGGCGGCTGGAGCGGTACCCCGGCCCGGATGGAGACGGTACCTTCCGGCACCTCCAGCCTGATCAGCAATTATTCCAGCTACACCAAGGTCCTGCACATGGAGGAGGACACCATCTATACCCCGGCCCTGCCGCTTGCGGAGGGCGCGGACCGGTGGATGTGGGATGACCGCCTGCAGGCCGGTAAGAGTGCGCCCTTTTTGTTTCGGATGACGGACCATGCGGGGGGGCCGGTTTCGGTGCGGGTCCGGTTGCAGGGCGCCACCAATGATCTGGCCGCCAACCCGGACCACAGCGTCGTCACGGCGCTGAACGGATGCCCCCTGTTTTCGGGCATCTGGGACGGGTTTTTGGCCAAAAACTTCGCCAATGCGACGAGCAACCCGGCCTGTGTGAAGGCCGGGGACAACACCCTGACACTGACCAATGAAGCCATGGACGGGGTTTCCGTGAACAGCGTGCTGGTGGACTGGTTCGAAGTGACCTATGAACGGGGCCTGGTGGCCGAGTTCGCGCCGGGGAATACTCTCGGGTTGCTGCCGTTCTCCCTCTCCGGCACCGGGGTGGCGGATTTCGTTCTGGAAGGGTTCGGAACCCGCGATGTGGAGCTGTATGACGTGACCGACCCCACCCGGGTGCGCCAGGTGCTGGCCCGGGAAGTGGTGGGCGGCAGCCGCTTCGGGGTGGACCGCTTCGAGGACGATCTGGGCGCGGCTGGAGGGAAGCACTACCTGGCGGTGGGTACCGGGCTGCGTTGGCAACCCGTCCTGGAGGTGGATCTTCCGAGCACCCTGTCCAGCCCGCAGAACGAAGCCCGCTACCTGCTGATCACCCACCCTTCCATGCGGGCCGAGGCCGAGCAGCTGGCCAACCACCGGGCGGGCGCCGGCTTGAGCGTGAAGGTGGTCTCCACCACCGACATCTACGACGAATTCGCGGGCGGGGTGACCGACCCGGCGGCGATTCGCGCCTTTTTGGCCCACGCCTTCGCCACCTGGGCCGTGCCCCCGGAGTATGTGCTGCTGTTTGGCGACGCGGCCCCCAACTTCAAGACCACCTATGCCTGGAACGGGCCCAGCTATGTGCCCACCCACCTGTTCACCACCCAGGAGGGGGGCGTGGCGCCGGACGATACCTGGTTCGTGAGCTTCGGCACCGACCCGCTGCCCGACATGCTCATCGGCCGCCTGCCGGTCACCCCGCAGACCGCCGGCGGGGTGGTGGCCAAGGTGATCGCCTATGAAACCCAGGACGACACCTCGTGGACCAACCGGGTGCAGTTTGCCGCCAGTTGGGTGGACGGCTCCACCGTGTTCGAGGACCACGTGGGCCAGATGGCGGCCACCCTGCCCGCGGAATATGCGGTGGACCAGCTGCTGATCGGGGAACTGGGGGCCGATGTGGTGCGCGAGGACCTGCTGGCCAACCTGGATGACGGGCGATTGCTTACCGTGTTCAGCGGCCATGGCGGCGGCACCCAGTGGGCCAACGAGCAGATTCTGCGGTCCGACGACGCGGACGCCCTGTCCAACAACCCGCGCCTGAGCTTCCTGTTGGGGTTCAACTGTGCCACCGGCTACTTTGTGGAACCGTTTTGGCAGGTGGCCAATGGCCTGTCCCTGGGAGAGGCGGTGGTGCTGTCGCCCACCGGCGGCGCGATTGGCGCCTGGATGGCCGGGTGGAAGGGGTACGCCAGCGATCAGAAAGTGCTGGGCGCCCGCTTTATGGACGCGTTCCTGGCGGGCGGCGCGGACGGCAGCCGCAGCCAGGGGGCGATTACCACCCAAACCTTCATCACGACCATTGCCGACGGGGTGGAGCCCCGGTCGGTGCGTGCGTTCAATCTGCTGGGCGATCCGGCCACGCCGCTGTATGACGGCACCCAGGCCCCGCCGCCTCCGCCGGTGGAAAACGGCACGGGCGCGCCCGCGGCCGGGGGCGGATGTTCCGCCACCGGCACCGCCGCCGGATGGGGCGACGCCGCCGTGCTGCTGCTGCTATTGCTGGGAGCCCTGCTGCGTGCCGGGTGGCGCCGGCGGGGGTAACCTTTTACCGGCGCTGCACTACCGCCCCCCTGTCATTTGGGGGGCGCGGACACTATACTAATCTGTCCTCCGATGCACTTCCGCCGTGACGCGTTATGCGCCGGTCCGGTGGTGCGTCCCGGTGTGTGAACCCGAATGCAAGGCCGACCGTCATGCTGGTGATGATCGACAATTACGACTCCTTCACCTACAACCTGGTGCAATACCTGGGTGAACTGGGCGAGGAGATCAAGGTGTTCCGCAACGACCGGATCACCGTGGACGAAATTGCCGCCCTGGGGCCGGACCGCATCGTGGTCAGTCCGGGGCCGTGCGACCCGTCCCAGGCGGGGATCTCCAAGGAAGTCATCGCCCGCTTTGCCGGGCAGGTGCCGGTGCTCGGGGTGTGCCTTGGGCACCAGTCCATCGGCGAGGTGTTCGGCGGCGAAATCGTCCGCGCCGGGCAGCTCATGCACGGCAAGACCAGCCTGATCCACCACGACGGCAAGGGGGTGTTCGTGGGGCTGCCGAATCCGTTCGAGGCCACCCGCTACCATTCGCTGGTGATCCGCAGGGACTCGGTGCCCGACGTGCTGGAGGTTACCGCCTGGACCGACGATGGCGAGATCATGGGGGTGCGCCACAAGGAATTTGCCGTGGAGGGGGTGCAGTTTCACCCGGAATCGATCCTGACCCGCGTGGGGCACGACCTGCTGCAAAACTTTCTGAACATGCGTGAGGGGGTTCGCTCATGATTACCGAAGCCATTGCCCAGGCCATCGACGGATACGACCTGACCGCCAGCCAGGCCGGCGCGGTGATGCGCGAGATCATGTCCGGCGAGGCCACCGGCGCGCAGATCGGCGCCTATCTGGTGGCCCTGCGCATGAAGGGCGAAACCGTGCCGGAAATCGTGGGCAGCGCCCGCGTGATGCGCGAGTTCGCCACCCGCATCCAGGTGGACGACCCGATGGTGGTCGATACCTGCGGTACCGGCGGCGACAAGGCGGGCACCTTCAACATCTCCACCACCGCCGCCTTCGTGGTGGCCGGGGGCGGCATTACCGTGGCCAAGCACGGCAACCGTTCCGTTTCCAGCAAGTCCGGCTCCGCCGACGTGCTGATGGCCCTGGGGGTGAATGTGGAAGTGCCCCCCGAAAAGGTGGAGGAGCACGTAAACTCGGTGGGCATCGGGTTTCTGTTCGCGCCCCTGTTTCATGGCGCCATGAAGCACGCCATCGGCCCCCGCCGGGAGATCGGCGTGCGCAGTATTTTCAATATTCTGGGCCCCCTCACCAACCCGGCCGGCGCATCGGTGCAGGTGCTGGGGGTATACGATCAGGAACTGACCAATACCCTGGCCCAGGTGCTGGTGGAACTGGGCTCCCGCCACTGTTTCGTGGTGCACGGCTCCGACGGCCTGGACGAGATCACCACCACCGGCCCCACCCGCATTGCCGAAGGCAAGGACGGGAGCGTGTCCACCTTCACCCTCACTCCGGAGGAGGTGGGCCTGCCGGTGGCCAAATCGGCCGATCTGGAAGGCGGCGACGCGGCCCACAACGCGGAGATCACCCGCGGGGTGCTGGCCGGCATGAAGGGCCCGGCGCGGGACATCGTGCTGATCAACGCGGCGCCCGTGTTTGTGGCCACCGGCCGCGCGGGCTCCCTCAAGGAGGGGGTGCGGCTGGCGGAGGAATCCATCGATTCCGGCTCCGCCGAGGACAAGCTGCACAAACTGGTGGAGGCGAGCAACCGGTGACCGTTTCCGGCAATGGGGTCAATCCGGGCGGCGTGCTGGAGAAGATCGTCGCCACCAAGCGGCTGGAAGTGGCCGCCGCCAAGGACGCGGCGCCGCTGGCCACCTGGGAGGACGAACTGCCGTCCCTGCCCCCCACCCGCGATTTCAAACGGGCCCTGATGCGCGGCGGCACGGGTCCGGCGCGGGTCATTGCCGAGGTCAAGAAGGCGTCCCCCTCCAAGGGGCTGATCCGCGCCGACTTCGACCCGGTGCGGATCGCCACCGCATACCGGGACGGCGGCGCTTCCTGCATCAGCGTCCTCACCGACGTGGAGTATTTCCAGGGCTCCGCCGATTACCTGCGGGCGGTGCGCCAGGCGGTGGACCTGCCGCTGCTGCGCAAGGACTTCACCATCGACGCCTATCAGATTTTCGAGGCGCGCCGCTGGGGGGCGGACGCGGTGCTGCTGATCGCCGCCATTCTCACCGATGCCCAGTTGAAGGGCTTTGCCGCCGTGGCCCACTCCCTGGGGCTGGCCGCGCTGGTGGAGGTGCATACCGCCGCCGAGCGGGACCGGGCGGTGGCCGCCGGGGCCGATCTCATCGGCATCAACAACCGCGACCTGAACCGCTTCGAGACCTCCCTGGACACCACCCACCGGCTGCTGGAGGGGATTCCCGAATCCTGCGTGCGGGTGAGCGAGAGCGGCATCTTCACCCGCGAGCAGGTGGCGGAACTGGAAGCCGCCGGGGTGGACGCGATTCTGGTGGGCGAGTCCCTCATGCGTCAGGACGACATGGCGGCGGGGGTGCGCGCCCTGACCGGCGCGGCGGGCGGGTAGGGGCATGCCGGTGCACGTCAAGATCTGCGGCATCACCAACACCCGCGATGCCCACTTCGCCCTGGAGTACGGCGCCGACGCCCTGGGGTTCGTGTTCTATTCCAAAAGCCCGCGCGCCGTGTCGCCGGAGATGGCCCGCGATATCATCGGCTCCCTGCCGCCGTTCGTCACCACCGTGGGGCTGTTCGTCAACGAGACCATCGACCGGGTGCGGGAGATCAAGAAAATCTCCGGGGTGGACCTGCTGCAACTGCACGGGGACGAAACCCCGGAGGCGGCCAACGCCCTGGGGCCGAACGTGATCAAGGTAATCCGCGTGCAGGGGGCGGACAGCTTCGCGGACATCGACCGCTACACCCCGCGCGCGTTTCTGCTCGACGCCCACCACGACACCCTGTTCGGCGGCACCGGCCAGCGCTTTGACTGGGATCTGGCCCAGTGGGTGGACGATTACCCGGTGATCGTGGCCGGGGGACTGAATCCGGACAACGTGGCCCGCGCGGTGGAACGCACCGGCGCCTATGGGGTGGACGTGTCGTCCGGGGTGGAAAAGGAGCCGGGCATCAAGGACCCGGCTAAATTGAAGGCATTCATCACCAACGCAAAGGCCGCCGGATAATCCGGCCGCCCCGAGACAGGCAGGCTCATGATTCAGCGCTATTCCCAACCCGGCAAGAACGGCCACTTTGGCACCTTTGGCGGCCAGTACGCACCGGAAACCCTGATGCCCGCCCTGCGGGAACTGGAACAGGCCTATCGGGAGGTGAAGCGCGACCCGGCCTTCCGGCGCGAACTGAACGAACTGCTGTCCGAGTACGTGGGCCGCGAAACCCCCCTCTATCACGCGGCGCGCCTGAGCGAGCGGCTGGGCGGGGCGAAGATCTACCTGAAGCGGGAAGACCTGTGCCACACCGGCGCGCACAAGATCAACAACACGGTGGGGCAGGTGCTGCTGGCCAAGCACATGGGCAAAAAGCGCGTGATTGCCGAAACCGGCGCCGGCCAGCACGGGGTGGCCACGGCCACCGTGGCCGCCATGCTGGGCATCGAGTGCGAGGTCTACATGGGCACCGAGGACATGGAACGGCAGGCGCTCAACGTCTACCGCATGCGCCTGCTGGGGTCCAAGTGCACCGGCGTCCATTACGGCAGCCGCACCCTCAAGGACGCCATCTCCGAGGCCATGCGCGACTGGACCACCAACGTGCGCACCACCCATTACGTGCTCGGCTCGGTGCTGGGCTGCCACCCGTATCCGATGATCGTGCGGGACTTCCAGAGCGTCATCGGCAAGGAGGCCCGCCGCCAGATCCTGAAGGCCGAGGGGCGCCTGCCGGACCTGCTGATCGCCTGCGTGGGCGGCGGCAGCAACGCCATCGGCCTGTTCCACGCCTTCATCAAGGATGCGGGGGTGGACATGCTGGGGGTGGAGGCGGGCGGCTACGGGGTGGAGAGCGGCAAACACGCGGCGCGCTTCGCGGGCGGCACCCTGGGGGTGTTGCAGGGCACCCTCACCTATCTGTTGCAGGACGACCACGGCCAGATCAACCTGACCCACTCGGTTTCCGCCGGACTCGACTACGCCGCCGTGGGGCCGGAGCACGCCTTCCTGCGCGAGCAGGGGCGGGCGCGGTACACCAGCATCAACGACGACGAGGCCATGGAGGCCTTCGACACCCTGGCGCGGGTGGAGGGCATTATTCCGGCCCTGGAAAGCGCCCACGCGGTGGCCCAGGTGATCAAGGAGGCCCCGCGCATGGGCCGGGACAAGGTGCTCATCTGCAACCTGTCCGGCCGGGGCGACAAGGACGTCTATCAGGTGGCGCGCATGCGCGGCCTGGAACTGGACTGATACCTCCCTTTAAAACCAGTCGGATAGCCGGTTCCGTGGGTGCCTGTGCGGACTCGTGCGCCCACCGATCTGATCAATGTCATATCATCGGTCTGAAAAATCTCAGACGTTTCAATTTGCAACAATCATATTTCCCGTGTGGCGGATTTCATAATCCTGAAACGGGTCGTTTGGGTACCATTTGCACGTGGTTGAGCCCAAGGCCCACGGTTATGTGGCCGGGCTTCGGACGGTCGTTTGTTTCAGTAAAGGGTTTAATTATGAGCATGCTTGCAATTATCGCCTGCGGTGGATTCGCGGTTGTGGCCCTGGCGGGTATCGGAATGGGCCTCAAGGGCGCCATGAGCGACTCGCCGCCCTACATGAAGGGCGAAGGCCAGGTTGGCCGCTTCGATCCGCGGCTGAACAAGGCTGCCTGATTGAAGGCCGTCTGATCCAACGCCTGATCGCGGTCATACCGCCGCGACCAGCGCTTTTGCGGGCCGGAAGATGTTGATCTTCCGGCCCGCTTTGCGTTTTCCGCCCTCCTGCGGCCCGGTGCCGCCGTCGGAAAGTTCTCAAGGTCCATCCGATAATTGCCGAAATAGCAGGCGAATTGTCAGGCTCAAACGGCTGACGGATGATTGGTCTGCTGTCGTGGATCCGGAGAGGGGTCGTTGGCCCTAAAAAGGACGGAGGACGTTAAATGGCTGCATCTGCACTGTTGGTTTTTGCCGTGAGTGGCGCGATTTTCCTGTGGGGCGTGGTGTTGGGCGTAAAAGCCTGCAACACCGAGCACCCGCCGTTCATGAAGGGTGAGGGGTCTCAGCGCTTCGACTCCCGCATGAAGAAGGCCGCGTAAGCGACACTCGGCGATTCAGGGCCCTCGGAGCGATCCGGGGGCCCTTTTTTTCGGCGGAGGAGGCGGTGGATATACGCCCGCCTCCCGCGTTGCACTTGGTCGAACCTCCTCAACGTGGCGCTGCCACGCCTGCCTCAGGGGTTGGGATACCCGTCCGCCTCCCGCGTTGCGCGTGGGCCACGTTCCTGAACAACAGGGCAGCGTGCCAATAACTCGCGTTGATTCCCTCCGGGCAGTGTCACAAACGACCATTTCCACGTATTATGGAACCCAGGCGCGGAAGGCCGGTTGGCGGTCCTTTCCGGTGCGGAAGCAGGTGATCGACGGACTTTGATGACGTTTGAATTTCGGCGCAATCCACTGGCGTTGCTGATCGCCCTGCCGCGCTACGTGCGGTTGTACATCCGTCTGATGAAAGATCCCCGCGTCCCCCTGTGGCCCAAGCTGACCATGATCGGCGCCTTCGCCTATCTGATTTCCCCCTTCGATTTCATCCCCGATCTGCTGTTCCCCGTGCTGGGGCAGGTGGACGACCTGCTGGTGCTCGGGCTCATGTTCCGCCTGCTGGTGCGCTCCAGTCCGCCGGAGGTGGTGGCGGAACACCTGGCGGACATCTCCGGAAAATCCCGTTGAATCCAGTCCCCCTGCACATGGAGGCGGTGACCCACAACTACGGAGGCGGGCCAGTGCTGTGCGCCCTCGATTTGACCGTCGAACCGGGCGCGGTGGCCGTGCTGGGGCCGAACGGGGCGGGCAAATCCACCCTGTTGCGGCTGGCGGCGGGGCTTTCCGCGCCGCGCTCCGGAAAGGTGTTCCTGTTCGGGCACAATACCCGCAAGGCGCGTGAACAGGCCCTGGCCTGCACGGCCTACCTGCCGGAAAACCTGTATCTGGACGGCTACCTCACCCCCCGTGAGTTCCTTCGCTTTGTGGGGGAGATCCGCCACGTGCCCGATGGCGAAGCCCGCGCCACCCAACTGCTGGACCGGCTGGGCGGCACCCCCCACGCCGACCGGCTGTTCAAGGACCTTTCCTTCGGCATGCAGCGCAAGGTGGGGCTGGCTTCCGCGTTCATGGGCGGGGTGCCGATGATGGTGCTGGACGAACCGGACACCGGCCTGGACGTCACCGCCCTCCACCGGCTGGAGGGCATGATCGCCGACACCGTGGCCGACGGCCGCACCGTGCTGCTCAGTTCCCACGATATGGGCTTCGTGGAGCGGAGTTGCAGCCGCGTGGTGGTGCTGGGCGATGGACAGGTGGTCTGGAACGGCGCGCCGGCGGACCTGGTGGCCGCCACCGGCAGCGCCACCCTGCACGATGCGGCGGTGTGCATCATGGACGGGGCGGTGCCCCGGGCATGAGTCAGGTGCACGGCAATACCGAAGGGCTCAAGAGTTCCCAACTGGCGGCCCTCAAGCGCCTGTTCCGCAGGCGCATCCCGGCCCAGGTGGTGGTTACCGCCGAACTGGCCCGCGCCATGGGCGAGATCAGCGTGGAACTGGGCCGTCAGGTGGCGGTGCTGATCGACCGCCGGGGGGAGGTCCGTTTCGTGATCGTCGGCGACGACCGGCAGATCAACATTCCCGACCTTTCCGCCTTCCGCATGGGGCACCAGCGTCTGCGCGGCCTGCGCATGGTGCACACCCATCTGGCCGGGGAGGCGCTTACCGACGACGACCTGAACGACCTTTCCGGCCTGCGGCTGGACATCATGGGCGCGCTGGAGGTGGATCGGGACGGCCTGCCCCGCGCCCTGTATCTGGCCCAGGTGAACCCGGACCGGGACGCCTCCCGCCCGGTGCTGACCCTGCCCACCGAGGACGTGTATCACCCGCGCCTCCAGTTCGACGACTTTATCGCCGCCCTGGAGGACGCCCTGGCCAAGGCTCCCGGCGGACGCGACGTGAAAGACCCGCGGGAGCGGGCGCTGCTGGTCTCGGTGACCACCGGCCGCCGGGACGAGGCCGAGGATTCGCTGGAGGAACTGGCGGGGCTGGCCCTGGCCGGGGATCTGATCGTGGTGGACCGGGTGTTGCAGCGCCCGCGGGAAATTCACCCCCGCCACCTGCTCGGCAAGGGAAAACTGGTGGAGGTGACCCTGCGCGCCATGCAGCGGGAGGCGGACGTGATCATCTTCGATCAGGAACTGGCCCCCTCCCAGCTCGACGCGGTGGCCTCCGCCACCGAACTGAAGGTGATCGACCGCACCCAGCTGATTCTGGATATCTTCGCCCGCCGCGCCCACAGTGGCGACGGCAAGGTGCAGGTGGAACTGGCCCAGTTGCGCTACCGGCTGCCGCGCATGGGCGCCCGGCAGGTGGCCCTGTCGCGCCTGACCGGCGGCATCGGCGGCCGGGGCCCCGGCGAAACCCGGCTGGAGATCGACCTGCGCCGCGCCCGCGACCGCATCCGGCGCCTGGAAAAGCAGCTCGAATCCCTGTCCCGCGCGCGGGGCGAGCGGCGCAAGCGGCGGGTGTCCGGCAACGTGCCCATCATCAGCGTGGTGGGCTACACCAACGCGGGCAAATCGACCCTGCTCAACGCCCTGACCGCCAGCGACACCATCGCCGAGGACCGCCTGTTCGCCACCCTGGACACCGCCACCCGGCGGCTGCGCTTTCCCCAGGAGCGGGAGGTGCTGATTACCGACACGGTGGGGTTTATCCGCCGCCTGCCGCCGGACCTGATGCGCGCCTTCAAGGCCACCCTGGACGAACTGGCGGACGCGGACCTGCTCATGCACGTGGCCGACATCTCGCACCCCAACGTGGAAGGGCACATCGAGACGGTCAACACCATTCTGGTGGAGCTGGAACTCAACACCAAACCGCAGATTCTGGTGCTCAACAAGTGCGACCGGGTGGACGCGGAAACCCGTGACGGGCTGTGCAAGCGCTTTGGCGGGATTCCGGTATCCGCCCTGGACCGGGGCAGCTTTGCCCCGCTGATGGAGGCGCTGGAAGACGCCCTGTGGGGAATGAGGCGATTCCGGGGAACCCTGTGAGCGGGACGGAGCGGCAGCCGGACGCCCCGCTGGTCTGTCTGGTGGGGCCCACCGGGGTGGGCAAGACCGAAACCGCCGTGCGGCTGGCCGAGGCCCTGGGCGGGGAGATTATCGGCGCCGATTCCCGCCAGGTGTATCGCCAGATGGACGTGGGCACCGCCAAGCCGACCCCCGAGGAGCGGGCGCGGGTGCCGCACCACCTGATCGACGTGGTGGACCCGGACCGGCCGTTTTCCGCCGGTGAATTCGTGCGGCTGGCCGATCAGGCCATTGCCGGCATCCGCGCCCGGGGCCGGGTGCCGCTGGTGGTGGGCGGTACCGGCCTGTACGTGCGCGCCCTGCTGGACGGCATCTGGCATGCGCCGGAACAGAACCCGGCCCTGCGCGCCGCGTTGGCCGGCGTGCGCGAGCGGCGCGGCGGCGCCTTCATGCATCGCTTTCTGACCCGGCTGGACCCCCAAACCGCCGGCACCCTGCACGAAAACGACCGGCACAAGGTGGACCGGGCGGTAGAGATCGCCCTGCAAACCGGGCGTCCGTCCTCCGCATTGCGCCGGGCGCACGGCTTTCCGGGACGTTATCCGGCGGTGCGCATCGGCCTTACCCGGCCCCGAGCGGAATTGTATGACCGGATTAATTCACGCGTGGAGCAAATGATTTCGGCCGGATGGCTTGACGAAGCGCGCGCTCTGGTTAATAAAGGATACAGGGCTGATGCCCCCGGCATGAACGCCGTCGGGTATCGCGAATTGGTGCGGGTATTGGATGGGGAGTGGACCATGGATCAGGCCGCCCAGGCCATCCAGAAAGCGACGCGAAACTACGCAAAACGCCAATTTACTTGGTTTAACAAAGATGATAGACTGAAATGGTTTGACGTTTCGTGTGTATCCTCGGCGGACCTGTCGGCCTCGCTTTTGTCTATGTGCAATCAAGCAGGAGTAATACGTGTCAATGTCTCAATATGCCAGACGCCGTGACAACAATATCGGGAAGTCGCATGCCAACCTGCAGGACATGTTCCTGAACCAGATGCGGCGCGACAAGGTGCCGTGCGACGTGCACCTCAACAATGGCTCCACCGTTTCGGGAATTATTCGCGGATTTGATAATTTCGCGGTTCTGGTGGTGTATTCCGAGGGCACCGGGCAGGAGATGATCTACAAGCATTCCATTGCCAGCATTGCACCGTTGATCGACGTGGATCCGATTCCGGATTCCGAGCCGCGTGCCGGCGCCAACTATGGCGGAAGCTCCGGCCAGCGCTACAACCCGCTGGACGATATCTGACGGACCCCACGTTTTAGACGATCGGATTCGGGGCGGGCAGCCGATGCCCGCCCCGACCTGTTTTCAGACCCCCATTCATTTGTAATCCAAGGAGCGAAGATGATCGGCATCATCGGTGGCAGCGGACTGTACGATATCGAGGGCTTTACCGACCGGGAGGAGCGGCAGGTGGATACGCCGTTCGGGGAGCCTTCCGCCCCGCTGGTGATTGGCCGCCTGGAAGGGCAGGAGGTGGTGTTTCTGGCCCGCCACGGGCGCGGGCACCGGCTGACCCCGACCGAAATCAACTTCCGCGCCAACATCCATGCCCTCAAGTCCGTGGGCGTGAAGCGCATTTTCTCGGTCAGCGCCGTGGGCAGCATGAAGGAGGAACTGGTACCGGGCCACATGGTGGTGGTGGACCAGTTTTTCGACCAGACCCGGAAGCGGATCAGCACCTTTTTCGGCGACGGCATCGTCGGCCACGTGGCGCTGGCCCACCCGATCTGCGCCGCCACCGCCAAAACCTTTGGCGACGGCGCCGACGACGCGGGCGCCACCGTGCATCGGGGCGGCACCTACATCTGCATCGAGGGCCCCCAGTTTTCCACCCTGGCCGAATCGAAAATCTACCGCTCCTGGGGCGTGGACGTGATCGGCATGACCAACGTCACCGAGGCCAAGCTGGCCCGGGAGGCGGGACTCTGTTACGCCACCATGGCCATGGTGACCGACTACGACTGCTGGCACCCGGAGCACGACGCCGTAACCACCGAGGCGGTGATCGCCGTGCTGCTGAAGAACGTGGAAATGTCCAAGTCCATCGTCAAAAAGGCCCTGGCCCGCGTCGGCGAGATCGGCGCCTGTGACTGCGCGAACGCGGCCAAAAATGCGGTCATCACCGCCCCGGACAGCATTTCGGCCGAGGCCCGCGCCCGGCTTTCCGTGATCCTGGGCTGAGCCCCGCACGGAACCTCCGGGGGCGCCCCGGACGGATCGGTGTATGATGGTGTTCCACCGGGCCACGGGAGCGGCCCGGTTCAACACATGCCCCGCACGGGGCCCTGGGGAGAGGGTATGAGATCGATTGCGCCCGTGACCATGGTCGCAGTGGCACTGCTGCTGGCACTTTCCGCCTGTATCGGCGGGGGCCGCGCGACCGGCAGGGAAGCTCGACCGGAGCAGCCGAATTTTCACTATCAACTGGGCATTGCGGCCTTGCAGGACAACAAGCCGCAGGACGCGGTGGTGGAATTCAACCAGGCCCTGCGCGCGGACCGGAAGGACACCCGGGTGATTTACGGCCTGGGGCATGCCTACTTCATCATCCAGAATTACGACGCCGCCCGGGAGCAGATGGAACGGCTCATCGAGCTTGATCCCGAAAACGGCGATGCCGTCAATTATCTGGGTAACATCCTCGAAAAGCAGGGGCGGGAGGAGGAGGCCATCGCGACCTACGAGCGGGCCATGTCGATGCCCACCTACCGCTCGGTGCATCTGCCCATGCACAACCTGTCGCGCATCTATCTGGCCAGGGGGGACTGGGCGCGTGCGGAAAAAATGCTCATTCAGGCCCTGCGCCGGGTTCCGGAATACCTGGCCGGCATCGCCGATCTGGCGCACATTTACCTGAACCGTTCCATGTGGCCCGAGGCGGTCACCCAGTGGGACCTGTTCACCAAGCTGGCGCCCAAGGCCCCGGACGGTCACTTCTTTCTGGCCACCGCCCTGGCGGGGGACGGCAAGACAGTGGCCGCGCGGCTGGCCATCGGCGAATATTTCCGCGTGGCCGGTACCGATCATCCCCTGTATGCCGACGCCACGGCCCTTCGGGACCGTCTGGATGAGCAGGTTCGCTAACCGGCCTTCGGCGGCGCTCCGCCCGGAGCGTGCGGCGTGAGGGCGCTCATCCTTGGCGCACTGGTGGCGGCCAGCACCTGGCTGGTATTGCGCAGCCTGCGCCCCGCCAGCGGAAAAACGGGGCAGGGGGCCGGAAAAGACGGCCCGGGCGCCAAGGTGCCGCTGGTGCAGGATCCGGTGTGCCATACCTATATCCCCAAAGACACGGCGGTGGTGCTCCGGCACGGCGGGACGGAGCACTATTTCTGCTCCGACCGGTGCGCCGAGGCATTTCGCGATTCCGGCTGATCCTTTTTCCGCAAAGAGGCGAATTCACCTCTCCGAATGCGGTAAAATCACGCTTTCTTTTTTTCTGTTTGCTGTGATCCGGGTGCCGCCAGGCACGGGTGCGGCCCCAACAAGGCGAGAGTCATGAAATTCTTTCTGGATACGGCGGTGGTGGATGAGATTCGCGAGGGGGTTTCCTACGGACTGGTGGATGGCGTCACCACCAACCCGTCGCTGATCGCCAAAAGCGGGCGCCCGTTCCGCGAGGTGATCGAGGAGATCTGTCAGATCGTGGACGGCCCGATCAGCGCCGAGGTGGTCAGTACCGACTGCGAGGGCATGCTGCGCGAGGGGCGCGAACTGGCTCAGGTGCACAAGAACATCGTGGTCAAGGTGCCGCTGATTGCCGAGGGCCTCAAGGCCACGCGCATTTTCTCGGAAGAGGGCATCCACACCAACGTCACCCTCTGCTTTTCCGCCACCCAGGCCCTGCTGGCGGCCAAGGCGGGAGCCACCTACATCTCTCCGTTTGTCGGCCGCCTGGACGACATCAGCCACAACGGGCTGGAACTGGTGCAGCACATTCTGGATATCTACGACGTCTACGAATTCGACACCGAGGTGATCGTCGCCAGCATCCGCAACCCGCTGCACGTGTTGGATGCGGCCCGCATGGGCGCGCACATCGGAACCATGCCGCTGGGGGTGATGAAGCAGCTCATGAAGCACCCGCTCACCGATATCGGCCTGGCCAACTTCCTCAAGGACTGGGAAGCCACCCAGAAGGGGTAAAAGCGCTTGTGCGCCCGCCGTTCCCGAACGTAGACTGCCCCTTGTGAGTATCGCCACCGGCAAGAAACTGGGCATCCTCCTGTCCGCCCATCCGGACAAGGGGGATCTGCCCGCCATCCGTGGCCTGGCGCTGGCCGCCCGGGCGGCGGGCACGGATACCTATCTGTACCTGATCGACGAGGGCGCCCGCGCCTACAAGGATCCGCTGATGGAAACCCTGCGCGAGGCCGGGGTCAAGCTGTATGTGTGCGCCTATGGCGCCATGCCGCGCGGGGTGGAACCGGACGAGGGGGCGGTGTTCGGCGGGCTGGCCGCGCTGGGCGGGCTGATGGACGCCTGCGACCGCTTTGTGAGTTTCAACTGATGGCCGCTGAATCCATCACCCTGGTGATCTACTCCGATCCCGCCAAATCCGGCGCCACCGCCGAAGCCCTGCGCATGGGCATGGGGCTGGGGGTGGGGGAGCGCACCCTGAACGTGGTGCTGATGGGCCCCGCCGCCCAGGTGCTCACCGACGAGGTGGACGACCTGGTGGACGGGGAGATGATCGAAAACCATCTGGACGTCTATGCGGATTGGGGCGCCACCTTCCATGTGGACCCGGCCGCCATGGACGAATACGGCATCGGGGACGATTCCCCGGTGGATGTGGTGCCCGCCACCGCCGCCGACGTGGCGCGGCTGATGGCCGGTGCCGCTCAGGTGATGGTGTTTCCATGAAACTGCACCTGATCCGCAAGGGCGCCCCGGCCGGTGCGGCGGAGGTGATCTCCGCCCAGCAGGCGGCGGGGGAGGAGGTGGCCCTGGTCCTCATAGGCGGTGCGCCCAAGCCCGCCGTGGACGCGCCCAGCCACGCCGTGGATGATGCGGAGTGGGCACGGGTGGTGGAGCTTATCTTTCAGGCCGACAACACCGCCGTCTGGTAGCCGCCCGGGCGCCGGGCCCTTACCGTCCGACCGGAGAACCCATCCATCCCCGGTGCGGGTGCGCCTTAGTGATGGTGCCCGTGATCGTCGTGGTCATGTCCATGGTGATCGTCATGGTCGTCGTGATCGTCATGGCCGTGATGCCCGTGGTCGTGATGGTGCCCGTGGGTTTCCTGGGCCTCGATGCGGTAGATGCAGCCGTCGCACGCCATCATCATTTCGCCTTCATACCCCTGGCGGATGCGCTCGGCCACCACGTCCATGAGCAACTCGTGGTATTCGAAATAGTGGGCCAGGGAAAAGCGGACGTCGGGCCACCGGGTCTGGAAGTCGGTCACCATGCCCCGGATGCGCTCGATGAGCACGCCGGTAAACAGGAAATAGGGGGCGATGATGACGTGGCTGGCCCCCAGCCGGATCAGCTTGTCCACGCCGGTGGGCAGGTCGGGGCGGGTGACGCCGACGAAGGCGTAGTCCACCCGCTCGTAGTCGGTGGCTTCCCAGAACAGGCGGCTGATCTTGGCGATGTCGCCCGCCGCGTCCGGGTCGGAACTGCCGCGCCCGAGGATCAGCACGCCGTCGTCATCGGAGGGGGCCGCGCCGTTGACCGCTTCGGAAACCCGCTGCACCAGCATTTTGGTGGTCTGCTCGCACACGCCGATGTTGCGGGTGTAGAGGATCTCCACGCCGGGGTGTTTTTCGCGGGCGTGCTCCAGAATTTCCGGTACTTCCATCTTCACGTGGCCCGCGGCCAGCAGGATCACCGGCACCGCGATGATGCGCGTGGCCCCCAGGGCGACGGCTTTTTCGATTCCCTCCGGGATCAGCACATCGGCCAGCTCAATAAAGCACGGCACGATGGTTTCCCCCGGCAGCCGCGCGCGCAGCTTGTCGGTGAAAATCAGAAATTCCTCGTTCCCCGCCGGGTTGCGGGAGCCGTGGCCAATGAGCAGGATGACGGTTTTGGACATGAAACAGGTACTCGAAAAGGGTTGAGCGGGCCATTGTACCGGAGTTGTTCCTGGTGCGCCCGGATCAGGCGCAGGGGGCCAAAAAACCAAGGGACGCGAATGCCGCATCCACAACCCGCCCGCGGTTTACGGCAATATCCACGCCCGCGGCGAACACCAATCCCAGGGAAAGGCCATATCCCCAACCCCAATAGCTGCCAAACAGCACAGTGTAGAACCAGTCCTGCCCGAACAGATACATAGCGCCCCCAGCACAGGAAACCATTAGTAGCAGGGTGGCCGGAACCATTACCGTGCGTGGCCGGGCGGTTTTTTTGTGGGTAAGTAACGCCAGCATAAGGAATGCCGCCGCGTTGCATATCAAGAAAATGCGCACATCGGCCAAAAGACGGTTCAGCGTGCGCAGGTACGATCCCTGAATCCACTCACCCAGTTGCTGTTGTGCGTGTTCGAGTTCCCCGATGCGGGACTGGATGACGCTGCCGGCCATTTCCCGCAATGCATCCGTTCCGGCGCAATCGAGGCGGCACATGCGTGCGACTTCATCCGCAATCCGGGCGGGAAGATCGTCCTTCATCGCCAGTTTCAGGGTTTGGCGTTGCCCGGAATATTTCTTTTCCAGAGCGGCTGCGGCCTCTGGAAACCGGCCCGCCACGCGCGCGACCGCGCGCACCTCCTTTTCCACCTGCTGCTTAAGAAACGCCTGCGCCGCACGCTCCACCGCTTCCGGGCGCAATTCTGTCATTGCAAGGAGAGCGCAAAACAGAGCGGTTCCCGCTGCCCCGATCATCCGGAGTGCGATTATCCAGCGCCGTATTTTCAGGTCGTTTTCGCTCATGGCCCCATCCGGCTTGCGCGCCCCTGCCCCGAGTATATATCGGTGATATCCGGTGGCATCTTTTGCGGTAGGCTGTTGCCGTGATCCACGTGCTCATCCAGATGACCGTCCTGATCGCCTTTGGCGCCGCCTGGCGTTTTATTACCCCGCTGGGGTTGGAGGGGGACGCCACGCGGCGGTCGGTGACCGGCGTGGTCTATGTGCTGTTCCTGCCCGCGCTGGTGCTTTCCGTGCTGTGGACCGCGCCGCTGGGGCTGGATGCCGTGCGCACCGCCGCCACCGCCGCCGTGGGGGTGATCTGCGGCATGCTGCTGGGGTGGGTGGCCAGCCGGGGCATGGGCCTTTCCAGGGCCGCCACCGGGGCGATGATCCTGGCCTGCGGCTATCCCAATACCACCTATCTGGGGCTGCCGGTGCTGGAGGCCACCTTCGGGCCGTGGGCGCGGGGGGTGGCCATTCAGTACGACCTGTTCGCCTGCACCCCGCTGCTGCTCACCGTCGGCATTCTGATCGCCCAGGCCCACGGGGAGGGGCAGGCGGAACCGCCCCTGAAGGCGCTGCTCAAGGTGCCGCCCCTGTGGGCGGCGGTGGCGGCGGTGGGGCTGAATCTGGGCGGGGTGGCGTGCCCGGAATGGCTGCACGGCCTGCTGGCGCTGATGGCCGCGGGGGTGGTGCCGTTGATGCTGTTCTCCCTCGGCCTGGGGCTGACCTTCGAATCCCTGTCTGCCCGCCGCCTGCCCCGGCTGGCCCCGGTGGTGGTGATTCAACTGGCACTGGTCCCGCTCGTGGCCTGGGGGGTGGGCACCGGCCTGGGGCTTTCCGGCCAGATGCTCACCGCCGTGGTGCTGGAAGGGGCCATGCCCAGCATGGTGCTGGGGGTGGTCATCTGCGACCGGTTCCGGCTCGACACCGGCCTGTACGCGGCTGCGGTGGCGCTCACCACCGCCCTGTCGCTGGTGTCGCTGCCGTTCTGGTTCCGCATGGTGGGGGGGTGAACCGGCAGGCCGGGATCGATAAATGCTGCATGAGTGGATAATTCCAGCCGATAAGAGAACACTCATTTTTTCGGCGGACCCCGGTTCGCCATGGACCGGGAGTTCACATATGCCAAGCGGCGTTTCAAAAATCACCCTGGCGGCGGGCGCGTGCCTGCTGCTGTCGGGCTGTTATGTCTCCATGGGGGTTCCGGGCGCGAACGTGCGCCTGGGAATCCCCCTGTCTCCGGTGGTTTCGGTGGGGGTTTCCCACACCGTGGTCGTGGGGGGGCAGGCGGCCCCGGTGGCGCCAGCCACCGTGGTGGTGTCGGACGATACCCTGGCGGCTATGGAAATGGGGCTGACGTTCATCTTTTCCGACGTGGAAATCCGTACCATTCGCGACTACTACGGCGGGGATCGCCGGGGTCACCGGGATTCCGGCGACCGCGAGGATCACGGGCACCGCAGCCGCCGGGGGCACGACCCGCACGGCTCCTATGCGGAACTGCCGCCGGGCATCCGCAGGCAGATTCAGCGTGGGCAGGGCCTGCCGCCCGGTCTGCGTGGCGACCATCTGCCGACGGAACTGGAGCGCCAGTTGCGCCCGTTGCCGGAGGGGTATGCCCGGGTGCGCTTCGGGACCGATGTGGTCATCGTGAACGAGGAGCACGGCGTGGTGTTCGACATCCTGTCCGGGATCTAGGCCGGGGAGCCGCTTTTGGGGGAATGCGCTATCATTGCTCCACAGGCCGCGCCGGGCGCACCGTTTGGGTGCGCGAGGGGACGGCCGGACGGAGAGGGATATGCGAAAACTGCTCCTGCTGGCGGCCCTGTTTCTGGGCGGCTGTGGCGGCCTTTACGGGGTGAATCCCCTGGCGCTTCCGGTGGTGATGGGCCCCGAAATGAACGGGGTGCTCCCCAAGGTCACCGATATCGACCGGATGGTTGCCTGGAACTATTATTCCACCCCGGAACACCGGCGAAAACTGCGCCCGCTGGCGCCCGCCCACTACATGATGCTGGAGCCGGGCGAGCCGATCCCCCGTCAGGTCAAAACCGATGGCCTTCCCCGCGACCTGGAGCGGCAGATGCTGCCCATTCCCCAGGGCTACAAGCGGGTGCTGGTGGGCGATGCCCTGGTCATCCTCGGGCCGGAAAAGCGGGTGGTGGACAAGGGGCGTTTTTTTGCGGGAATGGTGGAATTCGAATAATCGCCGGGGAGGATACCCATGGAAGGGTCGCGTTTTAAGGCTGGATTGACGCCCGTGCTGCTGGGCGGGCTGGCCGTCCTGATTTCGGGTTGCGTGGTGTACGACGTGCCGGTGGGCCCCGCATATGCGCCCCCGGTGGTGCGGCACCACGAGCCGCTCCCGCCGGAGCCGGTGGTGATCCTCATTTCGCCCGACGACCGGATGGCGATTTCCGGCTATTTCGGCACCCTCCACCAGCGCCGCGACCCGGTTTCGCGCCGGATTTACGAGCGGGGAGTGCCCGAACTGGCGCCCCATCTGCGCCGCCACATTCACCCCGGACGCCCGCTGCCGGGGGGGATTGTTCGCGAGAGCCTGCCCCGCGATCTGCTGCGCCTGCTTTCCCGCCTGCCGGCGGGGTACATGTGGGTGCGGGTGGGGACCGACGTGATGATTGTGGATATGCGCACCGGGCAGGTGGCCGATCTGGTGCGCGACGGCGCCCGGATTGCCATGGTGCGCGATGAGGGATGGTCGCCGGAGGACGCGCGGGAGTGGCACGATGCCCACCGCGGCGAGCGGCGGGAAGGGTGGAGCGAGCCCGAGCCGGACCAATGGCACGGCAACGACCGGCGCGATCACCGGGACGGGCATGCGGACCGGCGGGACGACCGCCGCGACCATCGTGACCGCCGGGATCCCATTCCGGATATCTGGATCGGACGCGGGGAGCGGCAGATCATTGCCGACTATTTCGTTTCCTTTGGTGGCAGCCTGGGGCGGGCCGCCCGGCAGATGATGGAGCGCCAGTTTGCCAATCCGCCCGCCCGTCTGCGTGACCGGATCCGGGAGGGGGATTCGTTGCCGGCCGGGGTTTCAGCGGTACCGCTGCCAAACGATCTGAATGCCCGCCTTGGCCGCCTGCCGCACGGGGTGGAGCGATTGCGGGTGGGAACGGACGTGGTGCTGTTGCACCGTCCATCCGGCACGGTTCTGGACCTGTTCCGCGACGGCGCCAGCCTGAACCGGGTGGCGTACCCCGCCGACCCGCGCCGGGACGACCGTGCCGGGAGGGATCATCGCGACGATGGTCATGACGCCCGCCGGGATGACCGGCAGGAGGCGCGGGACGAGCATCGGGACGCCCGCCGGGACGACCGGCAGGAGGCACGGGACGAGCATCGGGACGCCCGCCGGGATGACCGGCAGGAGGCGCGGGACGAGCATCGGGACGCCCGCCGGGATGACCGGCAGGAGGCGCGGGACGAGCATCGGGACGCCCGCCGGGACGACCGGCAGGAGGCGCGCCGGGACGTTGGTGCGGCGGTGCGGGCGGCGTTCAACGACCGGGATCGGGCGGCGATTGCGGCCTATTACCAGTCGCGGCGGGGCGGGATCAAGCCGTTGCCTCCGGGCATCAGCCGCCGGCTGGCACAGGGCAAGCCGTTGCCGCCCGGCATTCGCAGCCAGACGGTGCCCGCCGACCTGGAACGGGAGCTGTCGCCGTTGCCATCCGGGCACCGGCGCGTGGTGGTGGGGGCCGACATGGTGATTCTGGACGCCGTCGGAAACGTGGCCGATCTGCTGCGCAACTTCCTGCGCTAGGGACCGCTCACCTCCACCATCGGATCGGAAATCCAGGTGCCCTTGCAGTGGGGGCAGCGGCCCGGTTTGACGAGCTTTTGCGGGCCAAAGGTAAAGCCGCACCCCTTGCAGCGGGCGGGGTGAACGATCAGCGCGCGGCCTTCGTGTTTGAGGCTTTTTTGCAGGTGGACCAGGTCGTCGGCCAGGTCCTTCGCCTTCATTTGCATCTGGCGGGCCAGGTCGTGCACCGATACCGGGCCGCCGGCCAGATACCGCGCCAGGTCCTTGCGGTACACGCTACACCCGGCCCCGGCTTTCGCCGCTGGTGACGCCGCCCGCAATCAGGTGGGCGGTGCGCAGGGGTTCCGGCACGCCGCCGTTGATGGCGGTGGCGTGAATCAGTGACACGGCCTGCTCCGGCGTCAGCCCTGCACGTTGCACCCACACCTCCCCGGCGGGCTCCACCGGGCCCGCCCGTTGGATGCGCCGCCATTTGGCGGCACCGCCGGGCACGCGCGACAGCAGGGCGGCGTGAATGCGTTTGAAATCCGGGGGCCTGCGCATGACCACCAGCACCGGAAGCCCGGTTTCCCGGTGCAGGGTGCGGATATCCACCACGTTGAACCCGGCCAGGGCGATGCCCTGCAACAGGATGGCCTGCATGTGGCCGGCAAAACGGCAGCGGTTCACCGCATCGGCAATGCGCCGGGTGCTGTTGACCCCGTCCCGCCGCACCTTCAGCGACAGCACCCCCTCCAGGCGCGTTCCGGCGTATACGGCGCCGTACACGGGCACGTCGCCCCGGTGGGCCCGGTCGAACGGGGCGTCGTCAAAGCCGATCACATGGGAAATGCGGCCCTTCATGCCTACAGGCTACCACCGGCACCCCTTCCGTTCCGCCTCCGGCCGATTCCCGAACCCGCGACCCCCACGCTCCCACCCCTTGTCGCGGCGGGGAGTTATGCGGCGGCCGCTGACCGCGTGACAGATTTTGATCTATAGGATACCCTATGGGCCCATAGGGGGACTTTTGTCTCGCATCACTGCGTCCTTTGGGAGAGGGATCATGGCGCGCACATTTTTTCCGGAAGCCTACCGAATGGTTCCGGCCAGTCGACCCCACCCGGAGGGGACCCAGTACAAGGTCTCCGTGGGCATGGAGGACTGGGGCGGGCCATACCAGCCGGTGATCAAGGTCCAGATGGTCTACAAGGGGTTTGTGAAGGGGCGCAAGAGCCCGTCCTATCCGCTGGAGGCCGACGACTACTGGCAGGTGTACAAGGCGGTGCGTGAACTGATGAAAGAGTGTAACTGGCCGGTACCGGGCGAAGAGCCCAAACGCGGCATGCTGGCCCCGGCGAACGCCGAGGGCGCGGGAGAGGGTGGATGATTTTCGGATTGATTCGATCCGTGGTGGGCACGGTGGTCAAGGGCACGCTGGCGGTGGGTGTGCTGGCCTTGGTGATTGCCGCGGTGGCCTCGGGCCACGGCAACTCCCTGGCGGAGCGGGTGAATGGCTGGCTGCCGCCGGTGGTGGTGACCTCCGTGGGCAAGGGGCTGGATGCGGTGGGTAGCGCCGACCCGGCCCAAGTGGCGCGCAAGGTGCGCGACGCCACCGGCAGGGTGGTGCATTCCGAGCCGGTGCGGCAGGTGGCCGCGCACATCCATGAAGCCACCCGCGAGTGGGGCGATTCCCCTAAATAGCCCGTCCGCCCAGCGCGCGTTTTCCCCCGCCCCGTGTGTCCGCCATCCGGTTCGAAAAGGCGCGTTCCGCCCTTCGAGCTTCTTCCATTGATCTCCGTCGTTATCCACCCGGTGAGTGCCGGGGCGACGAGGGGGTGATTTTTCCCCGTCCACGGTGTCCGGTTGCGCGGGCGGTGTTTTCACCCCCGGCGCACCCACACCCGTGATGTGCCTCCGCATCGGCGCTGCCGCTTCGATGCCCCGTGCGTTTGTGGCGCGCCCGGTGATGCCGTGGCAACGGTACCCCGTTCAACCAGGGGCCACGCGCTCCCTGCTCCCAATGTCTCTATCCCGACAATCCTGTCGCACATCCCACCATCGCGTAGCTTTCCCTCATTCGGGAAATGAAATAAAACCCACATAAAACCAGCCTGTTATAACGATTTTCCCCGATGGCATCCCCCTTGCTCTATGGCCGGGTGCGGGCCAACTCCTCCGGTGCGGGGGAGTGGCTCCCATGTGTTCCATCAACCAAAGGAGAGCAAGATGCAACTCAAACAGGGACTCGCCGCGCTGGCGTTGGCGGCAACCGTTTTTTCGGCCTCGGCAGCGGCACAGGCGGCGGAAATCGAGGTGGGGGGGGATATCGGCGTGGTCAACCAGTACGTGTGGCGCGGCGTCAGCCAGACCGCGGGCGGGCCCGCGGTGCAGGGCGATCTGGGACTCTCCACCGGCGGCCTGTCGGCGGGTATATGGTTCTCCAACGCCTACCCCTCCGGCGGTAACTACGGCGGGCGCGACGTGGTGGAGTTCGACTGGACCGTGGACTACTCCGGAAGCGCGGGCGACCTGGGCTATTCGGTGGGCACCATCTATTACAGTTACCTGTACGACGGGTTGTCCAACTTCAACGAGGTGTATGCGGGGGTGTCCTACGACGGGCCGCTGGCGCCGTCCCTGACCGTGTATTACACCGTGACCGATGGCGCGGTGGCGTTCTACAAGAAGGGCGATATCTGGGTGGACCTGGGCGTGTCCGGCGCGGCGCTGGGGGCGGACCTGTCGGCCACCCTGTCCTATGTGAGCTGGGCGTCCGATTCGGTCAACCGTCCCACGGTGGGCACCAGCTACGAGGACGGCCTGAGCGTGCTGGCGCTGGGGGCGTCGAAGGATGTGGAAGTGGGCGATCTGACCGTCACCCCGTCGTTTACCGTGAGCGTGCCGCTGGCCAGCGAGGCCGCGGATGGCAACCGGTACATCTATAACACCCAGTCCGAGGTGGAGGTGGTGGCCGGGCTGAACGTGGCCTTCTGACGGAAACGGCATCCGTGGCTGCCATCCGGAACCAACGGCAGCTTCATCCCTGTCCTCCCCGGTGGCATCCAGGCCGGGCGGCCGCCCACGCCGCCCGGCCTTCTGCTGTTTCAGGCCGGACGGGGGGTCGGTTTGACGTCGTAATAGGTGTCCCGTTCGGCGCCGCCGAACACCACCGCGCCGGGGCAGGCGGACACCAGCTTGCGGGTTTCCGGGGCCGAAACGTTAAAGAACTCCACACAGGAGGAGCATACCCCGGCGTTTCCGGTGAGGCTGTAGGGCACCTGTTCGCCGTCGTGTTCGGTGGTGAAGGTTCTGGAAAGGAAGTTGGCGTGGTTCGCCTTGTGGGCCAGCCAGTGCTTTTTCAGGTTGTCGCCAAAGCCCCAGAAGCCGGTGGCGGTGAACATGGTTTTGAACATCACCGCGTCCTTGATGCCGATCCCTTCCCACTGGGCCGGTTTCTGGCGCTGATAGGCGTCCGATTCCACCACCTGCAGCAACTGCTGCGGACTGGCCGGCTGCTCCGGCACGAAGTCGGTAACCGCCATCTCCGCGTCCAGGTGGATGTCCATTCCGGGCAGGCGGTGATCGCTCATCAGCATGGTGCTGCCGGCCCGTTCGGAATCCCGGTACCAGGAACCCTGCCGCGTGCAGATGCGGCTCCAGGCACCGGGGGGCGCGAAGATCAGTTTTTTGTTTTTCGCGCGCAGGATCTCGCAGGGGGTGAACAGCACCCCGGACAGGGTGTATCCGGCGGCCTTCAGGGCGGGTTTGGCGGATCCCCATTGATCCGGGTCGAACCAGTACAGAAAGCGGGTCTCGGGCTGCGAACTGGCCATGGCGACACCTGTTGGTAACGGACTCCGGAAGGCGGAATGCGGATTGTTTCGATGAACGTCAGTATATGACGTGTGCCAAACGACTGGCAATGCCTAACATCCGACCGGGGGTTCCGTGCCGTTGCCGGTGTCCACCGGGGAGGGGAGGGGCTCCAGAAACGCCTTGATGCAGATGGCGGCGGGCACTCCAAGCAGGATGCCCACAAAGCCGAACGCCTCGCCCCCCACGAACAGGGCGAAGATGATCGCCACCGGGTGCAGACCCACCCGGTCGCCCACCACCTTGGGGGAAATGACAAACCCCTCCAGCAATTGCACCACGCCGAACACGATCACCACATAGACCAGATGCAGCAGGTCGAAATGGGTGACCAGCGAGATCAGCAGCGACAGGGTGATGCCGATGACAAACCCCAGATACGGCACCATGTTGCCCAGCCCGGCGATGATGCCAATGGCCACCGCCGCATCCACCCCGGCCACGCTGAGGCCGACGGCATACAGCACCGACAGGATCACCCCCACCAGCAGCTGGCCGCGCAAAAACTCCCCCAGCATGCGGTCGATCCGGGGCAGGCGGGCGTCCAGCAGGGTGCGCGGGGTGAGGGGAATGCGCGCCCGCAGCCACGGGGTCACCTGGCGGAAATCCATCATCAGATAGAACACCAGCACCGGAATGATGGCCGCACTGAGGATCCACACCACCGCCTGAAGGGTGCCCGCCGCCGCCCACATGAGGGCGCCGGTGGTCTTTTGAAACAGGGTGGGGGCCAGCCCTTTCAGGGAGTCGGCCAGGGTGTCCAGCCAGGCGCGGGCGGTTTCCGGCACCGCCGTATCCCCCGCCAGTTGCGAAAGGAACGGCAGCCCCTGTTCCTTGATGCGGGCCAGGGCGGCGGGCAATTTTTCCAGCAACTGCACCACCTGCCGCTCCACCACCGGCATCAGCCCCACCATCAGCAGTGTGCCGATCAGCCCCAGCAGCAGGAACACGGCGGCGGTACCGAGCGGACGTGGCAACCGGGCGCGCCGCTCCAGCATGTCCACCCAGGGGGCAAACACATAGGCGATGACGAATGCCAGGAAGAACGGCAGCAGCGCCGCCCGCACCCAATACACCGCCAGCAGCACGGCGCCGCCCAGCACCAGCCACAGGGTCCAGGCCAAGGGGCGTTCATAGGATGTGGGGCGGGGCTGGTCCATGGGCCGGTCTTTCTGAATTCGGAAAGGGGAACAGTGTACGACACCCGGCCCCCGATCGGCAGGGGGAAGGGCCGGTGGTGGAAAAAAGTATTCCCCGGCGGTGGTTTCACCAAGTGGTTTGGAAAGTACCTGTCAAACCACTTGCGTTGGCGAGCAAACGGCATGGAAACGCGTGGAAAACTCCGTTCTGATCCAGTCCACAACGGGTGTGGATAACTTGTGGGAGACCCGGTGAAAGGAAGAAAGTTGTGATTGCCACAAGGGAGTTTAAGCAGACTGCCCAATACGTACCCAATTTATTGATCCTTAAAAAACAACTAGTTACGAAGTGCTGACGAAGAATCGGTGGGTTATGGGCACGGTTTTCCGGTTGACATTGGTTTTATCCACAGGTTGCCCACACAGTGTGCGGTCAGGGGTGAAAAATCTTCCATGTCAAGGGTTGCGTACCCGCCCACGTTGTGGTCCCGGGTGCGGGGTTTCAACGGCGGTTACAATGGTGCCGGAATGGTTCGCATCGCACTATTTTTGTAAGGCGGCAGACAGATGACCGACTCCCTTGGCACGCGCGACCGCAGGCACCTGTGGCACCCGTTTACCCAGATGGCCGACTGGGAGCGGGACGAGCCGCTGGTGATCGTTTCCGGCAAGGGGTGCCTGCTGGTGGACGAGGACGGGCGGGAGTACCTGGACGGTTCCTCATCCATCTGGGTCAACCTGCACGGCCACCGCAAACCGGCGGTGGACCGGGCCATCAAACGCCAACTGGACCGGGTCGCCCACACCACCTTCCTGGGCGCCACCAACCCCCCGGCGGTGGAACTGGCGGAACGGCTGGTGGAACTGGCGCCCGCGGGGCTTTCCCGGGTGTTTTACTCGGACAACGGCTCCACGGCGGTGGAGATCGCCCTCAAAATGGCCTATCAGTACTGGCGCCAGCGGCGACCCGCGCCCCGGCCGGAAAAACGCCGCTTCATGCACTTCCGCCACGCCTATCACGGGGACACGGTGGGGGCGGTGAGCGTGGGGGGCATCGACCTGTTCCACGAAACCTTCCGCGGGCTCATGTTTCCGTCCACCACGGTGGAATTTCCCTACTGCTACCGCTGCCCGTGGGGGAAGCAGCCCGACACCTGCAACCTGCACTGCGTGGGCGACGTGCAGCAGGCCTTGGAAACCAACGCCCACGAAACCGCCGCCTTCGTGGTGGAGCCGCTGGTGCAGGGGGCCTCGGGCATCCTGAGCATGCCGCCGGGATACCTGTCCGCCGTGGCCGATCTGTGCCGCCGGCATGAGGTGCTGCTCATCGCCGACGAGGTGGCCACCGGCTTTGGCCGTACCGGGCGCATGTTCGCGTGCGAACACGAGGCCATCCAGCCCGATCTGATGTGCCTCTCGAAGGGGCTCACCGCGGGCTATATGCCGCTCGCCGCCACCCTGGCCACGGAGGAGATCTACCGGGGCTTTCTGGGCCGCTACGACGAGTTCCGCACCTTCTTCCACGGCCACAGCTACACCGGCAACCCCCTCGGCTGCGCCGCCGCCCTGGGCAGCCTGGAGGTGTTCGACACCGAGAACGTACTCGAGAAAATCCAGCCGCGCATCACCCACCTGTGGCGCGGCGTGCGGCGTCATCTGGGGGACCACCCCCACGTGGGCGACATTCGCGGGCGGGGGCTGATGGTGGGCATCGAACTGGTGAAAGACCGGGCCACCCGGGAGCCGTTTCCGCTGGAGGAGCAGGTGGGCAACCGCATCGGGCGCGTGCTGCGCGATCTGGGCATCCTGCTGCGCCCCATCGGCAGTGTCCTGGTGCTGGTGCCGCCCCTGGCCATGACCCGCCCCCAGCTCACCCGTCTGGTGACCGGCGTGCGCACCGCCCTGGACCGGGTGCTGGACGGCGGCCAATAGCGCCGTCCACAAACGTGCCGACTGTACAACTTTGTCCGATGGACCGGACAAAGTTGCACACCTGGCCCCTTCGCGCGCCGTACCGGTGCACCGGTTCGCCCGGGACCCGGTTCGGCAACGACTTCTTTTCCCCTTAAATAACAGATTGTTATTTACTGTCGCATGCCTGCGAATGGGCCGTTGCCCGGCTTTGGCATGCAATATGCGACTCCCGCGTCAATTACCAGCCGGACCCGTGTCTTTTTTGCACGGCCGGGCGGGATGGGACGGGTTTACTGAAGGGAAGGAATAGAGAGATGCCTAAGGGAATGCTGATTTGGCCCAACAACGTCGGACTTTCGATGCTGGTGTGGGCCGTTGTTGCGATCGTATTTATGTACGCGGCGCGTGTTCCGGCCCACAAGGCGATTCGCAGCATGACCCGCGTGATCTCCCAGGCAATGCGCCTGCTGGCGCGCTCCCTCACCGACGCCCAGAAGCGCATGGCCCTGCGCAACCGCGAGGTGCTGTTGAACCACGGCCTGGAATCCACCGAGCGCCAGATCGAGCAGGAGTTCCAGCGCATCTCCAAATCCGTGGAGCGCGACCTGGGCACCTATCCGGCCCTGCACCGCAAGCTGAGCGATCAGGTGACCAGGATCGACGAGGACTACCGCGCCGCCACCGATTCGCCGCCGGAGCCCCCGGCCTGGACCAGCGCCATGAAGATGGCCGGTGAACTGGTCACCAAGGGCGCGGGCGACCCGTCCGTCACCAAGGTGGTCGGGGCCCTGCATCAGGGCTTCGTTTCCGCCCACGGCGACGCCATGAAATCCTATCGGAAGAACAGCGCCATCCGCCACGGCCTGCTCAAGAAGATGAACCCCACCTGGCGGCGCATGGCCGACACCCTGGAGACCGTGGACAAGACCGTCAACGGCATCGCCGAGCGGTCGCGCCACATCGACCAGCTGATGGACCAGTATCATCAGATTGCCAAGAAGAGCGACAAGGCCGAGCGCATGCTGGCCACCTCGGCGCTCACCCAGTTCCTGATTTCCGGCTTCGTGCTGGTGATCGCGGCCCTGGGCGGCTTCATCAACTTCAATCTGATTGCCCTGCCCATGTCCGAGATGGTGGGCGCCGGTTCGCAACTGGCGGGCATGAAGGTCTATCAGGTGGCCGCGCTGGTCATCATTCTGGTGGAGATCACCATGGGCCTGTTCCTGATGGAGTCCATGCGCATCACGCGCCTGTTCCCCATCATCGGCACCATGGAGGACAAGACCCGCCGCCGCATGATGTGGGCCACGTTTGCCATCCTGTTCATCCTGGCCTCCATCGAGTCGTCCCTGGCCTATATGCGCGACCTGCTGGCCGCCGACCGCGAGGCGCTCACCCAGTCTCTGGCCGGGGTGCAGGCGAGCGATCCGGAGTTCCGCTGGATTCCGGCCCTGGGTCAGATGACCCTCGGCTTCATCCTGCCGTTCGCGCTCACCTTCGTGGCGATCCCGCTGGAGTCGTTCGTGCACTCGGCACGCTCCGTGCTCGGTCACGCCATGGAGGCCATCCTGCGCGCCCTGGTGTTCTCCTTCCGGATGATCGGCAACCTGGTGCATCACATGGGCAGCGGCATCATCAATGCCTATGACCTGGTGATCTTCCTGCCGCTCAAGGCGGAGGAGCTGATTCTCGGATCCGCCGCCGGGCGCGAAAAGTCGGGCAAACGCCCCAAGGTACCGGCTGCCTGATCGGGCGGCCTCAATCTGGACCCTAATTCAAGAAATCGGACGCGAGGGAAACCATGAACATTCGCAGACACATCACCGCAGGCATCTGTGCCCTGCTCCTGATGGGGTGCACCAGCAGTGCCCCCGGCCACGGCGTGTATCTCCTGCTGGATACGTCGGGCACCTACACCCAGGAACTGGCCAAGGCGCAGAACATCATCAACTACATCCTGGGCACGCTCAACAGCGGCGACTCCTTGGCGTCGCCCGCATCGACAGCGGCAGCTTCTCCGAGAAGGACATCCTCATGCGGGTGACCTTTGACGAGCGCCCGACCGTGGCCAACGATCAGAAGCGCAAGTTCAAGCAGGTGATCGACTCCTTCGCCTCCAACGTGAAGAGCGCCTCCCACACCGATATCACCGGCGGCCTGTTGCAGGCCATCGAGTGGCTCAACGAGGTGAACCCCGGTCAGAAGACCGTGCTGATCTTCTCCGACATGGAGGAGGACATCAAGAAGGGCCAGATCCGCGACTTCCCCATCGAAATGATGGGCGTGCGGGTGATCGCCCTGAACGTCACCAAGCTGGGTTCCGACAACATCGACCCGCGTGAATACCTGGAACGCCTGGAATACTGGAAGTCCCGCGTGGAAACCGGTGGCGGCACCTGGAAGGTGATCAACGACCTGGAGCGCATCGAAACCATCATGGACACCTGATGATCTCCTGATCCCATGCGTGGAGATCGCTCCGGAGGACGGTTCCCCCCCGCGGCGTATGTCCCACTCCACGCACCTCCCGGCAACGGGAGACCCCCAAAGCCCTCGGCCCCCAAACGGCCGGGGGCTTTGTGCTTCCCGGTGCTCCGCGGTGCTCCGCGCACGGCGGTATTGGCGGATGGGAAAGGGTGGGGGCGGGGGGGGGGAGTATTTTGGGCCGGGAGGCCTCTCAGGGCGTGTCACGGCTCGTGGTGCGGATCAGCATGTGCCAGTCGGGGGGGATGGTCCCAAAGCCCCACGTTTCGTAAAACGGCACCAACTCCGGATGGCACACCAGCTCCACCCGCTGCACGTCCTTCATCAGGGGATGGGCCAGCAGCGCGTCCATCAACCGCCGCCCCAGACCGGTCCCCTGGAACGCTTCGTCCACGATCACGTCGTACACGGTCGCCCGGTACACACCGTCCGACAGGGCGCGGCAAAAGGCCGCCAGCCGCCCCGTGTCGGGCGCCACCATGCCGATCACCACCGGCGTTTGCGCCAGCATGCGGCGCACGTCCGGCTCGCTGCGGGCGGCGCTCCACCACTGGCGGGCATACAGCGCCGTCAACTGGGTCACATGGGCCGCATCCAGTTCCGCCACCTCCTGCCAGTGCGCCTCCTGCATGGACAAAATCGTAACAGGGAACCAATAATTTTCAACACGGGTATTGACGAACCGCTCGCTCAACGTGATAATGAGAATCATTCTCATCTTTGGAGTGTCTAAATGCCGTTTTGCCCTTCCCTCCGCATCGCCACGATGATGGCGATTCTGCTGGCGCCCGCCGTGGCGCTGGCGAACCCGTTCGAGATCCGCGTGCGCGACCACCGGTTCGTGCCGGACGTGGTGGAAGTGCCCGCCGGGCAGAAGATCAAGCTGATCGTCCACAACGACGACGACGAGCCGGAGGAGTTCGAAAGCTACGACCTGAACCGGGAAAAGATCATCCGTCCGGGGCGTAGCGTGACCATCTTCCTGCCGCCCATGGAACCCGGGGAATACACCTTCTTCGGAGAATTTCACCCGGAAACGGCCCAGGGCCGCATCATCGCCAAATAGGGGCGCGTCATGGCCGGATCCTTTCTTATTATGCTGCGCGAGGGCTTCGAGGCGGCGTTGATTGTGGGCATCATCCTGGCGGTGCTGGCCCAGTTGGGGCGCACGGAATACGTGCGCCACGTGGCCTGGGGCGTGGGGGCGGCGGCGGTGGCCAGCGTGCTGTTCGCCCTGTTTGCCGACGGCGTGGCCGATCTGTTTTCCGGCGCCGGGCAGGAGGTGCTGAACGGCTTCGTGCTGGCGGTGGCGGCATTGATGATCACCTATGTGGTGGTGTGGGTGCGCAACACCCGCCAGGGCCTGCGCGCCGAGCTTTCCCGGCGGGTGCACGATACCGTGGCCAGCCGTGGCATCGGGGTGTTTGTGCTGGTGTTCCTTACCGTGTTTCGCGAAGGCTTCGAAACCGTGTTGTTTCTGTGGGGCATCGCCATTTCCGGTGGCGGGGGGAACCCCGCGGCGATGCTCACCGGCGGCGTGCTTGGATTGGCGTCGGCGGTGGGCATCGCCTGGGCCCTGTTTGCCGGGGGACGCCGCATTCCCATGACCCTGTTCTTCAACGCCACCATGGTGTTGCTGGTGCTGCTGGCGGCGGGCATGCTGTCCGGCGCCGCCGGGCTGTGGGTGGCGGTGGACTGGCTCCCGGCCCTGGCCTACAACGTGTGGGACCTGCGCGCCATCCTGCCGGAAGACGGCGGCCTGGGCGCCCTGTTCGGCATCCTGTTCGGCTACAACGCCAACCCCACCCTGATGGAGGTGCTGGTGTACGGCGGCTATCTGGGCGCGGTGCTGGCGTGGCTCGGCTCCGGCCTGCTGCGCCGCAAGCCGGTGAGCGCATAACCCCGGAGTGACATCCAGTGCGCTTCGGCGCATCATTCATGCAAAAACAAGCCGGGGACGGGAAGCCCCGGCGTAACGGCTGCGCCCGGCGCACGCCTTTGGAGAGGGATCATGAACGTGCGGAGTGTTTTGGCGGGCCTGCTGCTGGCGGCGCCCCTGGTGGCAATGACGGCTCCGGCCGAGGCCAAGAAAATGGTCTACTCGCCCATCGTCCACGCGGGCGAAAAGGAACTCGAATACTACGTGGACTGGCACGAGGCCAAGGGCAGCGGAACCACTGTTCTCGGGCACGAACTGGAACTCGCCTACGTCTATTCAGACAAGGACACCCTCGCCCTCTACGGCGTGTGGGACCAGCAATCCGCGGGCGGCGGGGGCACCGACGCCACCCAATTCGCCAAGTGGAAAATCGAGTGGATTCACCAGTTGTTCGAGCAGGGCGAACGCAGTTGGGATGCGGGGATTTATGTGGAATACCAGATCAGCGCCGATACCGCGTCCGCCGATAAAATCGAACTCAAGCCTTTGTTTCAAAAGAGTTTCGACAAGCTGACCCTGACCCTGAACGGGGTGCTGGAGAAGAAGCTGGACGGCGTAAGCCCCACCGAGGGCGGATACGCGGCCCAGCTCAAGTGGCGCCTGAGCCCGTCCCTGGAGCCCATGCTGGAGCTCTACGGCGGCGTGGGCGAAATCGGCGATATGCGCTACAAAGCCAACACCCAGTTGCTCGGCCCCGTGTTCAACATCGGGTTGGGCAAGTGGTGGGTGTGGCAGGTGGGCGCCCTCTACGGCATCTCCGACGCCAGCGAAGACCTGCGCATCAAAAGCAACATCGCCTTCGAATGGTACTAGCGGGCTGGGCCCGCTGCCGTATCCGAATGGGGTGAGGGCATTGGATGGGGGAGGGGCCTCCACCATGCGGCGTGCGTGGGGGTTCCCGTTCCAGCCGTGGGCGCACAGGTGGGCGGGGCCCGCTGCCGTATCCGAATGGGGTGACGGCATTGGGTGGGGGAGGGGCCTCCACCATGCGACGTGCGTGGGGGGGGCCGTTCCAGCCGTTGACTTCCCCGACGGGCGGGGCCCGCTGCCGTATCCGAATGGGGTGAGGGCATTGGATGGGGGAGGGGCCTCCACCATGCGGCGTGCGTGGGGGTTCCCGTTCCAGCCGTGGGCGCACAGGTGGGCGGGGCCCGCTGCCGTATCCGAATGGGGTGAGGGCAAC
>JAOUMB010000120.1 GCA_029881725.1 Nitrospirota bacterium
GAATGGTTTCGACGTGGTCTCCTGCTCATGTCTCGCTCCTTCTTGAGGGGGCATCATCATGCCCCAACTGAGCAGGAAATCCACTTATCCCAGTTGTTCAGATTTCCGGGGCCACCTCTGGGGTTGCTATCAAAGATCACGTTACCGAACGCGTCGTAACGCATCTCTTGTACCACAACTCCGGTGGTGGTATCGACCATTACCGCCCGGCACCGTCCGGGTGTGTGCTTCGGTGGCCGCACCCGCCAACCATCCCGACCGGGATGCGGAGTTGTTATGGGTGTCGCTCGCCGTGCCGGGGGGGCATGTCCGGCTACCGACCCTGCTGATTTTCGGGGGGATTCCCCAACCCCTTCCCCGGAGGCGGGTGGCCGGAGTCTACGGGGTGCCGCACAAACTAGCCTGCGGCTATTGTAAGCGTATTCAGCGTTCGGCTATGTTGGGCGGGCGCCGCCCCGCCCGGTTCCGGCTGCGCGTCCGGGAGAGGCAGCATGGCCCGCGTCAGCGGTCCGGCAGCCGAGAAGGAGCGCTCGTTTACCCGGTTCGCCGTGGAGCGGGCCTTTCCGGTGCCTTCAGGGGAGCATCCGCCTGCCGGGGCTCCCCGTTTCCGCGGAAGGGGGCCAGCCGGAGCGGTGGGGCGGCGCACATGTTCGCGTTCCAATTTACCGGGAGACCTTCATGTCCGAGTTCACGCCCGATCTCATCCCCGATTCCGCGCCGCACGGAATGCCCGTTCCCCATTCCGCGCCGCGGTCCCTGGCCCCGGCCGGGGTCCGGCCGCGCGGTGCCGTGGAACTGCCACTTGAACTTCTGGCCCTGCTGGATGCCGCGCACACCGATCTGGACCGGGTGTTCGGCTGGTTGGACGGTCAGCCGGTGGTGGGTGGCCCGGTGCCGCTGGTGGCGCGGGCGCGGGCCCGGCTGGCCGCGGCCAGCGCGGGGTTGAAGTCCCTGCGGGAGGCCGGCGGAGCGCTCCCGCGCGGCGGCGCCTGAGGGGGGCGTATCAGGGGAGGGGGGCGGTCCGGGTCTGACGCCAGATAATGGTGACCTGTGTGTCCTCCATCGCCGCCGACACCGGGACGTAGGCCACCGTTCCCTGCCGCGTATGCACCTCCGCCAGGGCCGACTTGATCGATAGGGCGCGCAGGGGTGGAATGCCGCCGGAGCGGAACACGGTCTTGATCCAGTGGCTGTCGAAGGCCACCGGCGGCATGTGCAGCACCTGTTTCAGAAACTCATCCCGGATCGGCACGGTGCGGTGATAGTCCACCGGGTGCACCGCCAGGCCCGCCACAAAGGTGGTTTCCCCCAGGTAGATGGCGGTCACTTCGGCGGTGGTCAACCGGGGCAGGTGGTCACCGGCCCGCGCCACCACCACCAGCGGCTCACCGGCGGACGCGGGGGAGACGATGAAGGGGAGCAGGAATAGGGTCAGCAGACAGTACGGCAGCAGGAAGTTCGGCGCAACGACCGCCGGATGCCGGAAACGATGAGAAATGGTCAACAGGTCCCCCACTATCGGCTGTACCTGAGTATAAAAATAACACTGAATCCGCGGGCTGGAAAACCCGCCCATCGCCTCTTTTTCATCTTTCTTTGATCCCCGTTACGGCCTCCCTCCCGGCCACTGTTCGGGCAGGGGGGACGGCCCCTGGATCAGCAGCGGCGCGGCTTCCGGGTCCAGCCACTGGACAATTTCCAGCAGGGCGGCGTAGTCCATGGCGGTGCAGCCGTGGGTGGGGTGATCCGGCGCCTTGTGCACGTGCAGAAAAATGGCGCTGCCGTGGCCGGGGGTGACCGGCCCGGTGTTGTGTTCCACCACCACTCCCAGCCGGTACTGGCCGTCGTCCCGGCGCATGCGCTCGAAGGAGGCCCAGCGGGCGGACGGGTCGGCCCCGTCGGGCAGGGTGACCCAGCGGTTGTAGTCGGGGGCCCGCGGGTCGTCCACCCAGAAATCACGCGGGGTGGTCGGGCGATAGGGCATGCGGCAGCCGGGGGGCGCCTGGGTGCCGAACACGGTCCCCAGCCGGTACCAGCCGATGGGCGACCGGCCGTCCCCCTCGCGCTTGTGCGGCGCGCCCGGATACGCGGCCAGCGCCGGCGGGTGCTCGCCGTCGCCCCATCCGAACCCGCAGGCCCCGAAGCACACCGGAACCGGCGCGCCACGGCGTGCCCAGCCCATGGGGGTGAGTTCCAGGCGCACCAGTTCGCCACGGGTGGCGTTGGCGCTGCCGGCGGTGGCCAGCAACGCCTGCCGGTGGTGGGCCGGGGGGGTGAGCGGATGGGAATCGGGCGCGGCCATGCGCCCTCCATTACACCCCACCGGGCACGGCGCTTCAAGGGCGTAAAAAAGCGGCTGTCATGGGGCGGTCTTTCTGATACCTTATGAGCCCCCATGGCTGCATCCGGTTCCACCAGAGTTGTTCTTGCCGCCCTCGCGGGCAACCTGCTGATCGCCATTTCCAAATTCGGTGCGGCGGCCCACACGGGCTCGTCGGCCATGCTCAGCGAATCGATT
>JAOUMB010000072.1 GCA_029881725.1 Nitrospirota bacterium
TGTGGGTGTGCGTGGAAGCGGTGATCGTGATGCGCGCATTACGGCGCGGGACGGGGGAACCCGTGGCGGAAGGGGAACGGTAAAAAAAGGGGCGCCCGCGAGCGGGCGCCCCGTAACAGTGGCTGCGGTAACCGGGTGACCCTAGAAGTGGTACCCGACGGTGAAGTTGAAATGGCCACCGCCTGCGCTAAACGTTCCGAATGGAAAATCGGCATCTGCGGCTGATGACATCAGCTCCAAGCCCAGCGTAACCCCAGGACCACTGGCACCGCTTAATATCCAGTAAACTCCACCCGCAAGCCAGATGCCAGTGCCCGACCCGGACGCGCCATTCCCATCAATGAACAACTCTGCATCAATCATCGCGATGCCCCCTGCCACATAGGGACGAACGTTTGTAAGGCCTCCTTCGCCCCATGTCTTGCGAACACCAAAATCCAGCTCGGTAGTATTTAATTCCACCCAGGCCCCTAACGTCGGCTCATAAACCAGATCGCTGCCGGACGAAAGCAGTCGCACGTCCACACCCACGGGCCACCCCATCGGCTGCAGGTCCATTCCCAGGCCAACTTCGCCATGTTCATGTGCCGGCGCCCATTCTGCCTCGTCCATCGCCTTGGCGCCCACAAACAAGACCACGTTGCCAGTCATCCCCCCTCCCGGACTGACGTAGGGATCCCCGTACGGATCCCCATACGGCCCCTGCGCATTCGCGACGGAGGCGCCTGACAAAGACAAGCCCACACCCAAAACAACCGCTAGCAGACGCATACGACACTCCCCAACCGAAAAAACACTTCATCGCCCCTCCCCATGAGGGTGCCAGACCCCCCAACTGTAGTATCTGCCACACCGTTTTACAACCCGGGCCCGCCCCCGATTCGGGACATCCTGAACCCCACCTCTCCACCTAACGCCCGCCCCGCCACCCACCGATAAGAAGGGAGCACTTTTCGGGTGGGGAAACCTGTGCACACCGGTGCCGGGAGAGGCCGTGACCCCAGTTTCGTCGAAAAAACAGGATCCCTTGAGCTCCCCGCGCCACCTGTTCCTGGTGGTGCTGGCGGTGATCTTCTCCGCCGAATGGCTGGTGATGATGATCCTCCCCTCGGAGGCGGCCCGCACCACCCGCCTGCTGTGGGGCGCCCTGGACTCCGCCATGCTGACCACGTTGAGCAGCCCGTTTTTGTGGTGGTTCATCGTGCGTCCCCTGCGCAGCCAGGCCATGGGCGAGCGGGTGCGCGCGGCCACCGTGGTCACCAACGCCACCGAAGGCATTCTCACCCTCGACAGCAGCGGCCGCATCACCTCCATCAATCCGGCCGGCGAGGAGATGTTCCGCATCAGCGCCCCGGAGGCGGAGGGGCGCGACTGGACCACCCTGTTCCCCCCCTCCGCGGGCAGCGGCACCCCCGCCGCCCCGGACCTGACCCTGGAACACGCGTCCAATCCGGTAGGCATGGACACCGTGCTGCAACGCACCGACCGCACCACCTTCGAAGCCGAATTGGCGCTCTACCCCCTGCCCCACGAACGGGGCCGGGCCTTTGCCTGCATGGTGCGCGACATCTCCCTGAGAAAACGCGCCGAGCGGCAGGTGCGCGAATCGCGCAACATGCTCAAGCTGGTGCTGGACGCCATCCCGGTCCGCGTGTTCTGGAAGGACAGCAACCTGAATTACCTGGGGTGCAACGGCCGCTTTGCCGAAGACGCGGGACTGGCGCGTCCGGAGCACGTGGTGGGGCTGGACGACACCCAAATGGCCTGGAAGGACCTGGCGGAGGGCTACCGGGCGGACGACCGGCAGGTGATCGCGAGCGGCGCCGCCCGGCTTGAGTACGAGGAGCCCCTCACGGATAATGAAGGTGGCCGCCACTGGCTGCAGACCAGCAAGGTGCCGCTCACCGACGCGGACGGCCACATCATCGGCGTGATGGGGTGCTACACCGACATCACCGCCCGCAAGCGCGCCGAGGACGCCCTGGAGGCCTTGGCCAAAACCAGCCCGCTCACCGATCTGGACAATTTTTTCCGCACCGGAGCCATCCATCTGGCAAAGGCGTTTGACGCCCGGGTGGCCTCGGTTTCCCTGCTGGAGGATGACGAGCGGATCGCCACCCGCGCCCTGTGGATTGACGGACAAATCGTGGACAACATCGACTACCGGCTGGCGGGAACCCCGTGTGCGGAGGTCATCTCCCGCGGACCGCGCCTGTACCCGGAAGGGCTCGCCCAAACGTTTCCCGACGACGCCATGCTGGCCGACCTGAAACTGGAAAGCTATTTCGGCATGCCGCTGGTCACCTCCGGCGGCGAAACCCTGGGGCTGGTATCGGTCATGGACGACCGTCCGATGACGCCGTCGCCCCAAATGGCGTCGGTGCTCGGCAGTTTTGCCCAGCGCATGGCCGCCGAGGTGGAGCGGCACCGGGCCGAGGAGCGCGAGCGCACCTCCCGCGCGGAACTGGCCGCCATTCTCGACAACATGCAGGACACCTATTTCCGCGCCGACCTGGAAGGCATCATTGCGTGGACCAGCCCGTCGTCACGGGAACTGGTCGGCTACTCGCCCCGGGAGATGGCTGGCCAGTCCCTGGGCCTGCTGTGCGGGGAGCGGGACAAGCTGAATAATTTCCTGGCCCTGATCCGGGACACCCAGGGGCGCGTTTCCAACCTTCCCGTGGAACTGGGGCGCAAGGACGGCACCCGGGTGTGGGCGGCCATCAACGCCAATTTCGTGCGCGATGCCGAGGGCAATGCCGTGGGCATCGAGGGCACCATGCGCGACATTCAGGCCCTCAAGGAAGTCCAGGAGACGCTCAGCCACACCCTGGAGGAACTGGAGGACCGGGTCCGCGAACGCACCGCCGAACTGGCCCGTTTCAAACGCACCCTGGATGCCACCCGCGACTGCGTGTTCATGTTCGACCCCGACACCCTGCGATTCATCTACGTGAACCAGGGCGCCACCGATCAGGTGGGCTATTCGGCGGAGGAATTGTCCCGCATGACGCCGCTGGACATCAAGCCGGAACACGACGAAAGCCGTTTTCGGGCCATGCTCGCCTCGCTGATTGCCGGCGAGCGGAACCTGCTGCACTTCGAAACCGAACACCGGCGCAAGGACGGCGCGCTGATTCCGGTGGCCGTGTCGCTGCAATACGTGGTGCTGGAAGGGGAACCGCCCCGCTTTGTGGCCACCGCCCGCGACATTGCCGAACGCCGGCGCGCCGAACGGGAACTGATTGCCGCCCGCGACCAGGCCGAGGCCGCCAACCGGGCCAAGAGCGAATTCCTGTCCCGCATGAGCCACGAACTGCGCACCCCGCTCAACGCCATGCTCGGCTTCGGCCAGCTTCTGGGCAGCACCCCGGACAACCCGCTGTCCCCCAACCAGCGCCACTATGTGGACGAGATCAACCAGGCCGGAAGCCACCTGCTGTCCCTGGTCAACGAGGTGCTCGACCTGTCGCGCATCGAAGCCGGCACCCTGAACCTGTCGATCGGCCCGGTGGCGGTCGCCCCCGTGGCCGAGGAATGCATCGCCCTGCTGGCGGGGGATGCCGGCAAACGCCACATTTCCATCGACAACCGGATCCGCCCCGCCTGCCACCTGCTGGCGGACCCGACCCGCCTGCGTGAGGTGCTGATCAACCTGTTGTCCAACGCCGTCAAATACAACAAGGAAGGTGGCAGCGTCACCCTGCGCTGCGCCTCCGGCAGGGACGGCCGGGTGACCATCACCATTGCCGACACCGGCCCCGGCATTTCCAAAAGCCTCCAGCAGCGCCTGTTCGAGCCGTTCGACCGGCTGGGCTGGGAACACAGCGCCGTGGAGGGAACCGGCATCGGGTTGAGCATCACCCGCAAGCTGGTGCTGGCCATGGGGGGGGAACTGGAACTGACCAGCCGCCGTGGCCATGGAAGCAGCTTCCGGGTACGGTTTCCAATGGCGAAGAAGTCTGCCGCACCGCGGCCCGCCCGGATACCTGAAAAGACCCGCGGAACCATCTCCAAGCGCTCCCGCAAGGCCACTGAAAAAGGCGCCACCCCCGCCCGGCGGACGGTGCTCTATGTGGAGGACAACCGGGCCAACATCCTGCTTATGGAAGAGATGTTCCGCCGCCGCGACGATCTGGTGCTGATTACCGAAAGCTGCGGCCTTTCCGGGGTGGAAACCGCCCACAGGAAGGTTCCCGACCTGATCCTGCTGGACATCAACCTGCCCGACATCGATGGGTTCCAGGTGCTGGAGCGCCTGCGGGAGGACAAAATCACCCGCGCCATTCCGGTGGTCGGCGTGTCGGCCAACAGCTTCCCCCAGGACCGGGCGCGGGCCCTGTCGGCGGGATTTACCGACTACGTAACCAAACCGTTCAGCCTGCAACGGTTGTACGAAGCGCTGGATCAGGTGCTGATCGGGCACCCCTGACCCGGGCCCGCCCCACCCGGCCCACTGGCGCAACGCCGCCGAACCGGTTACCGTAACAGTCGGATTCTCTCTTCAGACCGGGTACCCGCATGGTCGTCATTCCATACCGTTTCAAACACAAGGACGAGCTGCGCAAGTGGCTGTGGAAGTATCTGAGCGACTACCACCTGACCATGGTGCCCCGCCCCTGCTTCGCCCGCATCCCGTCGTTCCGCGCCCCGGAGATTGCCACCGCCCGGCTGCTGGATGAGCGCGCATGGCAAACCGCCGGCACGGTGGTGATCAGCGCCGACGACGTCACCTTCGAGGCGCGCCGCGAGGCGCTGGCGGCGGGAAAATGCGTGCTGGTGCCGATCCCCCGCTCCGATCAGGCCTGGCGTCTGGAAGGGATTTCCCCCACCGATGCCCGGGTGGCGGCCATGATCAAGGAGATCGGCCGCTTCGCGCAGACCATGCCGTTGACCGAGCTGAAGGGCGCCCCCCTGCTGGTGACCGGCGCGCTCAGTGTGGACCGGTACGGGCGCTGGCTGGGGCAGGGGGAGGTGTTCGGCGAACTGCCCGCCGCGCTCACCCGGAAAGGGGGTCTGCTGGACGACGCGGTGCGCATCGCCATCGTGGACGACAAGCAGATTTTCGAGGATTTCGGCTACCTGATCGATGCGAACGAGCTGCCGGTCCACCGGGTGATCACCAAAACCCAGGCCTTCACCCCCAAACCCCCCGAGCCGGAAACCCCGGATGCGGGGCCGCTGCGGATCATCCGCTAGCCGCTACCACCGCCAGCCCCAGAACAGGCGCACCCCGTCGCTGCGGTCCACGGTGACCGTGCGCGTATCCAGATTCAACCGGGAGTGCACCCACGACGCCCCCAGGTGGCTGCCCCGGCTGATATCCAGCGTGGCGCCCGCGCCCAGCCAATAGCCCAGGCCGGGGCCGTACCCCCCGGTGAGCGGCGGCTCGATCACCTTCAGGCGGGCCACGCTCAGGCCACCGCCCCAGAACGGGTGCAGCACGCCGCCACCATGGGACTTGCGCACCCCCACCCGCCCTTCGGTCAGTTCCATCCGATTGCCCGCCGCGTCCGTGGCGCTTTCGGAAAATTCCACATCCAGGGCCACCGCCACCGGCCACACGTTTTTGCCAAACGTCACCCGCACCCCCAGCAGGTCCTGGGTTTCGTGAGCGGCCCCCAGGGTGGGGACGGTTTTTTCGCCCACCATCACGCTTACGTCGCCGGTCCACCACAGAACCCGCATCGGTTCCCCGGCGTGGGCGGTCAGCGCCGGGAGCAGCGCCCCCAGCCACATCCCCCATACCCATCCCGCTCCGCCCCTCATGCGCCGCCTCCCGCCAAGTTTAAACAAGGAGCAAACAGGGTACACCGAATCCGCCGGTTTCCAACCGCCCGGTACGGGATTTCCCCTACTGTTTGTAAGGTTTTCATCAACTTGCCAACGGGCGCGAAGTGCGTCAGAGTATAAATTGGTGGACGAACACGCTCCGGCTGGGTGGCCGGAACATAATCCCTTGGGGGGGTACACATGAAGTTTCCGATCCGGCTCTTTGGGAGCCAATGGTGGCGTTTTGCGTTGGTAGTGTCGCTGTTTCTGGCGGTGGCCGAACTGATCACCCAGGTAGTCGTCGCATGGGCGCATCCAGCCACAGCGGCCGGGGTGACCATGCTGCACATCCTGTTGCCCATCGTGCTGGCCACGCCGCTGGTGTGGCTGCTGGCCGTGCGTCCGGCGGTGCTGCGCGCCAGCCGCCAGCACCACCGGGCCCAGGCGGTGCTGCGGGAAGCGCCGGACGGCATCGTGCTGATCAACTCCCAGTGCGTGATCGAATCCCTCAACCCGGCCGCCGAGCGCATGCTGGGATACCGGGCCCAGGACGCGGTGGGGCGCGGCTGCACCCTGCTGGTGCCCCCGGACGACCGCAGCGCGCGGCACGCCATGGTGCAGAAGCTGGTCACCTCCGGAACCCGCGACCCGATCCACGCCACCTTCCACTTTCAGCGCAAGAACGGCTCCGTGTTTCCCGCCGACGTGGTGCTGGCCCCCACCCTTTCCTCCGGCACTCCCCTGTACACGGCGGTGATCCGCGACGTTTCCGACCGGCAGGCCCGCGAGCGGCTGCGCGCCGAGGACGATGCCCGCTACCGGGCGCTGGCCCGCTCCGTGCCGGTGGGCATGTTTCGCACCGATGCGGACGGCGAATGCCAGTACGTGAACGAACGGTGGTGCCAGTTGACCGGCATGACCCCGGATCAGGCCCGTGGCAAGGGGTGGTCCGGCGCCATTCATCCGGACGACCGGGACCGGGTGTTCCGCGAATGGACCGAGGCCGCCCGCGACAAACGGCGCTTCCGCTCCGAATACCGGTTTCTCACCCCGAACGGCACCACCACCTGGGTGATCGGCCAGGCCTCGGCCGAATATGACGAGAACGGCACCGTTACCGGCTTTGCGGGCAGTGTCACCGACATCACCGCGCGCGTCGAGGCCGAGGAGCGCCTGCTGGCCTCCGAACGGGAAATGACCGCCATCGTCGCCAGCCTCCAGGACACCGTGTTCCGCCTCTCGCCGGACGGCGTCATCACCTGGATTTCCCCGGCGGCGCGGTCCCTGTTCGATATGCCGCTGGTGTCCCTGGTGGGGCAGCCCCTGTCCAGTTTCGCCGATGCCGACGGCATCCTGCGCCTGAGCAAGCTGGCCCATGGGCGGAACCGCCTGGCCAACCACGTGGTGTTCCCCATCCGCCGCCGCGACAAGGTCCAGCGCTGGGTGTCCGTGTGCGCCGTGCCGTGGCGGGACCCGGACGGGCGGGACGCGGGCATTCTCGGCTCCATGCGCGACATCACCGAGCAGAAGCTGGCCGAAGACGCGGTCGCCAACAGCATGGAGGAACTGGAGCGGCGCGTGCAGGAGCGCACCGCCGAACTGGCGGAAGCCACCCGCGAGGCCCGCGCCGCCAATCAGGCCAAGAGCATATTCCTGTCGCGCATGAGCCACGAACTGCGCACCCCGCTCAACGCCGTGCTGGGCTTCGCCCAACTGGCCGAGGCCGAGGCGCAGTCCCGCGATGACAGCCGCGGCGAGGAGACCGTGCGCGAAATCATTCAGGCCGGCAACCACCTGCTGGAACTGATCGACGACGTGCTCGACCTGTCGCGCATCGAGGCCGGCGAACTGCCCCTCTACCCGGTGGATACGGACCCGGTGCCACTGGTCGAATCCGCCTGCATGCTGGTGCAGCCGCTGGCCGATCGGTATGGGGTTTCCGTGCGGCCGGTGCAGAAGCCCGACACCCCGGCGGTCATCTTTGCCGACGGGGCCCGCTTGCGGCAGATCATGGTCAACCTGCTGTCCAACGCCATCAAATTCAATCAGCCCGGTGGCACCGTGCAGGTGGCGATGACCCTCTCCGACGGCCGCCTGCGCATGGATGTGACCGACGACGGCCCCGGCATTCCCCCCACCCTGCAGGACCGCCTGTTCCAGCCCTTCGAGCGGCTGGGCGCCGACACCGGTCCGGTGGACGGCACCGGCATCGGCCTGGTGATCGTGCGCCGTCTGGCGGAGATGATGGACGGTACGGTCGGCTGCGAGAGCCACCCCGGAAAGGGCAGCCGCTTCTGGGTGGAGTTTCCCGCCGTGGCCACCCCCGATGCCGTGCCGGTGGCCGGGCCCGCCTGCCCCATCACCCCCCAGACCGCCCGCAAGACGGAACATACGGTGCTGTACATCGAGGACAACACCCAGAACACCATTCTCATGCGGCGCATTCTGGAAACCCGCAACGACCTGCAGGTGCTGTTTGCCCGCGACGGGGCATCCGGCATCAAAACCGCCACCGACCACTGCCCGGACCTGATCCTGCTGGACGTTCATCTGCCGGACATGGACGGATTTAAGGTGTTCGATGCACTACAGTCAAATGACCGCACCCGGCACATTCCGGTGGTTGCGGTGAGCGCCGACGGCTTTGCCGAAACCGCCGAGAAGGGGCGCAAGGCCGGATTTTCCGATTACGTCACCAAGCCCATCGAGGTGAACCGCTTCCTGACCCTGCTCGACCACCACCTGAACGCCGCCGCGGCCATGGCTCCGCAGCCGGAGCCGCCCAAGCCATCCCGGCGCATGCCCGCGTCCAAACGCAGGCGTTCCGGAACTCATGCCCCCAAGCCGCCCCGCCGATAAGAAAATTGTCGGATAAACGTGCTTTCAGGGAGGGACACCCCTGTGGTGTCAGGCGTGGTTCTGCGCGCTCCGCCAGTCCTCTGGCGCCTTCCGTGAGATATGAGGCAAGGGACAGGAACATGCTCGAACATTCGCAACTTCCATTTCTGGTGCAACTGCTTGAGGACGAGACTCCGTCCGTGCGCGAGAACGTTCTCGACGCGCTGGCGGCCTTCGGACCGGACCTGGACACCCTGCTGAGCGAATTGCCCGAGCCGCCCGATCCGGTGACCATCCGCTACATCAACGGACTGGTGGCCCAGCACCTGTGGAACCGCCCGCTGCTGCTCCCGGCCGGGGGCGAAAGCGAACCCGCCGACAATGAAAACCCCCGCTTCCGCCCGGGCCAGATCGTGCGCCACAAGCGCTACGGCTACCGGGGCGTGGTGGTGGAGCTGGACCCGATCTGCCGTGCGGATGAAACCTGGTACACCGCCAACCGCAGCCAGCCGGAGCGCAACCAGCCGTGGTACCACGTGCTGGTGCACGAATCCATGCAGGTCACCTACGCCGCCGAAACCAGCCTGGAATGCGACGAATCCGGCGAGGAAGTCGTCCATCCCTATGTGCCCTATTTCTTTACCGAGTTCAAACAGGGCGAATACATCCGCAACAGCCAGCCCTGGCCCAGCTAGGGAGCGGTGCGGGGGGGGTAGCTGTAGCGCGCCACATGGTTTGTCAGACAGCGACACTTGGTTTGTCAGTGCCACTGAGGGGTAGTGGCCGGGACCATATCCGGTAATAACTCGGTGTGTGCTGTGACGGTATTCACCTGACAGTTGGCCACGGATAGAGGAAGTGGCCATACCGGCCCCTGGCGGGTTATAGAAGGCGTTGTCGAAGCGCTGACTGTAACCCGAGAA